>CADEFJ010000014.1:0-39968 GCA_902826575.1 uncultured Pseudomonadota bacterium | reverse complement strand
CAGCAGCACCGGCCTGCCCGCCCCGATGCCGTGGCGCTCCCGGAAGCGCGCATCGGATCCGAGGGCGCGATCAGGCTGTCCACCGCCGCGCATTGCGAGCGCGTGAAGCGGCGCGCGAGGGCCCGACCCCAGGCACGCGGCAGGACCGGCACGTAGTGATGCAGGTATTCCTCGAAGAAAGTGTGATAGGTGGCGATCACCGGCACACCCAGCCGGCGCGCGGCGCTTGCCCCGGCATAGTGCGCGACGAACGGCGTCTGGATGTGCACCAGATCGACGTCGCGAAGGGCCGGTGATGCGAGGGTCGCCCGCAGCGCGCCGCGATGCATGCGCCGGTCCTCCGGGTCGCGAGGCACCGCGCCCGAGCGCACGCGCAGGACGTTCGCATCGTCGTCGGTCGGCCTGGCGGCCGGGTAGTCCGGGGCGACGAGCGTGGTCGTGACACCGAGCGCCGCAAGGTCGGTGCGGAAGGTGTGGATCGACGTCGAGACGCCGTTGACGCGCGGAAAATATACGTCGGAGACGTACAGGACGTGCATGAGTGAGGCTGGTGCTAGGCGATCGCGACGCCGAGCGCACCGAATCCCGCGCCCAGCGCGGCGCCGACCAGTACATCGGTCGGATAGTGCAGCCCGAGGACCACGCGCGATGCGGCGATCAGCGCGGCAAGCGGCAACAGCACGAACCCGAGTTCCGGCGCGAAGGCCACCGCCTGCCACGTGAACGACACGGCATGCAGGGTGTGGCCCGAGGGAAAGCTGTAGCGATCGAGCGGCGCGGCTGCGAGCGATATGCCGGGATGACGAATGAAGGGGCGCTCGCGCACGAAGGTGCGCTTCAGCCACTTGTACAACAGCAGCCCCGCCAGGGCGCTCACGGCCATCGCCAGCGCGGGTCGCACGGCCGACACCCCGTACATCCAGGGCAGCGCCAGCAGCAGCGCATACCAGACGACACCGTCGCCGAGCCGGCTCGCACCGGCAAACAGCGCCCGCACCGGCCAACGGGCGGCGCCGCGGTTCAGGCGGCGACAAAGCCGGTACTCGGCGACATCGAAGCGCGCCATCAGCCCCTGCATGTGTCTCGTTCCCTGACTCATGCGGACACCATGACTGCGCGTCAATACAGCCGTATTGCAGTCTTGTTACCGCTGTATGACAGTGCCCCCGCGGTACACTTCCGCGCATGCCGCGGGCCCCTGATCGCCTCATTCTGTGCTGCCTCATGGCAGCGCTCGGCCTTATGCCACCGGGCGCGGCGCGCGCGATCGATACGCTGACCGTGCACATCGACGAGGCGACCTACGGCGACGTACACCTCGCCGACATCGGCGCGCAGATCACCATCGGTACCTCAACGCGGTCGGCGGCCGTGGTGCGCATCGCGCGCGTGCAGCCCGGCGCGGGCCGGCCGGAGCTGCGGCAGATCGTGCTCGCCTGCGCCGAACTCACGATCGACGATCCGCGCTTCGACTGCGCCCGTGCGCAGGTCGCCGTGCAGCAGACCCCGATCGGCGCCGTGTCGCTGTCACTGTCCGGAGACTTCAATGTGAGTTCATCGACCGGCAGCGTGCGCGCCGTCATCCCGCAGCTTGCCGGTGGCCGCGTCGAGGTGCAGGGGCGCTACGCGCCCGCGGGTTGGACGGCCGAGGGCCGTGCGCAGGGCGTGCGCATCGCCGACCTGCGCACCCTGCTTGCCCCGATTTTCAGTGTGCCGGACGACTGGGTGCTCGAAGGCGGCGCCGCGGCCGAGTTCACCGCTCGCGGCCGCGGCGCGCCACAGCAACTCAACGCCACGCTGACGCTGACCGACATCAACCTGTCGAACCCGCAGAGCACGATCATCGCCGAGGGCGCGGCGCTGACACTGGCCGCTGCGCTCGCCGCCCGGCCGCAGGGCTACGATGCGCGAGTGACGATGGCCGCGGGAGCCGGCCAGGCACTCTTCGGCCCGGTCCTGCTCGATTTCGGCAAGAACCCGCTCGACGTGCAGGCGCGCGGCACGCTGGTGGATGCGGCGCTCGACCTCACGCAGATCGAGGCCACCGCACCGCGGCTGCTCGCGCTGCACGGCACGGCGCGAGTCACGCTCGGGGAAACCCCCGCACTCGAGACCGGCCGCCTCGTGATCGATGCGCTCGAGTTTCCGGCGGCCTACACCAGCCTGATGCAGATCACCCTCGCCGCCACCGACTTCGGCGATCTGGTCACGAGCGGGCGCGCGAGCGGCACGATCGACCTCGCCGCGAACGCCATCGAGCGCATCGCGATCAAGGTCGAGGACGTCTCGATGTACAACGATCGCGCGTTCTTCATGAAGCACGTCGCCGGCGAAGTGCGCTGGGCTGCGGCTAAGAACGCCGACGTGTCGCCGTCGTGGCTCACGTGGACCGAGGGCGGCGCCTACGGCCTGTCGGGCGGCGCCTCGCGAGTCGAGTTCGTGACGCGCGCGGCCAACTTCATGCTGATCGAGCCGTGGCACATGCCGATATTCGACGGCGCGGTCGCGATCCGCACGCTCGCGATCAGCGACCTCGGCGGCGACGACATGAGCATCCGTTTCGACGCCGGGATCGAGCCGATCAGCATGCAACCCTTGTCCAGGGCATTCGGCTGGCCGGAGTTCTCGGGCCGCATCTCGGGCAGCGTGCCGGGCGTCGAACTGCGAGGCGATGAATTGCGGGTCGCGGGCGATATCCAGGCCCAGGTCTTCGACGGCACTTTCGTGGCGAGCAACCTGCGGCTCGTCGATCCGCTCGGCAAGTGGCCACGCTTCTACGCCGACCTGCGCGGCCGCAACCTCGACCTCGAGGAGGTCACGCGCACCTTTGCGGTCGGCTCGATCACCGGGCGCATCGATGTCGATGTACTCGCGCTCGAGCTGTTCGCATGGTCGCCGGTCGCGTTCGACGCGCGCATCGAGACCACCAAAGGCGACCGTTCACGCCATCGCATCAGCGCCCGTGCGGTGAGCCAGCTGTCCAATGTCGGCGGCGGCGGCGGCGGGGTGGCGCAGGCGCTGCAGTCCGGCCTGCTGCAATTCTTCGACGAGTACAGCTACGACCGCCTCGGCATCCGCTGCAAGCTCGCGAACGACGTGTGCCTGATGTCGGGGGTCGAACCCGCGTCCCAAGGCTACTACATCGTCAAGGGCCGCGGCATCCCGCGTATCGACATCATCGGCAACCAGGGGCGCGTCAACTGGCCGCAACTGTTCAGCCAAATCGCCTCGGGCATCAGGAACAGCGAAGGCGTGGTGGTGCAGTAGCGTGGCGGGTACACTGGTTCAGGCTCCATTCATCCGGTGGCCCCACAATGACACTGTGTTTCGGGAGAGGACCATGCAGAAGGTAATGCTGCCCTTCAAACTCGCGCTCGCCTGCACGCTGTTCGCGGCTTGCGTCACGATCAACGTGTACTTCCCGGCCGCCGCCGCCGAGAAAGCCGCTGACCAGATCATCGACCAGGTCACCGGCTCGGGGACCACGACCGGCAAGGCCGAGCAGCCATCGCAGGCCCCGGAGCCGTCGCTGCTGCGCAGCGCCGCCGCCGCGATACTCGATACCCTCGTGCCGGCGGCACACGCCCAGGCAACACCGAACCTCGACATCGCCACGCCGGAGATCCGCGCGATCACCGCGTCGATGGCGCAGCGCTTCCCGCAGCTCGAGAAGCACTTCGCGTCCGGTGCAGTGGGCCTCACGGCCGACGGCCTGATCGAAGTGCGCGACCAGGGAGCGATCGCGCTGCCTGATCGCGCGGCCGTGAAGCGCCTCGTCGCCGAGGACAACACCGACCGCAACGCGCTGTACGCCGAGATCGCGAAGGCCAACAACCACCCGGAGTGGGAAGCGGACATCCGCAAGACCTTCGCGCGCCGCTGGGTCGACCGCGGTGCGAAGCCAGGCTGGTATTACCAGGACGCCTCCGGCGCCTGGAAGCAGAAGTAGTCCGCGTAACACGGCGGACCGACCGGCGGCGTGGCCGCCGGTCCGCAGGCTCCCTCCTTGGTCCTCGATGCGCATGCGATCGCCGTCCTGGCGCTGACGGTGTTCGCGTTCGTGCTGTTCGCGCGCGACGACATCGCGATCGAGACCTCGAGCCTGCTGATCGTCACGCTGCTCGCCACCGGCTTCATCCTGTTTCCCTACCAGGCCGCGGACGGCCCGCTCGAGCCCACTGATTTCTTCCTCGGCTTCGGCAACGAGGCGCTGGTCGCGATCTGCGGCCTCGTCATGGCGAGCCAGGGGATGGTGCGTACCGGGGCGCTCGCGCCCATGGGACGCGTGGTCACGCGACTGTGGGCCGCGAGCCCGATCGCTGCGCTCGGCGTCATGCTGGTCATGACCGCGGCGATCAGCGCGTTCACGAACAACACGCCGCAGGTCGCGCTGATGATCCCGATCCTGACGAGCGTCGCGTTGCGTTCCGGGACCTCGCCCTCCTCGACCCTGATGCCGATGACCTTCGCATCGCAGATCGGCGGCATGGGCACTCCGATCGGCACCTCGCTCAATCTGCTCGTGATCGGCACCGCCGCCGGCCTCGGCATACCTCGCTTCCACATGTTCGACTTCCTCGAGCCCGCGGCCATCGCCGGCGGCGTCGGCATCCTCTACCTGTGGCTGATCGCGCCGCGGCTGCTGCCGAAGGGCGTCGCGGTGGCCGACACCTCGCCGCGCGTTTTCGTCGCGCAGATGCGCATCCGCCCCGACGGCCCCGCCGCTGGCGCGCGCCTCGCCGACGTGTTGCGCAAGACCGGCGGGGCAATGAACGTGCAATCGATCATGCGCGGCGCGGGCCTGTCGATCATGCCGCTGCCCGGCACGGTGCTCGCCGCCGACGACCAGCTGCAGGTGCGCGATACGCCTGAGCAGCTGATGGAGTACGCGCGGGTGATCGGCGGCACCCTGTACTCCGGTGACGTGGCGGTCGACGCCGAGCACCCGCTGCGGGCCGACGACCAGCAGACCGCGGAGCTGGTCGTGACCCCCGGCTCGGTGCTCGTCGGGCAGTCGCTCGATGGCATCGACTTCGACAAACGCTATCAACTCGTCGCGCTCGCCCGGCACCGGCCCGGCAACGTCGAAGTGCTGACGGCCCGGGGCAACGAGCCGGTCGACCTGCACGCGGAACTGCTCGGCGTCGGCGACGTGCTGCTCGTCCAGGGCCCGGCCGAGCAGATCGCCGCGGTCAAGCGCAGCGGCGAGCTGCTGGTGCTCGATGCCACCACCGATGTCCCGGTGACCCGCAAGGCGCCGCTCGCGCTGGCGATCATGGCGATGATCGTGCTCGCCGCCACGCTGCACATCGCGCCGGTATCGATCGCGGCGCTGGCTGGCGTGCTGCTGATGGTGTTCACCGGCTGCCTCAAGTGGCGCGATGCGACGCGCTCACTCGATTCCTCGATGATCTTCCTCACTGTGGCCGCGATCGGGCTGTCGCTGGCGCTTGTCAAGACCGGCGCCGCGGCATTCCTCGCGAGCGTGCTCGTGTCGGCGATGTCTTCGCTGCCGCCACCGGTGATCCTGAGCTTGACCATGTTGTTCATGGCGGTACTGGCGAATTTCGTGTCGAACAGCGCCGCCGCGGTCATCGGCACGCCGATTGCCGTCGAGAGCGCGCTCCAGCTCGGACTCGCACCGGAGCCGTTCGTGCTCGCGGTGTTGTTCGGGGTCAACATGGCTTATGCCACGCCGCTCGCCGACAACTGCAACCTGCTGGTATTCAGTGCTGGCAGCTACCGCTTCAAGGATTTCGTGCGGGTCGGCGTGCCGCTGATGATCATCATGTGGCTCACACTGAGCTGGCTGCTGCCGCGTTACTTCCCGCTATAGCCAAGCACTACTCGCGCATGCCGGTGCCGCGGTTCATCAGCACGATGGCGATGACGAACATCGCGGCCGCGAAACCGATCATCAGCGCGAAGGCCAGCACGACATCCACGTCGGAGGTGCCGAGGAAGCCGTAGCGGAACGCGTTCACCATGTACAGGACCGGGTTGGCGTGCGAGAGCGCCTGTGCCCATGCCGGAAGCAGGGAAATCGAGAAGAACACGCCGCCGAAGTAGGTGAGAGGCGTCAGCACGAATGACGGGATCCAGTTCACCTGCTCGAAATTCTTCGCGTACATCGCATTGAGGAAGCCGCCAAGCGAGAACACGACGGCCGTCAGCACCACCGCCGCGATGATGATCAGCGCGTGGTGGATCACGATCTCGGCAAACAACAGCGAGATGATGGTCACCGCGCCTCCCACCAGCAGGCCGCGGATCACCCCGCCGCCGACATAGCCGAGCACGATCACCCACGCGGGCAGCGGCGCGACCAGCATTTCCTCGACGTGCTTGCTGAACTTCGCGCCGAAAAACGACGACACCACGTTGGAATAGGAGTTGGTGATCACCCCCATCATGATCAGGCCCGGGGCGATGAACTGCATGTAGTCGACGCCGCCCATCGGGCCGATGCGCTTGCCGATCAGCGCACCGAAGATGACGAAATAGAGCGTCGAGGTCACCGCCGAGGGCACGATCGTCTGGCCCCAGATGCGAATGATCCGACCGTACTCGCGCAGCAGGATGGTCTTGAAGCCGACCCACCGCACCTGCCCGAGCGTCGGGCTGCCCGCGCTCACCGCTTCGCTCCCCGGCCGTCGACGAGCCGCATGAAGATCTCCTCGAGGCGGTTCACCTTGCTGCGCATCGACTGCACGACGATGCCCTGCCCGCTGAGGCGCGCGAAGATCTCGTTCAGGCTCTGCTCGTCCGAGACCTCAACCTCGATGGTGTTGTCGTCGATGCGCGTCACGAGGTAGTCGTCGATCCGCGGCACCGCCGCGAGCGGATCGCGCAGGCTGAGCACGAACACCTCGCTCTTCAGCCGGCGCAGCAGGCTCGCCATGCGATCACGTTCGACGATCTGCCCGCCGTTGATGATCGCGATGTTGCGGCAGAGCGTCTCGGCTTCCTCGAGATAATGGGTGGTGAGGATGATGGTAGTGCCCTGCGCGTTGATCTCGCGCAGGAAATCCCACATGGAGCGGCGGATCTCGATGTCGACGCCGGCGGTGGGCTCATCGAGGATCAGCAGGCGCGGCTCGTGCATCAGCGCGCGCGCGATCATCAGGCGGCGCTTCATGCCGCCGGACAGCGCGCGCGAAACCGTCTTGCGACGGTCCCACAGCGAGAGCTTGCCGAGGTAGAACTCCGCGCGCTGCCTCGCTAGCTTGCGGTCGATGCCGTAGAAGCCCGCCTGGTTGACGACGATCTCGAGCGGCGTCTCCCACATGTTGAAATTGACTTCCTGCGGCACCACGCCGATGCAAGCCTTGGCGGCATCGAGCTCGCGGTCAACGTCGTGGCCGAACACCTCGAGAGTGCCGCCGGTCTTGTTGACGAGCGAGGTGGCGATGCCGATCAGGGTGGTCTTGCCGGCGCCGTTCGGGCCGAGCAGCGCAAAGAAATCGCCCTGCTCGACTTCGAGATCGACCCCTTTGAGGGCCTGGACACCATTGTCGTAGGTCTTGACGAGCCCGCGGGCGGAAAGCGCGTACATGGGGGCGCGAAGCCTACCATACGGTCCCGCAAGCCGGCCGCCGGACGCGCCGACGGGACCCGGCCCCCGCCCTCAGCGCAGGCGCGCGCGCCGGGAATCCACCGGCCAGTAGGGCGCGGCCAACAGCTGCATGCCGCGCAGGCGCGCGAGCTCGAAATCCCCCGGCGTACCGCTGGTTGCTGCCGAGAGCAGGTGGCGCCAGACATCCGGGTGTGCGAGCCACCGCGGTCGCAACAGCCCCGGGGCGCGCTCGATGCACTCGCCGAGCTCGCGCAGGGTGAGGCCGGCGAGCCAGGCACTCTCGGCCCCGCGCAGGCCGAGCACCACCCGCGCCGCCAGAGGTCGATTTCGCACGACATGCCACGCGTAAGTCAGCGTGAGATAAGCCAGTCGGGGTAGCGAAGCCTCCTCGAACCAGCGCTCGCCCTCGCCGGTGTCGCGCACCCCGCCACTCGCGCAGCGGGTGGCCCCGGCGAGCGCGCCAAGACTGACCTCGACCAGCAGGAATGGACAGCCGGCGATCCGCAAGCACTGCTCGGGAGTGAGCGCGCGCCACAAATCGACCGGCTCACGCAGGATGGCGGGCAGATCCGCGGGCTCGCCCGCCGCCCGCCGGATCATCAGCTCGAGTGCCAGCTCGTTGATCTCGGCGAGCGGCGCGAGCGCGGCAAAAGCCGCGGCAGATGCCCCTGTATCCATGATTCCCTCCATTCGGGCCCGATATTGCGCGCAATCAGGGCTTCCCGACCACACCTAAATTTGGGATATTTCAACCAAATCTGGTTTGGCACTTTTCAGGGAGCGAACTGCCATGCGTATCTCCGATGACCGCTACAGCCGCGATCGCCTGCGTTTCGATCTCGCGCTGCGCCTGATAGGACACGAGGCGCGCACGCACACGATCCGCGCCTGGACCGGGCTTACCGAAGACCGGGTTCGAAAGCTCTATCGCACCTACATTGCCGAGCACCCCGGCGAGACTGTCGCGCGCCGTCGCGGCAAGTCGCCGCAGCGCTGCAGCTACTTCCTGCGCACGCCGCGCGTGCAGCAGGAAGCGGCCGTGCTGGCCGGCCTGTATTGCATGGTCGGCATCGTCGCGCAGGGCGCGCGTCTCGATCCGCGCGCCCTGTCGGTCACGCAGGGCGAGTTGCTGTGCGTCGCATACGAGACCTACCTCGCACTGGTGCGGAAGCCGCAGATCTCGTTCGAGCACGCGGCGTTCCTCGCGATCGCGCTGACCCGTGGCGATGAACTCGCGCTGCGCCACTGCAGCTGTTGCGGGGCACTCGCGCTCGCCGACCGCTATACGCTGCGCATCACCGTATGTGCCGTATGCGCCGAGTCGGCGGCGCCGCTGGCCGCGCTGCGCATTGACGGTCGGCGCGCGCCGCCGGCGGGCGCACGCGGCACCCCGGTGCCCGCCCGGCTCGGGCCGCCCGATACGGGCTGAGCGCACACCTCTATAATGGCCCGTAGCCCCGGGACGGGCCCCATGCACCAGCAGCGCAAGCACTTCAATCATTTCGCCGGCCCCTATCTCGACCGCAACGCGTGGGAGCGCGAGGACGCCGGGTGGCTCGAGAGCGCGCGGCGCGATGCCACCACCCGTTACCTGGTCGCGCGTGGCACGGCACACCTGGTGGTGCACGAGCCGGCGCCCCATGTCGTCTTCCTTGGCGGCGATCACCCGCGCATTGCCCTTGTCCAGGAGCGCCAGACCGTGCTGCTCGGCTGGTTCGAGGGCGCGCGCTGCGTGCTGGTCGAGGACGACGCCGACGAGGACATCGCGCCCTCCGGTGCCCGGTTCGAGGAACTGCGTCCGCTGTCGGCCACGCTGCCCGAGCGCGAGGCGGCGCTGCTCGCCTACGCGCGCGCACTGTCGATCTGGCGCGCCCGCCACCGCTTCTGCGGTGCCTGCGGCGCGCCCACCGTACCGCTGCGCGCCGGCCACGTGCTCGGTTGCTCGAATCCGGATTGCGGCCAGCAACTGTTCCCGCGCATCGATCCAGCGGTCATCGTGCTGGTGACCGACGGCGAGCGCGCGCTGCTCGGCCGCCAGGCAAGCTGGCCGAAGGATCGTTACTCGACCATCGCCGGCTTCGTCGAGCCCGGCGAGAGCATCGAGGACGCCGTCGCGCGCGAGGTGCAGGAGGAAACCGGCATAGAGGTGGACGAGGTGAATTACCAGTCGTCGCAGCCCTGGCCGTTCCCCTCCTCGCTGATGCTCGGCTTTCACGCCCGCGCCGCGAGCAGCGAGATCGTGCGCCGCGACGGCGAACTCGAGGACGCGCGCTGGTTCTCGCGCTCGGAAATAGCCGCGGGTTACCCGTTGCTCTCGCCACGCACCTCGATTTCCTGGCGATTGCTCGAGACCTGGTTCGACGCAGGCTGGCACACGCCGCTCGCGCAGATCGGCTGATGGAAATCACGACGGCGCATGCCCTGCTCTCGGTCGCGCTCGGCATCGGCCTTGCCGCGGCCGTGGGCCTGCGAGTGTTCCTGCCGCTGCTGATCACGGGGATCGCCGGCGCCACCGGACATGTCGATCTCGCGCCGTCGTTCGCGTGGCTCGCCACCACGCCGGCACTCGTGATGCTCGGCGTCGCCACGGTGCTCGAGCTGTTCGCGTACTACATACCGGGCGTCGACAACCTGCTCGATGCCATCGCCACGCCCACGGCGGTCGTCGCCGGCGCGGTCGTGGCGGCGGCGGTCATGGCCGACCTGCCGCCGCTCGTGAAGTGGACCACGGCGATCATCGCCGGTGGCGGCGTCGCCGGACTCACCCAAGGCGTCACGGCGCTGATCCGTGCGAAGTCCACCGCCATGACCGGCGGCCTCGGCAACAGCGCGGTGGCGACCGGTGAGCTCGGCGGCTCGATCCTGCTCACCGTGCTCGCGATTGCCGCACCGGTGATCGCCGTTGCGCTGGTCGTGCTCGTCGTCTGGCTCGCAGTGCGGCTCCTGCGCCGGCTGCTGCGCCCGGCGCGCTGAGGCGGCCGGCATGTGCCTGCTGGTGCTCGCGTGGCACGCGCATCCGCGCTATCGGCTCATCGTCGCCGCCAACCGCGACGAGTACCACAGCCGCCCCGCTGCGGCGCTCGCTCCGTGGAACGAGGCGCCGATCCTTGCCGGCCGCGATCTCGAGGCGGGCGGGACCTGGTTCGGTGTCGATCGCGAGCGCCGCTTCGGTGTCGTGACGAACTTCCGCGAGATGGTGCGTCGTCCGGCAGGGGCGCCGTCGCGCGGCGGCCTGATTCCCGCATGGCTCACCGACACCCGTTGCGTCGCGGACCACGCGACGCGACTGCGCGACACTGCGGCCCGCTACGCGGGCTTCAACCTGTTGCTCGCCGATCGCGACTCGCTGCACTACCTCTCGAACCGCGCCGAGCCCTTCGCGCGCGCGCTTGCGAGCGGCGTCTACGGACTCGCCAACCACTACCTCGACACGCCGTGGCCGAAGGTGCTGCGCGTGCGCCAGGGGCTCGAACGCTGGCTCGCCGGCCGCGCCGCGGATCCGCGCGCCTTGTTCACGCTGCTGGCCGATCGCGCGCCTGCCAGCGACGGCGATCTGCCCGATAGCGGGCTCACGCCGGAATGGGAGCGGGCGCTCTCGGCCCCGTTCGTGGCCCATGGCGAGTACGGCACACGCTGCTCGACCGTGCTGGCGCTGGGCCATGACGACAGCCTGCAGCTCGAAGAGCAGTCTTACGATGTGAACGGCAGACTCGCCGCCACGGCGTCGTACCGGCTGGGCCCGGGCGAATGGCCCGCAGGGAACCCGCCCGCGCCCGCGCAACTCTGATTAAACTCCGCTAACTCACTTTCGCACGGGCGAGATGCCAGGAACCCAGCGCGACACCCGGTCGGCCACGGCGCGATGCCTGCTCGTGCTGTGCGCGCTCGCCGCGACATCGGCACAGGCCGACATCGACATCGTGGTCGACGGCGTCGAGGGTCCCGTGCGCCGCAACGTGCTCGCGCTCCTGTCCCTCGAGCGCTACAAGGATCGCGACCGGCTGCGCGAGGACACGATCGATCGCCTGCACGAGCGCGCCGAGCGCGAAGTGCGCGCGGCGCTGCGCCCGTTCGGCTATTACGAGCCGACGGTCCGCTCGAGCGTGGAGGCGCGGCCCAACGGCCAGGACTGGCGCATCGAAATCCACATCGTGCCCGGGCCGCCGGTGATCCTCACCACCGTCGATGTGCAGGTCACCGGGCCGCGTGCCAACGATCCGGTGTTCACCAACCTGCTCGCGGGCATGCCGCTGCGGCAAGGGGCGCAGCTGCATCACGGCGAGTACGAGCAGGTGAAGAGCGACCTGCAGCGCAGCGCGGCAGCCTACGGCTATCTCGACGGGCGCCTGCTGCGCCACGAACTGCTGGTCGATCCGGCGAACCGCACCGCGAGCGCGCACATCGTGTTCGAGACCGGCGAGCGCTACCGGTTCGGTCCGACCGAGATCGCGCAGGAAGTCATCCGCCCCGAACTGATGCGCCGCTTCCTGCGCTACGAGGAGGGCCAGCCGTTCGACGCCACCGAGTTGCTGCGCACGCAGTTTGCGCTCGACGACAGCGCCTACTTCGCCACGGTCGAAGTGCGGCCGCTGGATCGCGACCCCGCCACGCTCACGGTGCCGATCCGCATCGCCGCGACCCCGAACCGGCAATCGCGCTGGACACTCGGCGTCGGTTACGGCACCGACACCGAAGTGCGCGGCACGATCAGCTGGGACAACCGCATCGTCAATACGCTCGGGCATCGCTTCCGCGCCGAACTGAAGCTCGCGGAAGTCTCGCAGAAGATATCCGGTCGCTATATCTGGCCGATCGGAGATCCTGCGCTCGAGAAATTCGAGCTCGAAGGCACCTGGGAACACCAGGTTCGCGCCGACCTCGACACCTACAACACCGAGGCACGTGCCGGCATCACACGTGTGCCGCATCGCTGGCAGCGCGTCTACTACACCCGCCTCGTGCATGCGATCACCGAGGACGCCACGTCGCGTGTCGATTCGCTGCTTTTCATCCCCGGCATCAGCATCGCCTCGGTGCCCAAGGGCTACCTGGGCGAGCCGCTGTTCGGGCGGCAGCTCTATGCCGAGTTGCGCGGCTCACATACCGCCCTCGGCGCCGATTCCGACTACCTGCAGTTGCTCGCAGCCACCGAGCACGTGTTCCCGATCGCATCAAGGTGGCATCTGCTGCTGCGCGCGGAGTTCGGTACCACATGGGCGCAGAACTTCGACGGCGTCCCGGGTTCGGAGCGCTTCTTTGCCGGCGGCGACCGCAGCGTGCGCGGCTTCGGCTTCAACGACCTGTCGCCCGTCGACGAGAACGGCGAGAAGACCGGCGGCAAACACATGGTTGCCGGCACGCTCGAGGTGATTCGCGACCTGCCGCGCAACCTCGGTCTCGCCGTGTTCGTCGACGCGGGCAATGCCTTCAACAGCTTCGGCGACGGCCTCGAGTATTCGGCGGGCATCGGCCTGCGCTTCCGCCTGCCGATCGCGACGGTGGGCTTCGATGTCGCGCAGGCGCTATCGGAACCTGGCGCGACGCCGCGACTGCACGTCAACTTCTCGCCGAAGCTCTGATGACCCGCCCCGTCAGCATCCTGCTTGTGCTCGCGATCGCCGTGTTGTGCGCGCTGCCGTTCGCACTCATCCATTTCATCGCCTTCACGCCGCAGGGACTCGCGATGATCGTCGCGCGGGTGCCGCATCGGGTGGGCCCCGTGACACTCGACATCGGCACGGTCAGCGGCACGATCGCCGGTGGCTTCACGCTGTCGCGCTTCGAACTCGACCATGAGCGCGTGCACCTCGTCGCCGAGGACATCCACGCGCGGCTCGCGGTGGCGCCCCTGCTGTGGCAGAAGATCGACGTGCCCGAGGTGCGCGCGCGGAACCTCCTGATCGAGGTCAGGACGGTGCCGAAGCGGCCGCGCAAGGGTCCGCCGAAGTTCCTGCCGCGGCTGCTGCGCATCGAGACGGACGATGCGCGCGCCGGACTGCTCACGCTGGTGGCGCCGAACGGCACCCGCAACGAGTTTGCCGACATCCGCGCGAGCGGCGTCGTGCGCCACCGCTCGATCCGGGTGTTCAGCGCGGCCGCCCGCTTCCAGGGCATGGACCTCACGGCCAACGGCACGGTGCGCGCCGCCGATCCGATGCGGATCGACGCAAGCGGCCGCGCGGAATGGTTCGCGCCGAAGGACACGCGCTGGATCGCGAATGTCACCGGTGAGGGCGACCTCGACAGACTGCCGTTCACGGGCAGCGT
Source organism: uncultured Pseudomonadota bacterium (assembly GCA_902826575.1). GTDB lineage: Bacteria > Pseudomonadota > Gammaproteobacteria > Steroidobacterales > Steroidobacteraceae > CADEFQ01. The sequence continues at coordinate 26,125 of CADEFJ010000014.1, read as the reverse complement.
GGAAGCGCCATTTCGCGCCACGGTGGCCGGCGCTGCCGCGACTCTCACGAGCGGCTGGAAGATCACCGGCAATGCGCAGGTCAGCCAGCTCGACATCGCGGACTTCGGCGGCGGCGGCGTACTGGGCGAGATCGACGGTCGCGTGCGGATCGGCGTCACCACGGATGGCATTGCCGCGGATGGCGTGCTGCATCCCGCGGGTCTCGAAGCCGGCAATTTCGACGTGCAGTTCAACGGCAAGTACGCGGCGAAAACCCTGGCCGTGCGCCACGCGCAGTTTCGCCACCAGGGCTCGGGCGCGCTGGCGACAGTTGCCGGCCTGATCCGCATCGACGAAGCCGGCCCGTCCCTCGACCTGACTGGCCAATGGCGCGAGTTTCGCTGGCCGCTGCCTGCCGCGGAGCCTGCCGTGCACAGCGCCCAGGGCAACTATCACCTGGCGGGCACGATGCCCTATGCAATCACCGCGAGCGGCGCCGTCACCGCGGCAGGCCTCGAGCCGATGCAGGTCACGCTCGAAGGCCGGCTCGCCGGCGACCGGCTCGATGCCGACGTGTTGCGGGTCGGCGCCTACGAGGGTCGCGGCGACCTGCGCGGCGCCGTGCAGTGGCAGCCCGCGGAAGCCTGGCAGGTCGGTGGCCGCATCACCGGCATGAACACCGGCCTGCTCGATGAGCGCCTGCCCGGGCGCGTCAGCTTCGACATCGACGCGCGCGGCGAAGGTTTCTCTCCCGGGGGCAATCTCGACCTGCGCTTGACGCGCCTCGGCGGCCAGGTGCGCGGCGGTCGCGCCAGCGGCGGCGGGCGCGTCATCCGGCGTGGCGCGATGCTGAGCTTCCATGACTTCGACATGCGCCTCGGAGCCGCGCATGCGCAACTCGAGGGTGGCATTTCGCCGGAGGCCTACGCGCTGCGTTTCGATTTCGACGCGGACGATCTCGCCCTGCTCGATGCCGGCGCCACCGGCAGGCTGGCCGCGCGCGGCACGGTGAGCGGATCGCGCGACTCCCCCGCGCTCGATGCCACGCTGCGGGGTACAGCCATCGACTACGCCGGCGTGCAGATCGACGGCATCGAGGGCCGCTTGCGCTTCGACGGCCGCGCCGGCCAACCGCTCGACGTCGACCTGCGGGCCAGGGGGCTCACGCGGGGTGCGCGGCACATCGACACCTTCGCCATCACCGCGCAGGGCACGACCGACCGGCACGACGTGCAGATGGCGGTGAGTGCCGCGCCGGTCGTGGTCGACGCGCGTGGCAGCGGCAACTTTCAGGCAGGTACCTGGCAACTGCGGTTCCAGGGCATCGACCTCGTGAACGGCGAGGAGGCGGCACTGCGCCTCGCCGCGCCCTCGCTGCTCACGCTCTCGCGCGACTCGCAGCGACTCGAGACGACCTGCCTGCGCGGCGCCATCGCCGAACTCTGCGCGACCGGCAACCACGATCCCGGGAACTGGGCCGTGACGCTTTCCGCGCAGAAGCTGCCGATCAGTACGTTCACGGTGGGTCTCACGCCGGGCGTGACCTACGAGGGCTCGGTCGACATCGAGGCCGCCGCGGGCGCCCGCGGCAGCGGCCCGTGGCAGGGCAGCCTGCGCGCGGACCTGCTCGACGTGCAGGCACGGCGGCGGCTCGCGAACAATCGCGAGGACGTCACCGTGATCGGCGCTGGTGTCATCACCGGATCGGCGACCGCCGACTCGATCGTCCTCGATGCCAGGCTCGACGCCGGCGCCTCCGGCAACCTCACGGGCAATGCCCTGATCGCGCGCAGCGGTGACGAATGGCGCGACTGGCCGCTGCAGGGCGAGCTCGAGGCGCGTACGGATTCGCTCGGCTTCATTGCCGTGCTGGTCGGCACCATCGATCGCTCATCCGGCCGCCTCGCGACCCACCTGCAACTGTCCGGCACGCTCGGTGCGCCGCGCTTCGAGGGCCTGCTCACGATCCGCGACGGGCAGTTCGATTTCTACCAGGTGAACCTGCCGCTGCGTGCGGTAACGCTGGACGCGCATTTCCTCGAGAACACGCTGACGCTCGAGAGTTCGGCCACCGCGGGGGACGGCAGCCTGAATGCCGGCGGCGCACTCACCTGGCGCAAGGGCCTGCCTTTCGGCAAGCTGACGATGAAGGGCGAGAACCTTCGCATTGCAAACGTGCCCGAGGCACGCGTCTTTGCCTCGCCCGACCTCGTGTTCGACGTCAGCGGCCGGCACATCGATGTCACCGGCAGCGTGCTCGTGCCGAACGCGCGCCTCGACCCGGCCGATATCACCGGTGCGGTCTTCGCGTCCGCGGACGAGCGCATCGTCGGCGAGCCGGAGGTCGACCCGTCGAAGCGCTTCACCGTGACGACCCGCGTCAACATCGTGCTGGGTGACCGCGTCACCATCGACACCTTCGGCCTGTCCGGCCGACTGACCGGTGCGCTCGAGGCGCGCACGGACGCGAACGACGTGGCGCGCGGCACCGGCGAGCTGAATGTGGCCGAGGGTCGCTATGTGGCGTTCGGCAGGCGGCTCGACATCGAACACGGCCGGCTGATCTTCAACAACGGGCCGCTTGGCGATCCCGGCATCGACATCCGCGCGAGCCGCGAGTTTCCGGACGTCACGGCCGGCGCCAACATACGCGGCACACTGCGTGCGCCGCGTCTCACGCTGTTCTCCGATCCGCAGATTCCGCAGTCGCAGATCCTTTCGCTGCTGATTGCCGGCGGCTCGCTCGAGTCCGTGCAGGCGCAGGAAGGCGGCCGGAGCAGCAATCCCTTTGCCGTACAGGGCGGCGCCATCCTCGCGCAGCAGCTCGGCGAGATCGTCGGTCTCGAGGACGTGAGCCTCGAGTCGTCGCTCAACAACGAAACCTCGCTGGTGCTAGGTCGTTATCTCACCCCGCGCCTGTTCGTCAGCTACGGCATCAGCCTCACCGAGGCGATCAACACGATCAAGATGCGCTACACGCTGGGCGACGACTGGACGATCAAGCTCGAATCGGGCGCGGTGCAGAGCGCGGATCTGGAATACACGATAGAAAAATAGCGAACAACGGGCGGCGAACAGATTGCAGCCAGAGGCGCTCCGCGCCGGCAGGCTGGCCTTCTGGCCGTAATCTGTTCGCTACTCGCTGTTCGCTTTCCGCTTGACTGCACGCGCATTTTTATGCAAAGATGCGGTTGATTATGCAGCCGGTCGCCCGTCATCACGCCATCACTCGCCTCTTGCGCACCGGTACCGTGCGCAAGCAGGCCGACCTCGTGCGCCTGCTGAAGGCCGAGGGCCATGCGGTCACGCAATCCTCGGTCAGCCGGGACCTGCGCGAAATCGGCGTGCTCAAGGCGGCCGACGGTTATGTTCTGCCCTCGACCGATGATGCCCGCGCCGGCGGGGATTTCACCGCACTCGCGCAGTTCGTGCGCGACCTGCGCCTGGCGGGCCCGGCGCTGGCCGTACTGCGCACGTCGGTCGGCGCCGCGCAAAGTGTCGCAGTCGCGATCGACCAGGCGAACTGGCCGGAGGTTGCCGGCACGATTTCCGGTGACGACACGATTTTCATCGCGACGGCCGGCGCTCGCGAGCAGGCCGCGCTAGTCAGGCGCCTGCGTTCCCTCTTCCACATCTGATCCCGAAACCATGACCCAACCCATCGTCCTCGCCTATTCGGGCGGACTCGACACCTCGTTCCTCGTGCCCTGGCTGGCTGAAGAGTACGGCCGGCCGGTGATCACCGTCACCGTGGACACCGGCGGCATCGATGCCGCCGCCGCGCGCACGCTCAAGGAGCGCGCCCTCGCCCTCGGCGCCGTCGCGCACCATCAGGTCGATGCGCGCGCCGACTACTTCGAGCAGGTGCTGCGCTTCCTGATCATGGGCAACGTGCGTCGCGGCCAGCTCTACCCGCTGTGCGTCGGCGCCGAACGCGTCATGCAGGCGCAGACGATCGCGCGCATGGCGGAAAAGCTCGGTACTCGCAGCATCGCGCACGGCTGCACCGCGGCCGGCAACGACCAGGTGCGCTTCGAGGTCGCGCTGCGCACGCTCGCGCCCGAACTTGAAATCATCGCGCCGGTGCGCGACCGGGCGTTCCAGCGCCAGGAGGAGCTCGAGTACCTGCAGGCGCGCAATCTGCCGGTGCCGCCGTTCGGCGCCGCCTATTCGATCAACCGCGGTTTGTGGGGGGTGACGATCGGCGGCAAGGAAACGCTCACGTCGGAAGGCAGCATTCCGGAAGAGCAGTGGGTGCTGTCGAAGGACGCGTTCACGAGCCCGCGCGCGCCGCAGCGCCACACGATCGAGTTCGCGGCGGGCCGCCCGGTCGGTGTCGACGGGCGCAAGCTGTCGCCCGTCGAGGTCATCGAGGCGCTCGAGGCGCTGGCCGCGCCGTTCGGCATCGGCCGCGGCGTCCATCTTGGCGACACGATCATCGGCACCAAGGGCCGGGTCGCCTTCGAGGCGCCCGCCGCGGAAGTGCTGCTCACGGCGCATCGCGAGCTCGAGAAGCTCGTCCTGACAGCGCGCCAGCAGCGCATCAAGGAATCGGTGGCGCAGCCGTATGGCGATCTCGTGCACGAGGGACAGCTGCTCGACCCGGTGTGTCGCGACATCGAGGCGCTGCTGCTCTCCTCGCAGGAACGCGTGAGCGGCACGGTGTCCGTCCTGCTGCGCCCCGGCAGCCTGTTCGTCGAAGGCGTGAGTTCGCCGTGGTCGTTGATGGCCGCCTCGAAGGGCGTCTATGGCGAGTCGGTCGGGGAATGGTCCGCGGCCGACGCGCTCGGTTTCTCGAAGCTCGTCGCACTGCCGGGCGTGTTCCACACGCGCGCCGGCAAACTCGCTGGGGGTGCCCGCTGATGATGAAGTCTGTCGTCGTCGACAAGATCGCCTCGATCACGCAAGCCGCGGGCCTGTCGCGCGAACTGCGCATCTCCACCGACATCCCGTCCGAGGAAGGCGTGATCATTGTCGTCGAGATCCTGACGAACAAGTCGACCTACAACACGCTCGAGCTCACGAGCGGGCGCATGGCGAAGCTTGGCAAGGGCGACATCGTGGTCGGAGCGCTCGGCCATCGCAAGGCACTGTTCGGCTACTCGGGCCATGTGCCGACCGCGCTCAAGGCCGGCGACGTGATCCAGATGCTCAATATCGGTGGCGTGCTCGGCATTTGCGACTCGGTGAATCCCGACAAGGGCACGCCGTTCGACTGCCGCGTGCTCGGCGTCGTGCTGCAGTTCCCCTACCTCGGCGAGCGCATCGGCGTGCCGGCGAGAGCCGGGTATCGCAACCTCGACTACGGCGCGGCGCTCGACACCCGGGGCGTACCGGTGGTTGCGCTCGCCGGCACCTGCATGGAAGCCGGCAAGACGGCCGCCGCCTGCTCGATCGTGAGCCGCATGCGCCATCGCGGCCTCGTCGTCGATGCGTTCAAGGCGACCGGTGTTTCGCTCCGCCGCGACATCCTGGCGATGGCGGACGCCGGCGCGCGCAATACGATGATTTTCACCGACCTCGGCGTCATCACTACCACGCCGCAGACGGGGCCTGCGCTCACGCGCACGATGCTCACCGAACTCGCGGCGGGCAAGCCCGACGTGATCGTGTTCGAGCTGGGCGACGGCATGATGGGCACCTACGGCGTCGACTCGATCCTCTCCTGCGACGACATCAAGCGCTCGCTCACCGGCGTGGTGCTGTCGGCCAACGATCCGGTCGCGGCATGGGGCGGCGTCAAGATGCTGCGCGAGCGATTCGGCATCGAACCCTGCGTCGTCACCGGACCGGCCACCGACAACGCGGTCGGCGTCGATATCATCCGCCAGCAGATGAACGTCGCGGCATTCAACGCACTCAGCGCTGGCGCCGCACTCGGCGATCACATCATCGAGGCAGTCGGACTGCACGCCAAACCCGTGGAGGCGCTCGCAGGATGAGCAGCGGGCGCATTCCGGCGATCGTGCTCGGCGGGACCGGCTATGTATCCGGCGAACTGCTGCGCCTGCTCGCCGCGCATCCGCACTTCGCGATCGCGGGCATCCTCTCCGACAGCCAGCCGGGCGAACCGGTCGCGAAGGCCTTCCGCCATCTCGCTCCGGTCCTCGGCGACCTGCGTTTCAGCTCCCAGTCCGACATCGAGTCGCTTAGCGGCAGCCTTCCGCGCGCGGCGATCTTCGGCGCCGCACCGCATGGCGTGTCCGCCGCGCTGATCGACAGGCTGCTGACCTGCGCCGAAGCTGCGGGTTCCGATGTGCGCGTGGTCGACATCTCTGCCGATTTTCGTTTCCGGGATGCCGGGGCTTACGAGGCCGTGTACCGGCACGCGCACGGCGCGCCGGGGCGACTCGCGCAGTTCACCTGCGCGGTGCCGGAGCATCTGGCGCGCGCGCCGACCCGACATGTGGCGCATCCCGGCTGCTTCTCGACCGCCACGCTGCTCGCGAGCGTGCCGCTGCTCGCGCTCGACCTGGTCACGCCCACACTGTTCGTCGCCGCCGTGACCGGCAGCACCGGATCGGGCCGCAAGCCGTCCGAGGGCACGCACCATCCGCAGCGAAGCAGTGATTACTACTCGTACAACGCGCTCGTGCACCGGCACACGCCCGAGGTTGCCGCCTGTGCGCTCGCGGCGAGCGGCATCGCCGCAGACTTCTCGTTCGTGCCGCATTCAGGCCCCTTTGCACGCGGCATCCACGTCACCGTGCAGGCAAGCCTGAAGTCGAGCGGTGGCGCAGCGGCGCCCGATACCGCAGCGGTGCTCGCGGCGCTTCACGATTTCTATCGCGACTCGCCGTTCGTGCAGGTCGCGGCGGAGGCACCCCACGTCAAGGACGTCGCCGCAAGCAACTACGCGCGGCTGTCCGCGGTGAGCAACGGCCGCACGGTTGCCGTCACCTGCGTGGTCGACAACCTGAACAAGGGCGCGGCCGGCGGCGCGGTGCAATGGATGAACCGCCTTTGCGACCTGCCCGAGAGCGCCGGCCTCACGGCACCGGCGGCGGGGTGGACATGAGCGCCCTCGCCGCGGTCTTCGCGCAGTATCCGCTCGAGGTCGAGCGCGCCGAAGGCGTGTGGCTGCATTCGCGCGATGGTCGACGTGTGCTCGACCTTTACGGTGGACACGCGGTTGCTGCCCTCGGCTACGGACATCCCGGCTGGACCCGCGCGCTGCAGGAGCAGGCCGCTGCCTGCAATTTCCAGAGCAACGCGGTGCCGATGGCCGTGCGCGAGCGCGCGGCCGGAAGACTGCTGCGTTTCGCCGGTGGTGCCTTCGACAGCGTCTTCTTCGTCAACAGCGGCGCCGAAGCCAACGAGAACGCGCTCAAGATGGCGTTTCGCATGACCGGTCGCGCCCAGGTGGCCGCCATCGAAGGCAGCTTCCATGGGCGCACGGCTGCGGCCGGCGCCGTAACCTGGGGCGCGATGCAGAAATGGCATGCGTTTCCGCGCGCGCCCTTCGATGTATCGTGGATCCCGCGGCGCGAGAACGGCGCGATCGCGCAGCACGTGACCGAGGATACGGCAGCCGTCATCGTCGAGCCCGTGCAGGGCGTTGGCGGCGCGTTCGACCTCGGCGCGGGTTTCCTCGACGCACTGCGCCGGCGCTGCGACGAAGTCGGCGCAATACTGATTTTCGACGAAGTGCAATGCGGCGTCGGCCGCACGGGGTATGCGTTTGCGGCAGACCTGTACGGCGTGCGGCCCGACATGATCACGGCCGCGAAGGCCCTCGGCAACGGCTTCCCGTGTGCCGCGCTGCTGATGACACCGCGCGTCTCGCAGGCCGTGAAGCTCGATTCGCTCGGCACGACCTTTGGCGGCGGCCCGATGGCGGGCGCGGCCATCGAGGCGGTGATCGAGGCGATCGAATCCGAAGGGCTGCTCGCGAATGTGCGGCGGGTATCGGAATATGTGCGCGCGCGCTGCGCGGTCGGCCCGGTCACCGGGTTCCAGGGCGAGGGCTTCCTGCTCGGACTGCGCATGAGCCGGCCCGCCAGGGACATCCAGGCGGCGCTCCTCGCGCGCGATATCCTCACCGGCACGAGCGGCGACCCGCAGGTCCTGCGGCTGCTGCCGCCATATATCCTCGAGGAGCAGCACGTGGATCTGCTGGCGGAGGCGCTCGCGTCGCTGTGACGCGCAGCTCACCCATGCATCGCTTCCTCGACCTTGCCGACTTCAGCCGCGACGAGATCGTGTCGCTGCTCGAGCTCGCGCGCCGCCTCGAGACGCATCCCGAGCCGCGCGCGCTCGCAGGCCGCATTCTCGGGCTCGTGTTCTTCAATCCGTCGCTGCGCACGCTCGCCTCGTTCCAGGCGGGCATGGCGCGCCTCGGCGGCAGCTCGTTCGTGGTCACGCCCGGCCAGGGCACCTGGCAGCTCGAGACGCAACTCGGCGCCATCATGAACGGCGCGGCTGCGGAGCATGTGCGCGAGGGCCTGCCGGTGCTCGCCTCGTACTGCGATGCGCTCGGTATCCGCGCGTTCGCCGAGGGCAAGGACCTCGCCCGCGATCTCGCCGAGAGCCAGTTCGGGGCGATGGCCGAGGTCATCGACAAGCCGCTGATCAACCTCGAGTCCGCGATGAACCATCCGTGCCAGTCGCTCGCCGACTGGAAGACGATGGACGACCTCGAGGTCCCGCGGCATGCGAAGTTCGTGCTGTCTTGGGTGCAGCACCCGCGCGCGCTGCCGCTCGCAGTGCCGTCGGCCACCGTGCACATGGCCGCGATGCGCGGCATGGAGGTCGTGGTGCTGCGCCCCGACGGCTACGCACTGCCGCCCGCGGTCATGGCAAAGGCGCGCGCTGCCGCTGCAGTCTCCGGCGGCTCGGTGCGCGAGACGAGCGAGCGCAGCGATGCGCTGGCCGGCGCACAGGTGATCTATGCAAAGGAATGGGGCTCGACCACCCACTATGGTGACGCCGAAGGGGATGCAATGCTGCGCGCGCGGCTTGCCGACTGGTGCGTCACGCCGCAGTGGTTCGAGCCGGCCGATCCCGACTGCCGACTCATGCACTGCCTGCCCGTGCGTCGCAATGTGGCGATCACGGACGCCGTGCTCGACGGCCCGCGCAGCATAGTGCGGCACGAGGCTTACAATCGCATGACCGCGCAGATGGCGGTCCTGCACCGCATGCTTTCCCAGGGAGCTTGAAGACCACAATGATGAAGCACCGCGCCGACCAGGCCCTCGCCGTCCGTTCGCTGCGCAGCGCAGCGCCGTACATACGCATGTACAAAGGCAAGACCTTCGTGATCAAGGCCGGCGGCGCCGTATTCGGCGATGCGCAGGCCACTCGCGCGTTGATCGAGCAGATCGCGATCCTGCATTACTTCGGTGTGCGCGTCGTGTTCGTGCACGGCGGCGGTCCGCAGCTGACCGAGCTCACCGAGGCGCTCGGCGTGCCGACCCGCATGGTGCAGGGCCGGCGCATCACCGACCAGAAATCGATCGACGCCACCTCGATGGTGCTGAACGGCCTCATCAATACCCGCATTCTCGGCATATGCCGTGAGCTCGACATCAGCGCGGTCGGCGTCAGCGGCGTCGATGCGGGCCTCATCACCGCGCACCGGCGCCCGGTCGTGAAGATGCCCGACGGCGAGAGCGTCGACTTCGGTTTCGTCGGCGACATCGACTCGGTCGATACCACGGTTCTGCGCAAGCTCCTCGACAACGGCCTGATGCCGGTCGTGAGTCCGCTGTCGGCCGACGCCGGTGGCGTGCTGCTCAACATCAACGCCGACACCGTAGCCGCGGCCGTCGGCGCGGCGCTCGGCGCCGAGAAACTGATCCTTTGCACCGGGGCGCCCGGCATCCTCGAGCGCGTCGAGGATCCGTCCTCGGTGGTCTCGTACACCGACCTGAACGGCCTCAGGCGGATGCGCGAGGACGGCAGCATCAAGGACGGCATGCTGCCGAAGGCCAAGGCGATCGAGGACGCGATCCGCGGCGGCGTGCGGCGCGTGCACGTGATCGCCTACACCTCGCCGGAGAGCATCCTCGCGGAGGTATTCACCAACGAGGGCACGGGCACGCTGATCGTCGCCGACATCAATGCCCTCAGCAGCGCCGAGCAGCAGAGCGGAGCCGCATGACCCGCCTGTGGGACAAGGGCGCGCCGCTCGATGCCCGGGTGCTCGCCTACACCGCGGGCGAGGACTACGCGCTCGATGAGCGCCTGGTGCGCTACGACGTCGCGGCCTCGATCGCGCACGCCGCGATGCTGCATGCGCAGGGGTTGCTCACCGAGGCCGACTTCGTGGCGATCCGTGACGGTCTCACCGCACTCGGCGAGGCGCACGCGCGCGGCGAATGGCACGTCGAACTCGCCGATGAGGATGGCCAGAGCGCGCTCGAGCGGCGCCTTACCGCGCGCATCGGTGCCGCCGGCGGGCGCGTGCACCTCGGCCGTTCCCGCAACGACCAGGTCCTGACCGCGCTGCGCCTGTACCTGCGCGATGCGATCGAGCAGCTGCGAGCGGGCGCCTTGCAGGTCGCGGACGCGCTCGATGCGCTTGCGGCGCGTGAAGGCGGCATCACCCTGCCCGGCTACACCCACATGCAACAGGCGATGCCGAGCACGGTCGCGTTGTGGGCCGGCGGATTCTCCGCCGAACTGCGCGACGACGCCGAAGGCCTGCGTCTCGCGCATCGGCGCAACGCCAAGAGCCCGCTCGGCTCCGCCGCCGGCTACGGCACGCCCGGCCTGCCGCTCGATCGGGACGCCACCCGCGCGGCGCTCGGATTCGCGGTCGTGCACGAGCCGGTCACCGCCGTGCAGCTCTCGCGCGGCAAGGCGGAGGCGCAAGTGCTGTTCGAGATCGCCCTCGCCATGCAGGATCTCGGCAGGCTCGCCGCCGACCTGCTGCTCTTCTATACGCAGGAGTTTGCATTCGTCACGTTGCCGGACGAGTTCACCACCGGCTCGTCGATCATGCCGCAGAAGCGCAATCCCGATGTATTCGAGCTGGTGCGCGGCCGCACCGCGACGGCACACGCGAACCTCATCGAGGCACTCGGCCTGTTCGCGAAGCTGCCCTCGGGTTATCAGCGCGACCTGCAGCTGCTGAAGCTGCCGCTGTTTCGCGGCATCGACACTGCGCTGCAGTCGCTCGACATCATGGCTGCCGCTATCGGTGCGGTGCGCTTCCGTGCGCAGGGGATCACACTCGACCCGGCGATCCGCGCAGCCGAGGAAGCCAACGCGCTCGTCGTCAAGGAAGGCATCCCGTTTCGCGAGGCCTACCGACGCATCGGCGCGCGTTTGCGCAAGGAGTGAGCATGGCGATCTGGTTCCAGCAGCCGACACTCGATCAACTGAATGGAATGGCGCCGCGAACCCTCGTTGACCATCTCGGCATCCGCTTCACGGAGATCGGCGACGATTTCATGCGCGCGACGATGCCCGTGGACGAGCGCACGCACCAGCCGCTCGGCGTGCTTCACGGCGGTGCATCCGTGGCGCTGGCTGAAACCCTCGCGAGCACCGCGGCAACCTGCTGCGTCGATACGACCCGCTTCGTGTGCCTCGGGCAGGAGATCAACGCCAATCACCTGCGCCCGGTGACCAGCGGCCTCGTCACCGGCACCACTCGCCCTTACCACATCGGCGCGCGCAGCCAGGTCTGGGGCATCGAGCTGCGCGACCCGGCTGGCAACCTCACCTGCATCTCGCGCATCACGATGGCGACCGTGGAACGCCGACGGGTATAGACTTGGTGCCGGGTTTTCGGTATTTCGGTTATTGCGCGGCTGCGCCGCAATAACCGAAATACCGAAAACCCGGCACCTTGCAGGAGATCCAGCCGATGAACGAGTCCAGCCAGGGCACTGCCGGCCTTGACCCCGGCCTCATCACTTACACCAATATCATCTACGGGCTGCACGCATTGTCCGTGTTGATCGGCGTCACCGGCCCTGCAACGGTCATTGGCAGTTTCGTCTTCGGCCTGCCGTCGATCATCGCCGTGATCATGAACTACGTGCGCCAGTCCGAAGTGCGCGGCACCTGGCTCGAATCACACTTCCGCTGGCAGATTCGCACCTTCTGGTTCGCGTTCCTGTGGATCGTGGTCGCGGCCATCGTGTCGGCGCCGCTGGTGCTGCTGTTCGGGCTCGGCATCGTGACCTTCTATCTGGCGGCCGTGGTCATTGCGATCTGGATCGTCTATCGCGTCGCGCGCGGCTGGATCGCGCTGCGTGACAAACGCACGATGTTCCTGTGATGCGCAGCGCCGTGCTCGCCGCGACGCTGGCGCTCGCGCTGCTTGCGGCATGCGGCCAGAAAGGCCCGCTCTACCTGCCAGACCAGGACGGCAACGTCATCGTGCGCCCGGCGACGGAAACCGGCCCCGTGGCGGCGCCGACACCGGCCGATGAAGACGCGGAAGCGAAAAAGCAGCCGCCGCCTTAATGCCCCGGCTCAGAGCGTGGAGCTTAGAGCTTAGAGCCTAGAGCTCAGGGCCAGAGCGCACGGCCGGGCGCCACACGCCGGCTGACGGTTCTGGCTGTAATCTGTTCGCTGTTCGCTGTTCGCTCCACTTCTCAGCCCGGCTTTCCCCTCAACACCCGCGCCGGCAGCAGGATGATCGACTTCAACAGCTCGAACACGCCATTCACGGCGATGCCGAGCAACCGGAACGGCAGCAGGAGCAGCCATACGAGCGGGTAGAGCAGCAGCCCGATCAGCGCGACGGGCCAGCAGATCACGAACAGCAGCAGCCAGAGCAGGAATGCGAGCATCGGTGTCCTCCCTGAAGGCGCCAGTATACGCCGCCTTGACTCTGGACTTGAGTCCAGGGTGCATACTGGGAGTATGCAAATCGGTGAACTTGCCAAATCGGCCGGCGTACCCATCGACACGGTGCGGTACTACGAGCGTCAAGGCATCCTGCCCGCACCGCGCCGGCGGCCTTCGGGTTATCGCAACTACGATGAGGACGACGTCGCCCGCCTGCGCTTCATCCGGCGCGCCAAGGCACTCGGCTTCAAGCTCGAGGAAATCCACGACCTCCTCGCCCTCACCGGCCGCCGCGGTCGCAGCATGACACGCGTGAAAACGGCCGCGACGGCGAAGCTTGCCGATGTCGAACTCAAGCTCGCGGAGCTGACGCGTGTCAGGGACGGCCTGCGCAAGCTCGTTGCCGCCTGCCCAGGCCACGGCGATCTCGCGCAGTGCCCGATCCTGACCGCATTGTCCGGCGAGGAAACATGAGCCACGAACACCACAATCACGCGCACCATGCCCATGGCGCGCACCACGAGCGCGACGATCGCGTGACCGACCCGGTCTGCGGCATGAAGGTCGACCCGCGGAAGACGCCGCACCATGTCGTGCATGGCGGCGAGACCTATCACTTCTGCGGCGCACGCTGCCGCGAGCGCTTCATCGCCGATCCGGAAAAGTATCGCGCTGCAGCCGCGACAGGCATTCCGCCCGCGGCGCCAGCCGCGCCTCCCGGCACGATCTACACCTGCCCGATGCATCCCGAGGTCAGACAGGAAGGCCCGGGCATCTGCCCCAAGTGCGGCATGGCACTCGAGCCGGAGATGCCGAGCCTCGACGAGGAGGAGAATCCGGAACTGCGGGATTTCTCCCGGCGCTTCTGGTGGTCGCTGCCGCTGACCATCGTGGTGTTCGTACTCGGGATGTTCGGCCACTACTTCCATGGTCCGTCGATCGAGACACGCACGTGGATCGAGTTCGTGGGTGCGACACCGGTCGTGCTGTGGGCCGGCTGGCCATTCTTCGAGCGCTGGTGGCAATCGTTCCGCAATCGCAGCCCGAACATGTGGACGCTGATCGGCAGCGGCGTACTCGCCGCGTATGGCTACAGCGTCGTCGCGACGCTTGCGCCGGAGATCTTTCCGGACTCGTTCCGCGAGCACGGTCGTGTGGGCGTGTACTTCGAGGCCGCGGCGGTAATTGTCTCGTTGACGCTGCTCGGCCAGTTGCTCGAGCTGGGCGCGCGCTCGAAGACCTCGGCCGCAATCAAGGCACTGCTGGGGCTTGCGCCGAAGACGGCGCGGAGATTGCGCGACGACGGCACCGAGGAAGATATCGATCTCTCCCACGTGCACGTGGGCGATCGGCTGCGCGTGCGGCCCGGCGAGAAGGTGCCGGTCGACGGCGTCGTGCTCGAAGGGCGCTCGAACGTCGACGAATCAATGCTGACCGGCGAGCCGGTGCCGGTCGAGAAGACTGCGGGGGCCGCCGTGATCGGCGCGACGCTCAACGGCAGCGGGAGCCTGGTGATCCGTGCGCAGAGGGTGGGCTCGGCGACGGTGCTGTCGAACATCGTGCAGCTGGTCGCCCAGGCGCAGCGCTCGCGCGCACCGCTGCAACGCATGGCCGACAAGGTGGCCTACTGGTTCGTACTCGCGGTGTTCGCGGTGGCCATTGCCACATTCTTCATATGGGGCCTGGCGGGTCCCGAGCCCTCGTGGACCTACGCGGTGCTGAATTCCATCTCGGTGCTGATCATCGCCTGCCCGTGCGCGCTCGGACTTGCGACACCGATGTCGATCATGGTGGCTACCGGCCGCGCCGCGGGCAGCGGTGTGCTGTTCCGCGACGCCGAAGCCATCGAGCACCTGCGCGCGATCGACACGCTGATCGTCGACAAGACAGGCACGCTCACCGAAGGCAAGCCGGCGTTTCGCGCCACCGTGCCCGCGCCGGGCTACACCGACGACGACCTGCTGCGCCTTGCGGCGAGCCTCGACCAGGTGAGCGAGCACCCGCTGGCCGATGCCATCGTTGCCGAGGCGAGGCGCCGCAATCTTGCCCTCGAGCAGCCCGAGGACTTCGAGTCCTCGACCGGCATTGGCGTGCGCGGCCGCGCGGGCGGCAGGCAGCTCGTGATCGGCAACACCGTCCTCATGCAGCAGGCTGGAGTCGACACCGCACCGCTGTCGGCCGACGCCGAATCCCTGCGCAAGGATGGCGCCAGTGTGATGTGGATCGGTGTCGATGGCGCACTCGCGGGACTCATCGCGGTCGCCGATCCGATCAAGGCCTCGACACCCGCGGCGATCGATGCGTTGCATGCCGCGGGCCTGCGCATCGTGATGGCGACCGGCGACGGCTCCACCACGGCGCATGCCGTCGCGCATCAGCTCGGCATCGATGAAGTGCACGGCGAGGTGCGCCCGCAGGACAAGATCGAATTGGTGCGGAAGCTCCAGGGCCAGGGCCGCAGAGTCGCGATGGCGGGCGACGGCATCAACGACGCCCCGGCGCTCGCCGGCGCCAATGTGGGCATTGCGATGGGTACCGGCACCGACGTGGCGATGTCGAGCGCCCAGGTCACGCTGGTCAAGGGCGACCTGAACGGCATCGTGCGGGCGCGCTCGATCTCGATCGCGACGGTTCGGAACATGAAGCAGAACCTCGCGTTCGCCTTCCTCTATAACGCGCTCGGCGTGCCGATCGCGGCGGGCGTCCTCTATCCGGTCACCGGCCTGCTGCTCTCCCCGATGATTGCGGCGCTCGCGATGAGCCTGTCGTCGGTTTCGGTCGTGGGCAACGCCCTGCGCCTCGGCGCACTTGATCTGGATCAATAACGAGGCCTGGCGCCCGGTGGACAATTGCCTTGATCAATCTCAAGGCAGTGAACGCCATGACAACGCCCACCCCCGGTCCCATAGCCTGCCGCTCCTGCGACCTCTATGAGGTCTGCCGGCTCTGCGGCATCACTGCCCTCGGCGAAAATCGCGGCGTGCAGCGCACGGGAGCCCTGAGGACCCTGCGTGCCGGTACGCGCCTTTATCGGGCCGGCGAGCCCGCGCACTCGCTGTTTGCCGTGCGCCAGGGCATGTTGAAGTCGGTCGACGTCGGCACCGACGGCGAGGAGCGCATCGTCGCGGTCAACACCCCGGGCGACGTGCTTGGCACGGAAGTCTTCGCAAAGCGCGTCTTCTCGCACGACGTCGTCGCGGTGCAACCTGTCGTGTGCTGCGAGCTGCCATTGTCGCTGCTGAGCGATCAGTATCCGCGCGTGCGCGAGCTCGCGGCGGCGTTGATCAACCTGCTGAGTCGCATATCGGCGCCGCGCCCTGCGCTTGCCCGCGGCTCGATGCGCAACCGCGTCGCCGGGTTCATTCTCGATCTCGCGCGGCGCTTCGAGCAGCGTGGCCTCGATGGCCGGAGCTTCTCGCTCGGCATGACCCGGCAGGAGATCGCCAACCTGCTCGACACGCGCATCGAAACGGTGAGCCGCATGATCCAGAAGCTGAATCGCGAGCGGCAGATCGAAATCACAGGCCAGCAGGTGACCTTGCTTTCCCTCAAGCCGACTGCTTGATCGTCGTCAACACGGGACGACTCGTCTGACGCGACCATGCGCGGATGAGCCTCGAACTCGTCTGCCCGGCCGGCACACTGCCGGCGCTGCGCGCCGCCGTCGATCACGGTGCCGACGCCGTATACATCGGTTTTCGCGGCGCGACCAACGCGCGCAATTTTCCCGGCCTGAACTTCAGCGAGGTCGAAGCGGCAACGGGCATCCGCTATGCGCACGCGCGCGGCGTGCGCGTGTTCGTCGCACTCAACATCTATCCCTCGCCCGCGACCTGGCAGATCGGTACCGAGACGATCGATCGCGCGGCGCGACTCGGCGTCGACGCGCTGATCCTCGCCGACCCCGGACTGATGCGTTACGCGGCGGACCGGCATCCCGCGCTGCGCCTGCACCTCAGCGTGCAGGGCTCGGCGACCAACTGGCGCGCGATCGAGTTGTACCGCCGGGAGTTCGGCATCCAGCGCGCCGTGCTGCCGCGCGTACTGTCGGTCACGCAGGTCGCGCGCCTGGTGAAGCGCACGGCAGTCGAGATCGAGGTGTTTGGCTTCGGCAGCCTCTGCGTGATGGTGGAGGGCCGCTGCGCCCTCTCCTCCTACGCGACCGGCCACTCGCCGAACTCGCAGGGCGTCTGCTCGCCGGCGCATGCAGTACGCTGGGACGAAACCCCCGCCGGGCGAGAGTCACGCCTGAACGGCATCCTGATCGATCGGTACGCACCGGGCGAAGCCGCCGGCTATCCGACGTTGTGCAAGGGCCGCTTTCGCGTCAACGACGTGGTATTCCATGCGCTCGAGGAGCCGACCAGCCTCAACGCGCTCGACGTTCTGCCGACGCTCGCGGCAAGCGGAGTCAAGGCGATCAAGGTCGAGGGACGCCAGCGTTCACCGGCCTATGTGGGGCAGGTAACGGGCCTGCTGCGCCGCGCGCTCGATCTGTGCGCGGCGGCGGCGCGCGCGGCGCCGGGGGACGAGTTGACCGGCAACGCGAGCGACGGCTCGATCGAACCCTGGGCACCGCCCGCCGACCTGCTTGCCGCGCTCGATGCGCTTGCCGAGGGACGCACGCACACGCTCGGCGCCTACCACCGACCCTGGCAATGAACGGGCATCGCATGAAACTAGCCGTCGGTCCGATTCTCTATCTGTGGGAGCGCCGCGCGGCGCTCGATTTCTACGCCGCCCTGTGCGACGCCCCAGTCGATATCGTCTATCTCGGCGAAGTCGTGTGCAGCAAGCGGCGCGTGCTGCAGCGTGAGGACTGGCCGATGGTCGCGCACGCACTCGAGAATGCCGGCAAGGAAGTCGTCTACTCGACCCTTGCACTCATCGAGGCCGAATCGGAACTTGCGACGATGGTGCGCATCGTCGACACCTCGGGCGGGCGCCTCGAGGCCAACGACATGGCGGTCGTGCAGTACGCCGCCGGCCGCCCGTTCGTCGCCGGACCGCACCTCAACATCTACAACGACGCCACGCTGCAGTGGATGGCGGCGCACGGCGCACGACGCTGGGTGGCGCCTGTCGAGCTGCCGCTCGCCACGATCGCCGCGCTCGGTGCGGCCCGCCCGGCCGGGCTCGAGATCGAAGTGTTCGCCTACGGCCGCCTGCCGCTCGCCTTCTCGGCGCGCTGCTTCACGGCACGTTCCCACGATCTGCCCAAGGATGACTGCGGGTTCATCTGCGGCAACTACCCCGACGGCATCACGCTCTTCTCGCGTGACGATCAGCCTTTCCTCACGCTGAACGGCATCCAGACTCAATCCGCCGCGGTGCAGAACCTGTCGGACAATGTCGCTGAGCTGCGCGCCGCCGGCGTCGACATCCTGCGGCTTTCGCCGCAGTCGCGGGATTTTGCGGCGGTGATCCATGCATTTCGAACCGCGCTGGATACTACGGGCGCAGTTGCCACGTTCCCGGAGCCTTCGCTGCCGGGCGGCTATTGCGACGGCTACCTGCGGGGCGAAGCCGGGATAGAGCATGCAGGGTGAGACCCGCGAGCGGACCTGGCAGCACGGCGCGCAAGTGCTCCGGCAAGTCGTACTCCCAGCCGTCGAGCAGATTCTTCAGGTGCAGTCCGGTCTCGGTTTCCCCTTCGACGGCGAGACGACGCTGGAAGAAGAGCGTGTCGGGATCTTCCCGGCGGCGTGCGAGATCGACGAAGTCCTGCAGCGTCCCGCGAATCGTCACGTGCGGCGCTCCGCTCGAGGGCCGCAGTCCGCCACCCGCGACCTCGAAGCACAGCGCGAGCGGAATGTCCTCGACGCGCAGGCAGAAGCACTTGCCCGCGAGTTCGTCGAGCCGGCCCGCGAGCGCCTGGCCGCGCAGCAACTGGTTGATCGCGAGCGCAAGCAGCCTCGCCTGCAACGGCGCCGGCGCGCGGCGCAGGACCTGGTGGGCAATGGCAATCGTGTCGGGCGGCATGACGGGCTCGCGCGGAAGCGGACCCGCCATTCATGCCATGGACGCGCGCATCACGGCTTGATCCCGGTCAACACGCGCAACAGCCCGGAGGCGTTGCGACGCATCCACCGGCAGGCGCTCCGGTGACCCACGCGAGCCTTCGCGACTTCGTGCAGTCGCTCGAGCGCAGCGGCGACCTGAAGCGCGTGCCCTTCCCCGTCGATCCGCGCTTCGAAATGACTGACCTGTGCCAGCGGAGCCTCAAGGCCGGCGGGCCGGCACTGTGGTTCGAGCAGCCGCGCGGCTCGACCATGCCGGTACTCGGCAATCTGTTCGGCACCCAGCGGCGCGTGGCCGCGGCGCTCGGCTACGACAGCGTCAAGCAGTTCCGCGAGATCGGCTCGACCCTCGCATTCCTGCGCGAACCGCACTGGCCGGACCGCCCGCGCGAAGCGCTCGGCCAGCTGCCTGCGCTGCTGCCGCTGCTCAAGGCGTCGCCGCGCACCGTGACCCACCGGCCCGACCATGAAACCGTGCAGGTTGGACCCGACGTCGACCTGACGCAGCTGCCGATCTGGACCTGCTGGCCGGAGGATGCGGGCCCGCTGATCACCTGGGGCCTGGTGGTGACGCGGGGCACGCGCAAGCCGCGCCAGAACGTGGCGCCCTATCGCCAGCAGGTGATCGGCGCGAATCGCGTGATCATGCGCTGGCTGTCGCATCGCGGTGGCGCACTCGACTTCCGCGACTGGCAGCGCGACAAGCCCGGCAAACCGTTCCCGGCGGCCGTCATGATCGGCGCGGACCCTGCGCTGCTGATCGCCGCGACCACACCCATTCCCGACAGCGTGTCCGAGTATCAGTTTGCCGGCCTGCTGCGTCGCCGGCGCAGTGAGGTGTTTCGCAGCAGCATCGGTCTCGATGTCTGCGCCAGTGCCGAGATCGTGCTCGAGGGCCACATCGCACCGGATGACGAGGCGCTCGAGGGCCCGTTCGGCGATCACACCGGCTACTACAACAGCCAGGCGCGCTTTCCGGTACTCACCGTCGAGCGGGTTTCGATGAGAAGGCAGGCGTTCTATCACGGTGGCTACATGGGCCGCTCGCCGTGGGACGAGCCCTCCGTCCTCGCGATGTCACTGAATGAAATGTTCGTTCCGATGCTGCAGCGGAGCTTTCCGGAGATCGTCGATTTCCACCTGCCGCCCGAGGCTTGCTCGTATCGCATCGCGGTCGTGAGCATCCGCAAGGCCTACCCCGGCCATGCGCGCCAGATCATGCAGGCCGTATGGTCGAGCCTGCGACAGTTCCTCTACACGAAGTTCGTGATCGTGACCGACGATGACATCGACGTGCGCAACTGGCAGGAGGTGGTCTGGGCCATATCGACCCGGGTCGATCCGGCGCGCGACACGCACCTCGTGCGGCGCAGCCCGATCGATTATCTCGACTTCGCGAGCCCGATCGCCGGCCTCGGCTCGAAGCTCGGCATCGACGCGACGAACAAATGGCCCGCCGAGACGCGTCGCAGCTGGGGCCGCCCGCTCGCGATGAGCCCGGATGTGGTGCAGCGCACCGACGCGATGTGGGCCGAACTGTTTGACCCACATCAACGCGCGCGGGCCGGCCTCGGGATGTAATCGGCCCATGTTACCCAGCAGCACAGCGGCACACGCCGCAGAAGCGCGTCGGCAAAGCAGCTTCACCAAAGAGGAGCTGATCGCCAGTGGCGCAGGCACCCTGTTCGGTCCCGGCAGGCCGCGGCTACCGAGCCCGCCAATGCTCATGGTCGACCGGATCAGCCTGATCTCGTCAGAGGGAGGCGCCCATGGCGCCGGCGAGATCCGCGCCGAACTCGACATCGACCCCTCGCTGTGGTTCTTCCAATGCCATTTCATCGGCGACCCCGTGATGCCGGGCTGCCTCGGTCTCGATGCGATGTGGCAGCTGATCGGCTTTCATCTTTCGTGGAGCGGTCATCGCGGCCTCGGGCGCGCGCTCGGCGTCGATGCCGTGCGCTTTACTGGCCAGGTGCTGCCGACCGTGAAACTCGTCCAGTACCAGATCGACATCAAGCGCGTGATCGAGCGACGTCTCGTGATGATCGTGGGCGACGCCGCGCTGTTCGCGGACGGCGAGAAGATCTACACGGCTGAAGGGCTGCGTGTCGGCCTGTTCAACCTGCCCGAGGCCGTCTGATGCGTCGCGTGGTGGTCACTGGATTCGGCATCGTGTCCTGCCTCGGAAACGATGCCGCCACGGTCAGCAAGTCACTCGCCGAGGGCCGCTCGGGCATCCGCGCCATGCCGGACTATCCAGCAGCCGGCCTGCGCAGCCACGTCGCGGGTGTCCCGCAGATCGTGGTCGGCGATCACCTCGATCGTCGCGACCTGCGATTCATGGGCGACGCGGCGGCGTTCGCCGCGATTGCGATGGCGCGCGCGATCGCGGACAGCGGCCTCACCGAGGCGCAGATCAGCCATCCGCGCACCGGCCTGATTGCCGGCTCCGGCGGCGGCTCGCCTGCGAATATCGTCGAGGCGGCCGACACGCTGCGCGCACGCGGCCTGCGGAAAGTGGGCGCTACGCGCGTGCCGCGCACGATGTGCAGCACGGTTGCCGCGTGCCTCGCGACGAGCTTCCATGTGAAGGGTGTCTGCTACTCGCTGACCTCGGCCTGCGCGACGAGCGCACATTGCATCGGAGCTGCCGCCGAACAGATACGCTGGGGCAACCAGGATGTCATGTTCTGCGGCGGCGGCGAGGAGGAGCACTGGTCGCTCACGGCGCTGTTCGACGCCATGGGCGCGCTGTCGACGGCGCGCAACGACACGCCGGAACTCGCCTCGCGCGCTTACGATGCAGGCCGTGACGGCTTCGTGATCGCGAGCGGCGGTGGCATGCTCGTGCTCGAATCGCTCGAGCACGCGCAGGCACGCGGCGCGCCGATCCTTGCCGAACTCGTCGGCTTCGGCGTCACCGCGGACGGTGCGGACATGGTGCAGCCCTCGGGCGAAGGTGCGGTGCGCTGCATGCGCCAGGCGCTCAGCGGGGTCGCGCACCCGGTGGATTACGTGAACGCGCACGGCACGTCGACACCGCTCGGCGACGTGATCGAACTCAATGCGGTCCGCGAAGTGTTCGGCTTCGACCTGCCGCTCCTCTCCTCGACCAAATCCCTGTCCGGCCATTCGCTTGGTGCCGCCGGCGTGCACGAGGCGATCTATACGCTGCTGATGCTGCGCGATGGCTTTCTCGCCGGCTCGGCCAATATCGATGAGCTCGATCCGGCCTGCGCCGATTACCCGATCCTGAGGGAGACGCGGCCGATGCGCGTGCAGACCGTGATGTCGAACAGCTTCGGCTTCGGCGGCACGAACGCATCGCTCGTCTTCAGCCGGCTGTGAACGCGGCCGCCCCTTCGACCGGACTGCACTACGACGCCGCACAGCACGCGCAGCGCTACCAGCGTGTCGCGCGGCTGATGCCCGTCGTCGAGTGGCGGGCACACTACGAGCTGATTGCCGCCATCGAGGCGCTCAAGCGCGAGCGCAACGCCGTCGTGCTCGCGCACAACTACCAGCGGCCGGAAATCTTCCATGGCATCGCCGACTTCCACGGCGACTCCCTCGAACTGGCCCGGCAGGCCGCCCGATCGACCGCCGACGTCATCGTGATGTGCGGCGTGCGCTTCATGGCGGAGACCGCCAAGCTGCTCGCGCCGGAAAAGACCGTGCTGCTGCCCGACCTCGAAGCCGGTTGCTCGCTGGCCGAATCGATTACGCCCGAGGACATTCGGGAACTGCGCCGGCGACACCCCGGCGTGCCAGTGGTGTGCTACGTGAACACGAGCGCTGCGGTGAAGAGCGAGTGCGATGCCTGCTGCACTTCGTCGAACGCGCAACTCGTCGTCGAGAGCTTCGGCGCGCCGGAAGTCATCTTCGTGCCGGACGAGTATCTCGCGGCGCACGTTGCAGCCCACACCAGCGTGCGCATCATCCCGTGGCAGGGCCATTGCGAAGTGCATGAACGCTTCACGGGCCAGGAAGTGCGGGAGTATCGGCAAGCGACACAAGCCTATGTGCTCGCACACCCCGAGTGTCCGCGCGACGTGCAGGACGCCGCCGACTATGTCGGCTCGACATCGGGCATGCTCGCAGCGCTAGAGCGCGAGCAGCCCGAGCGCGCGGTGCTGATCACCGAGTGCTCGATGGCCGACAATATCGCGGGGGCGTTTCCGCGCACGGCCTTCCTGCGCCCCTGCAACCTTTGTCCGCACATGCAACGCATCACGTTGCCCGCCGTGCGCGCCAGCCTCGAGCGGCTCGGCCCTGCCATCGAGGTCCCGGACGCCATCGCGAGCGGTGCGCGCCGGGCCGTGGAGCGCATGCTCGAACTCGGCCGCCCGCGCGGCCCTTGATCACGCTCGACACGGATCTGCTGGTGATCGGTGCCGGGGCCGCCGGCCTGGTCACGGCGTTGAGCGCCCGCGGACGTCGCGTGTGCGTGCTGCACGCGGCCGGCACCGCCAGCGAACTGGCCCAGGGCGGCATCGCCGCGGCGGTGGGCCACGATGATTCGCCGCAGTTGCACGCCGAGGACACGCGCCGCGCTGGACATGCACTCAACGATGACAGCGCAGTGCAGTTTGCGTGCGAGCGCGCACCCGCGGCCATCGCCTGGCTCGAGTCGCGCGGCGTGCGCTTCGCGCGCACCGGCGCAGACTGGTCTTTGCACCTCGAAGCTGCGCACAGCCGGCCGCGCGTGCTGCATGCCGGTGGCGATGCCACCGGCGAGGCGATCATGCGGGCGCTGCGACTCGAGGCCGCTGACGCCCCGCACATCGAATGGCTGCCGCGCGTGCAGGCACACAGCCTGCTTCGGTGTGCGGGCGGGGCAGGCGGGGCCGCGGCAATCTCCGCCGACGGATTGCCGGTCACGGTGCGTGCCCGTGACGTCGTCATTGCGACTGGCGGAATCGGCGGGCTGTACAGTCGCACCACGAACCCCCCGGTCGCGCGTGGCGACGGCCTTGCGATGGCACTCGCGATTGGCGCCCGCTGCGAGCAGCTTGCCGCGGTGCAGTTTCATCCCACGGCACTCGCCGTGGCCGCGAATCCGTTGCCACTCATTTCCGAAGCCTTGCGCGGTGCGGGAGCGCGCCTGATAGACGATCGCGGGCACCGCTTGATGGCCGCGGCGCATCCGCTCGGCGATCTCGCGCCGCGCGATGTGGTCGCCGGCATCGTGCATGCCGCGCAGGTGGCGGGCGGGAACGTATGGCTTGATGCGACGTCACTGCGCGGCACGGATGTCGCACACGCGTTTCCGTCCGCGTGGCGGCAGTGCCTCGCGCATGGCATCGATCCGCATCGCGAGCCGATCCCCGTGACCTGTGCCGCGCACTATCACATGGGCGGCATCGCGGTGGACCTCGACGGCCGTACGAGCGTGCCGCATTTGTGGGCCGTCGGCGAAGTCGCCTGCACGGGCCTGCACGGCGCGAATCGGCTGGCGAGCAATTCGCTGCTGGAAGCCGTCGTGTTCGGCCGGCGGCTGGGAGAGGCGCTTGCGCACACGCGCGGCTCGCCATCGGCGAGCTCCGAACTTGCGCCCCGCGCACCCGCGATCCACGCGGCGGCACCCTGCGCCTCTGCGGGCGAGAGTCTCGAGGATGAGCTGCGCGAGCTGATGTGGCGTTGCCTCGGTCCCGCGCGCGACGCGGTGACGCTGGCGCAGGGCCTTGTGCGCATCGCGGCCGTGCGTGCACAGCCGCAGCCGGATTGCCCCGCGCGCCTGCTGCTGATCGAATCGATGCTGCGAGCCGGCCTGACTGCGATTACCAGCGAAAGAACGCCGCAGCAAACCCCGCCGGGTACTCGTTGGGGCCAGGAGGCAACTGCACGAAGCCATCGGTGCCGACGAGGCTCGTGAAATCCCCGGAACCGTTCGTCGGACACGGCGCGGCGGCGATCGCTCCGCGGGCATCGCGCGCCAGCCGCACCGGCAGGAAGTATGCGAGCGGTGGCGCGACGCGCACGGACGCCGCGAGCGCGACCATCTCGGGGGGTGCCGGCACGATGCCGGCTGCGGCGCGCAGCGCCGGCAGGACATAACGCGCGAGGCACACGAACGACGACACCGGATTGCCCGGCAGGCCGAACACGGCGGCGCCCGATGACGCGGTACCGAACCACAGCGGCTTGCCGGGCCGCTGCGCGATCTTGTGGAAGTGCTGCTGCACGCCGATTTTCGCAAGCACCTGCGGCACGAGATCGAGTCGGCCCGCCGACACGCCGCCACTCAGGATCAGCAGATCATGCGTGGCGAGGTGCAGTTCGAGCTTGCGGCGCAACGCCTCCGCGTCGTCGATCACGTGATCGTCCGCGACACGCGTGTACCCGTGCAGGCGCAGTTGTGCCACGAGCCCGTAGGCGTTCGAACGTCGCACCTGATGGGGCGCGATCGGCTCGCCCGGCTCCACGAGCTCGTTGCCAGTCGACACGACGACCAGCGCGGGCTGCGCCGCCACGCGCAGACGCGCATGGCCGGCGCCAGCCGCGACCGCGATGTCGGGTGCGTGCAATATCGAGCCCGCGGCGAGCAGGCGCGCACCGGCATGCGCGTCGCTGGCGCGCCGATGCACATTCTGCCAGGCGGTAACCTCGAGCCCGTCTTCGAGTGTCGCCACATTGCCGCGCAGCGTGATCCGCTCGACCGGCACCACGGCATCGCAGCCCGACGGCAACACCCCGCCGGTCATGATCTCGATGCAGTGGGTCGGATCCCCGAGCGTGCGCGGCGCATCACCGGCGGCCTGCATGCCCTGCACCTGGAACTGCCTGCGGCCTTCACGCACCGCCTGCGAGGCGAGCGCAATGCCGTCCATGGCCACGCGATCGAAGGGCGGCTGATCGCGCTCGGCGCGGATGTCTTCGCGCAGCACCGCGCCCGCGCATTGCAGCAACGGCAGCGACTCGACTGCGAGCGCCCGCAGCTGCGCGCGGATGATCCGGTCGGCCTCGTCGGGCGTCAGCATGCGTGTCCGGGGGCGCAGTGCCCGGGAGCCTGTGCAGCGGTCGCATCGCACGCAGGGTCATCCGCTGTTGCGAGCAGTGCCTCGGCCTCCGAACGTACGTGATCGGCGTACACTTGGTCCGCCTGCTCCTGGTCCACGTCGGCGTGCTTGCGCTTGCGCACGCCATAGTCGGAGAGGACGAGATGCCGATCAGCCGCCACACCGGCCTGCGCGAGACAAGCCTTCACGCAGGCAAGGACGCAGCCATCGAGCGCGAGGATCCGGCGGCCGCTGCGCGCGGTGCGCACCAGCCCGGCCACGCCACCACCGACTCCGGCGATGCACGACATTTCGGCGAGACCCGCACGAACACGGCGGATCGCGCGCTAAGTCGACCTCTGCGCCGCTCTCCAGCC
>CADEFJ010000013.1 GCA_902826575.1 uncultured Pseudomonadota bacterium | reverse complement strand
TCCGTTGCCTCCGTCAGGACGTTCTCCGTGCCCAGGATGGCGGCGAGTTGCTGCAACAGGACTGTGGACATGGGTGGCTCCGGTTACTGTGCCGAACGCTGTCCGCGTATTGGACAGCATCCGGCGGCATTCCTAAACTTCGGTTTTCCCCAACTTGCGCTCCGCACCGTGGTCGCGGACAAGGGTACGCCATGGAATCCACACGCCCCATTCGCGCCCTCATCCGCGGCCTCGGCGCACTCACCGTGCTCAATCTGAAAAACGGCGCCACCGTTTCGGAAGTCGCGCAGGAGATCCGCCTCCCCCGTACCACGACCTACCGGATACTGGAGACGCTGAGCCACGCCGGCTACGTCTATCGCGATGCGATCGACGACCGCTACCGGCTCACGATCATGGTTCGGGGCCTGTCGGATGGCTTCGACGATGAAGCCTGGGTCACGCAGATCGCACGCCCCCACATCAACGAACTCGGCAAGGAAATCATCTGGCCGGTAGCGATCGCCTCGCTCTCCGGCACCTCGATGTTGATTCGCGAGACTACCGACCATCGCAGCCCGCTTGCGGTCGAACGCTACTCGGCGGGCTTTCGCGTGCCGCTGCTGACCTCCGCCTCGGGCCGCGTGTATCTCGCCTTCTGCTCCGTCGCCCAGCGCGATGCGCTGCTCGATATCCTCGCCCGCTCGACCCGCGAGAACGACAAGCAGGCGAAGAACCGTACCGATGTGGCGCAGATCCTGAATGATGCGCGCGCGCAAGGCTATGCCACGGCCGTGCGGCCGCGGCGTGTCACTGACGAGATCACGTTGGCCGTACCGGTGCTGCTCGACGACCGGGTGCTTGCCGCGGTCTCGATCCGCTTCAGCGGCACCGCCGTGCCACTCAAACTTGCCACGGAGCGTTTCCTGCCCAAACTGCGCGATACCGCGGCCAGGATTCGCAGCGATTTCCTCGAGCAGCAGCGCGACCCGCCGCACCAGCATCATCGCCCACCACAGGTACGCTGATAGACTACCCACCATGAAGCGCATCCTCGTCTGCACCAAACGCGTCATCGACTTCAACGTTCGCGTCCGCGTCAAGCCCGATGGCAGCGGCGTGATCACCGACGGCGTCAAAATGAGCCTCAACCCCTTCGACGAGATTGCACTCGAGGAGGCGCTGCGCATCAGGGAGCGCGGCGGTGCCGAGGAAGTCGTCGCGGTTACCATCGGGCCTGCCGACTGCCAGCAGCAGCTGCGCACCGCGCTCGCGATGGGCGCCGATCGCGCGATCCACGTGGTGCACGATGGCGGCATTGAGCCGCTGACGGCGGCGCGCGTATTCATGAAGCTCATCGGGAAGGAGCAGCCTTTCCTCGTCCTGCTCGGCAAACAGGCGATCGACGATGACAACAATCAAACCGGCCAGATGCTTGCGGCGCTCTGGGAGCGTCCTCAGGCGACCTTTGCCTCGAAGGTCGAGCTCACCGAGACTACCGCGCGGGTGACCCGCGAGGTCGATGCCGGGCTCGAAACGCTGGAGGTCGATCTGCCGGCCGTGGTCACGACCGACCTGCGGCTCAACGAGCCGCGCTACGTCAAGTTGCCCGACATCATGAAGGCAAAGAAGAAGCCGCTCGAGAGCCTGCCGTTCGCCGAACTCGGTGTCACGGCCGCCGCACGCGTCAAGGTAGTGCGCACCGAGCCGCCGGCACAGCGGCAGAAAGGGATCATGGTCAAGGATACGCAGGAACTCGTCGCTGCCCTCAGGAAGCGGGGGGTGATCTGATGAGCCGCATACTGATCGTTGCCGAACACGACGGCGCGAAGCTCAATGCCAGCACTGCCAAATGCGTCAGCTGCGCGCGCAGCGTGCCGGACGCGGAAATCACGATCCTGGTCCTCGCCTCCGATGGTGCGGCCGTCGCGGCCGAGGCGAGTCGGCTCGCGGGCGTCAAGACGGTCCTGCGCATCGATCGGCCCGAGAACGGGCATGCCCTTGCGGCCATACTTGCGCCGCAGGTGGCAGCCCTCGCGGCGCCCTTTACGCATGTCTTCGGACCTTCGACCACCTTCGGCAAGGATCTGATGCCGCGTGTCGCGGCCCTGCTCGATGCGCCGCAACTTTCCGACATCATGGCCGCCGAGAGTGCCACGCGCTTTCGCCGGCCGACCTATGCCGGCAACGCGATCGTGACCGTCGAGGTCGACGCGGGCGTCAAGATTGTCGCGACCGTGCGCACAGCCTCGTTCGAGGCCGCCGGCGCGGACGGTACCGCGGCGGTCGAAACCGCGAGTGCCGATGTGGCGCTGCCGACCCATACCCGCTTCGCCGGCGTGTCAGCCGCCAGCACGGATCGGCCCGACCTGCAGAGTGCCGCACGGGTCATCTCTGGTGGCCGGGCCCTCGGCAGCGCCGACAACTTCAAGCTGATCTACGGCCTCGCCGCCAAGCTCGGTGCAGCGGTCGGCGCGTCACGCGCCGCGGTCGATGCGGGCTTTGCGCCGAGCGACATGCAGGTCGGCCAGACTGGCAAGATCATCGCACCGGAACTCTACATCGCGATCGGCATCTCCGGTGCCATCCAGCACCTCACCGGCATCAAGGACGCGCGCACGATCGTCGCGATCAACAAGGATGGCGAGGCGCCCATCTTCGAGGTGGCCGACATAGGCCTGGTCGGCGACCTGTTTTCGATCGTGCCCGAGCTCGAAAAACTGCTCACCGCGTGACCCGCGACCGGGTCGGTTCGCGCTCGTGGATCGTGCTGCTCGGGCTGGTGAGCGGCCTGTCGACATTCGGCATGTCGAGCCTGGTGCCGGGCCTGCCGGTCATGGCAAGAGCACTGCAGGCCGATTTCGGCACCATCCAGTTCGTGCTCTCCGCCTACCTGCTGGCGCTCGGCCTCGCGCAACCCGTGCAGGGCCTGTTGTGCGACCGGTTCGGGCGCCGCCCGGTCGTACTCGCCGGCTTCATTGCCTTTGCCGTGGCCAGCATCGCGGCGATGTTCGCGCCGTCGCTGCCGCTGCTGATCCTCGCACGCTTCGTGCAGGCGCTCGGCGCCAGCGTCGGCACCGTGGTGGCGCGCGCGATGGTGCGCGACACGCACGAGGCGGAACGCGCGGCCGTGGCCTTGTCGTTCATCACCGCGGTGATGGGCATTGCACCGATCCTCTCGCCCGTCTTCGGCGGCATCGTGGTCGAACAGTTCGGCTGGCGCGCGCTGTTTGGCATGCACGCGGTCGTCGCTCTCGCGTTGATCGCCTGGATGGCGGTGTCGCTGCAGGAAACGCGCGCCCCCCGCTCACTGCCCGGGCACCCCGGCAGCATCGCGAGCCAGGCTGTACTGCTGCTGCGGGATGTGCGCTTTCTCGGGTACACGATGATCTACGGCTGCGCCACCGGCATGATCTACTGCTTCGTCACGGTGGGTGCCGATCTGTTCGAGCGTGAATTCGGCATCGGTCCGGCGCAATTCGGAATGTTGTGGGCGCTGTTGGCCGCGGCCTTTGCCGCCGGTGCCTGGTTTGCCGGCACCGGCGCGCGCCGGATTGGCAGTCGCCGCGTGTTGCAAAGTGGCGTCGCATTCACGCTGCTCGGGGCAGTGATCTTTGCGGGCGTCGCATTGCTGCGCGAGCCGCGGCTCGCGGCCTACATGCTGGCGTTGATCGTGCTGGTCGCCGGCAACGGCATCGTCGCGCCATTGTCGCTGGCAGGCGCGGTAAGCGAGCACCCTGAGCTCGCGGGCCTCGCAAGCGGCTTGTCGAGTTCTCTGGCGATGCTGACGACGGTCGCCTTCGCGGCGGCCTCGGGAGCGCTTTACGAGGGCTCGCCAGTGCCCATTGGGCTGCTGATGATCGTTGGCGCACTGGGCGCCGCGACAGCCGCCCGCATGGCGATGCCCGCTACGCTCAGGAGCGTTCGGCGCTGACGCGTACCAGTGCCTTGCCGAAGTTCCCGCCGCGCATCAGGCGGCAGAAGGCCTCCGGGGCCTGCGCGAGTCCATCAGTGACATCTTCCCGGTAGCGGAACTGCCCCGAGCGGATCCAGCCGCCGATGACCCGGGTCATTTCATCCATGCGATGCATGTGATCGTAGACGACGAGGCCGCGCATCGTTGCCCGTGCGCCGACGACAGGCCCGAGGAACGGACCGGCTGGCGGCGTGTCGAGGCTGTAGGCCTCGATCATGCCGCACAGGACGATGCGCGCGCCCCGCGCCAGGTTGCGCAACACGGCCGTCAACGTGTCGCCGCCGACATTGTCGAAGTAGACGTCGACCCCGGTCGGGCACGCTTCCTTGAGCTGGGCCGCGAGATCGCCCTTCTTGTAGTTCACGCACGCGGCGTAACCCAGTTCCCGGACCGCGAACTCGCACTTCTCGTCGCTGCCGGCGATGCCTACGGCGCGTGCGCCGACGAGGCGCGCCACCTGGCCGGCCGTGGTGCCGACCGCACCCGTGGCGGCGGAAACCACCACCGTCTCGCCCGGCTTCGGCTCACCGAGATACACGAGGCCCGCGTATCCCGTCAGCCCGGGCATGCCGAGCACGCCGAGCGCAGCCGATATCGGCGCCACCGCGGGATCCAGGCGGCGTACGCCCTGCCCCGAAGACAGCGCGTACTCCTGCCAGCCGTTTCGCACGGCGATGTAATCGCCGGCACGAAAATCCGTGTGGCGCGACTCGACGATCTGCGCGACCGTCTCGCCGACCATCACGTCGCCGGGATTCAACCGGTCGGCATAGATCTGGCTGTTCTTCATCACGTTGCGGTAGTACGGGTCGAGCGACAGGTACACCGTGCGGGAGAGGAACTGACCGGGACCCGGGGTCGGGATCGGTGTCGTGTCGGCGCCGAAATCCTCCGCCACCGGCAGGCCCTTGGGCGAGCGCTGGAAGGTGATGCGGTGGTTGCGGTCGGAGACTGCGGTCATTTCAGAGCTGGCCCAGCACGTATTCCGCAGCCGATACCCTGAACTCGCGCGGTGCCTCGATGAACACGTGGGTGGCGACGCCATCGTCGACGATGACCGCGAAGCGCTGTCCGCGCAGGCCCATGCCGAACCCGCGGCCGTCCATTTCGAGGCCGAGCGCCTTCGAATAATCGCCATTGCCGTCGGCGAGCATCAGCACGTCATCGCCGGTACCGGAAGACTTGCCCCAGGCATTCATCAC
Organism: uncultured Pseudomonadota bacterium; assembly: GCA_902826575.1. Classification (GTDB taxonomy): domain Bacteria; phylum Pseudomonadota; class Gammaproteobacteria; order Steroidobacterales; family Steroidobacteraceae; genus CADEFQ01. Next base: position 45,015 of record CADEFJ010000013.1, on the reverse strand, counting down.
GAATACATCGTTCACCGCCATGCAGGCGATCGTGTCGACGCCCTTGGCGCGAATCTCCGCGGCATGCTGCACGTACCCCGGCAGGTGCTTCGCGTCACAGGTCGGCGTGAAGGCTCCAGGCACCGAGAACAGCACCACTTTTTTGCCCTTGAAGAGCTCCTCGGTCGTGATGTCCTTCGCCCCGTCCCTGGTCATCGTCTTGAGCGTGCCAGAAGGCATCTTGTCGCCAGCCTTGATCGTCATGTCGTGCTCCTTGCTTGAGCGGAGGGTTTCGAGGACAGACAGCCTAACGGGTCAACCGTACGGGCGCGAGAGGTAGCGACCCTGGGGCGCACCGACCACGCGGCCGTCACCATAAATGCGCTGGCCGCGCAGGTAGGTGTCCGTCACCGTGGCACTCATTTCCATGCCTTCGAACACCGAGTAGCCCTGCTGCGACTCCGACAGCTCGCCGCTCGCGACAAAGCTGCGGTCGGGATCGACCAGCACCAGGTCCGCATCGAAGCCGGCCGCGATGTCGCCCTTGCCGTTCAGCCCGAAGCGCCGCGCGGCATTCCAGGACAGCAGTTCCGCCATGCGGTTGTAGGACAGGCCGCGCGCTTTGCCGGTGGTGATCAGCGCCGGCAGCATGAATTCGGTGCCACCGAAGCCCGACTTCGCCTGGAAGATGTCGTTGTGGTCCTGCTTGCCGAGTTTCATCTCGTACTTGCAGCAGGCGTGGTCGGAGCAGACCCAGTCGAGCTTGCCGTCGAGCAGCGTCTGCCAGAGAAACTCCACGTCGTCCCGAGATCGGATCGGCGGATTGACCTTGGCGAGCGCCTTGACCGGCGTGTCGTAATCGAGGCACAGGTGCGCGATCGTGACCTCGCGGCGGAAGTTCACGTGCGGGAACGCCTTCGCCATGCGCAGCGCCGATTCGACGGCCTTGCGCGAGGTGAGGTGCAGCAGGTTGATGTTGGCGCAGTTGGTCTCGTTCGCCAGATACGACGCAATCGTGATGGCGAGCCCTTCGGAATGCGGCGGCCGCGCCGCGCTGTAGGCGCGCAGCCCGGACAGCGGCGCGCAATCCGCACACTCCGGATCGTTCGATGTACCGGTCAGCCAGGTGTCGAGATCGGTCTTCTTCGCGCCACGCTCGACCATCTTCGTATAGGCGGCGAGGATCTCGGCCAGCTCGCAATGCAGCGAGAGCGAAATCGACTCCTTCTTCTCGGGGAAGCGCTCCATCGCCCGCTGCACGCCGCGCATCACGAACTCGAAGTGCTCGTTATCGTCCTTCTCGTCCTTGTCGATCATCAGGAACTCGTGCTGCGAGCTCGAGGCGCCATGCAGCCCGTAGCCGCCATAGAACATGAAGATCTTGAACGAGGTGACGCCGAACTTGTCGATCAGCATGTCGATCTCGCCGATATGCGTGCGATCGAGCGGCGCGAGGTGATAGGCGTAGTCGACGTAGAAGCGGTCCTTCGAGATGTCGAGTACCTCCTGGTAGACATCCTTGTACGCGCCACCTTTCTGCATGTAGTAGCCGCCGGTACGCATGTAGTTCAGGCTCGAGGTCACGCCGCCCTGGGCCGCGGCGCGGCTCTCGCTGAGCGCGTCCTCGGCGAGCGGACCGTAGATGCCGCAATGCATGTGCGGATCGACGAGGCCGGGGAACGCCAGGCGGTTGCGGCCATCGACCACGGTCGCCGCGTCGCTCACGCGAATGTCCTTCGCAATCCGGGCGAACTTGCCGTCCTTGACCGCGATATCCATCGTCTGCACGGCGGAACGCCTGGGGCGCACCACCCGCACGTTCCTGATCAAAAGGTCGTATTTCTTCGCGGTATTCGGCATGGCTGGCTCCAGGGGAGAGGGCCCGATTATGCCGCAACGAGTCTGGCTGCGACCCTGGCTGCGGTGAATACCTAGTCGCGATCCGGGCGTTGCTGCCCCACGCCTTTCCATCGCCGGATTGCAGGCACATTGATGTTGAAGAGGTCGAGGACCCTCGCGACGCTGTAGTCCACGATCTCCTCCAGGGTGGAAGGGCGATGGTAGAAGGCCGGGACAGGAGGCGCGATGACGGCGCCCATGTTGGTTGCGTCGAGCAGCAGTTTGCAGTGCCCGGCGTGCAGCGGCGTTTCCCTGACCATCAGCACCAGTCTACGGCGCTCCTTCAAGACCACATCGGCGGCTCGAACGAGGAGGTTGTCCGAATGTGAATTCGCGATTGCCGACAGCGTTCCGATCGAACATGGCGCGACTATCATTCCGTCCGTCCGGAACGAACCGCTCGAAATACTCGCCGCAAGATCCCTGACGTCGTGCACGTGGTTCGCAAGCGCCTCGATATCCTTTACGGAGCGGTTGGTCTCCAGCCTGACGTTGAGCTTGGCCGTCGCGGTCATGATGAGGTGCGTCTGGACTTCCGGAACAGCCTGCAGCATTTCCAGCAGGCGGATACCGTAAATCACACCGCTTGCGCCGGATATCCCGACAATCAGGCACCGCTTGTCTGGCAACTGCTCCATTTCCGTATACTAGAACCTATCCCGAGCCTGTTCGAGCCACATGATCACGCCCACTGCCATGACACTGTCCGAGAAGATCATCGCCCGTGCCGCGGGGCGCGAGCGTGTGCGCCCCGGCGAGATCGTGACCTGCAAGGTCGATCTCGCGATGATGCACGATTCCGGCGGGCCCCGGCGCGTTCAGCCCCAACTCGAGCGGCTTGGGGCGAAGATCTGGGACCCCTCCAAAGTGGTGATGGCGAGCGATCACTTCGTGCCGCCGCCCGATGTCGACAGCGCCGAGATCCTCGCGCTCACGCGGCGCTTCGCGCGCGATCACGCCATCGACTCGTTCTACGACATGCAGGGGATCTGCCACGTGGTGCTGCAGGAGCACGCGCACCTGCTGCCTGGCATGTTCGCCGTGGGTGGCGATTCGCATTCACCCTCGGGAGGTGCCGTCGGCGCGTTCATGGTGGGCATCGGCGCGACCGAAATGACCGGCGTGCTCGTCACCGGCGAAATCTGGGTGCGCGTACCCGAGAGCTGGCTGATCGAATGGCGCGGCGAACTCGCTGCGGGCGTGGCCGCCAAGGACATCATGCTCTTCCTGTGCGCCGAACTCGGCATGAGCAACGACTACAAGGTGATGCAGTACACGGGCAATGCGGTCGCCGCGCTGTCGATGAACGAGCGCCTGGTCCTCTGCAACATGTCCGCCGAACTCGGCGCCAAGACCGGCATCATCGCACCGGACGCCAGCACACTCGAAGCGCTGCGCAAGGGCGGGCAGGCCGTGGGCAACGACGCGCTGTCCTGGCAGTCCGATCCCGACGCCCGGTACGAGCGCCACTTCGAATTCGACGCCGGCGCGCTGGCGCCGCAAGTCGCCGCTCCGCACAGCCCCGCGAACAGCGCTGCGGTCGATCAACACGCCGGCGTACGCATCGACCAGGCCTACATTGGCGCGTGCACCGGCGCGAAATTGTCGGACCTGCGCATGGCAGCACAGGTCTTGCGCGGTCGGAAAGTGGCGCGCGGCGTACGCTTGCTCATCGCGCCCGCCTCGACGCGGACCACGCGCGAAGCCGCGGCCGACGGTACCCTCGAGATCCTCACCTCGGCGGGCGCCATCATGCTGCCGAGCGGCTGCGGCGCCTGTGCCGGATATGGCGCGGGCGTGCTCGCGAGCGGTGACGTCTGCATCGCCTCGACTGCACGCAATTTCAAGGGCCGCATGGGTTCGCCGGACGCTCTGGTCTACCTCGGCTCACCGTACACCGTCGCGGCATCGGCCATCCGCGGCACGATCGGCGATCCGCGCGAGTTCCTGCAGACCCGGGCCGCGGCATGAACGCTGCCACACCAACCCTGTCCGGGCGCGCATGGGTATTCGGCGATCGCATCGACACCGACCTGCTCTCACCCGGTTACGCCATCCGCAAGCCCATCGAGGAACTCGCGAAGCATTGCCTCGAAGCGGTGCGGCCCGAATTCGCCCGCGACATCGTGCGAGGCGACATCGTGGTGGGCGGCGAAGGCTTCGGCATCGGCTCCTCGCGCGAGCAGGCCGCGCAGGCCTTGCGTTACCTCGGCGTGTCGGTCGTGCTCGCGAAGTCGGCGGCCCGCATCTTCTACCGCAATGCGTTCAATCTCGGCCTGCCGGTGATGATCATGCCGGACGCCGGGCAGATCGCCGACGGCGCGCGGCTCGAAGTGGATCTCGGCGCCGGCCTCGTGCGCGATGCGACGAGCGGCCGCGAGTTCCGCGGTGAACCGGTGCCGGATTTCCTGCTCGAATTTGTCGCCGACGGCGGCCTGATCCCGAACCTCCACAAACGACTGCACGGCAAACCGGCTGCATGAACTCCCTTTCCGCAACCCCTGCCGCGCGGCTGCGCGCGGCCATCGCCGCACCCGACATCCTGGTCGCGCCGGGCTGCTATGACGCCCTTTCCGCGAACCTGATCGAGCGCGCCGGCTTCGCCGCCGCCTATCTGTCCGGCGCGAGCATCGCCTACACGCGCTTCGGCCGGCCCGACATCGGCCTCGTCGGCATGAGTGAGGTCGCCGAGACGATCTCGCAGATCCGCGAGCGCGTCGAACTGCCGCTGATCGTCGATGGCGACACCGGCTTCGGCAACGCGCTCAACGTGCAGCGCACCGTGCGCCTCTTTGAGCGCTCTGGTGCCTCGGCGATCCAGCTCGAAGACCAGCAGATGCCGAAGCGCTGTGGTCATCTCGCCGGCAAGACCCTGGTGAGCGCGAAGGAAATGGCAGGCAAGATCCGCGCCGCCTGCGATGCGCGCGCCGATGCCGATACGGTCATCATCGGCCGGACCGATGCGCTCGCGGTCGAGGGTATCGATGCCGCCCTCGATCGCGCCGAGCATTATCTCGAAGCGGGCGCCGACATCCTGTTCGTCGAAGCGCTGCCCGACGTCCCGGCCATGCAGACCGCCCTCGCCCGCTTCCGCGGCCGCGCCCCGCTGCTCGCCAACATGGTCGAGGGCGGCAGGTCGCCGTTGCTGCCGGCTGCTGAATTGCAGCAGCTCGGCTTTGCACTTGCGATTTTCCCCGGCGCGATGGTGCGCGTGCAGACCTTCGCCGCGCAGCGCTATCTCGAAACGCTCAGGCGCGACGGCACGACGAGCGCACTGCTCGGCGAGATGCTCAACTTCGATGCCCTTAACCAGCTGCTCGGCACGGAGGTGTGGCTCGAGCGGGGCAAGAGGTACGAATGACCGAACAGCTTACAGCGAGCAGATGACAGCCAGAAGTGTCAGCCACCTCTCTGGCTGTAAGCTGCAGGCTCCAGGCTGTTCGCCGTCAAGCCTTTGACGATGTCCGCGCCACTGGGCGCCTGGTACAGGCGCAGGCCGAATTCCGGCAATACCGCCAGCAAATGGTCGAAGATATCGCTGGCCAGATTCTCGTGCGGCACCCAGCGAACGTCGGCCGAGAAACAGTACACCTGCAGCGGCAGGCCGGTCGGCGTGGGTTCGAGCTGGCGCACCATCAGTGTCCTGTCGTGCGCCACGCCCGGATGGGATCGCAGGTAGGCGGTAACGTAGGCGCGGAAGGTACCGAGGTTGGTGGCCCGGCGGTTGTTGACCGGATCCTTGCCTGCGGCCTCGAGCTTGGCGTTGTGCGCCGCGAGTTCGGCCTGCTTCTTGTCCAGGTATTCGTCGATCAGCGCGATCCGGCGCAGGTGCTGGCGCTCTTCGGGTTCGAGGAAGCGCACCGATGTCTGGTCGATCAGCAGCGAGCGCTTGATCCGGCGCCCGCCGAATTCACTCATCCCGCGCCAGTTGCGATAACTCTCGCTGATCAGCTTCCAGGTGGGGATGGTGCTGATCGTCTTGTCCCAGTTCTGCACCTTGACGGTGTGCAGGCTGATGTCGATCACGTCCCCGTCAGCGTTCTGGCTGGGCATCTCGATCCAGTCGCCCACGCGCAGCATGTCGTTGCTCGACAGTTGCAGGCTGGCCACCAGCGACAGGATGGTGTCCTTGAAGACCAGCATCAGTACCGCCGTCATCGCGCCGAGGCCGGTCAGCAGCACCAGCGGCGATTTGCCGATCAGTGAGGCGAGGATCAGCACGCCGGCCACGATGTAGATGCCGATCTTCACCAGTTGCAGGTAGCCCTTGATGGGGCGCCGCGTCGCGTGGCGGCTGGTCTGCTCGTACAGGTCGTTGAGCGCGTTGAGCAGGTTGCCGAGCGCCATCGCCACGGTGAGCGCCACGTAGGCCAGCGCGACGTTGCGAATGGCGAGATCGAGCCAGTCCGGCACGCCTGGCACCAGTTCGATGCCGCCCAGCACGATCAGCGCCGGGACCACGTTCGCCAGGCGCGCGAGCACGCGACGTCCCATGATCGCGTCGTCCCACTTGCTCGATGATGCCTTGGCGAGACGCACTACCGCGATCAGCAGTACGCGCCGCGTCAGCCAGTTGGCCACCCAGGCAACGAGCGCGAGCACCAGCAAGCCGACGACGAGGGACGCGTAGGGAATGGCGGCCAGCGGCCGCACGAGGCTGGATTCGGTGAACTCCTGCATGGTCAACAGGGTAGCGAGTGCGGGAGACAGAAGAAACCCGGGTCCTCTGGGATGATCCGCTGCACGCACAACCACGCGCGGTGAATCATGCGACCCAGCCACCGCCTTGCCATCGCCCTCAACGAAGGCGGCGGTGGGCGGCTGGACGGCGTGACCGGCAAGTACCTGTACAACGGCATCCAGGCCGGCGAGAAGTCTTGTCAGGGCTTCACGCTGGAGGCCGTGAACGCGGGCGGTCACTCCTCAAGGCCGACGCCGGGCAACGCCATTTACCGGATGACGCAGGTACTGGCGAAAGTGCAGGCGCTCGACTTCCCCACCGAGTTCAACGACACCACGCGCGCCTATCTGGCCAGGTTCGGCGACATCGTATGATTCCGGGCGTTCCGGTGCTGCCGGCGCAGTCATCAGGCGGCACCGACGGGCGCTTTCTCACTCCCGCCGGCATCCCGACGCACGGCGTCTCCGGCATCTTCTCCGACGGCGCCACGATGAATGCGCATGACTTGAACGAACGCATCCGCGTGCAGTCCGTCCTGGAGGGACGCGAGTTTCTCCATCGCCTCGTCAAGCTGTACACGGGCCCCTCAGATCACTGAGCAGGCGCGGCAGAAACGAGGGGCAAGCGGCGCACGCGTTGGCCGGTCAGGGCGAACCACGCATTCGCCACGGCCGGCGCGATGGGCGGCACCGCGCATTCGCCGATGCCGCCCGGCGCTGCGTCGCTCGGCACGAGCCAGGTTTCGACTCGCGGCATCTCGTTCATGCGCAGCACGCGGTACTGGTGGAAGTTCTGCTGCTCGACGGCCCCGCCCGCCACCGTGATCTCGCCCCATAGCGCCGCGGAGAGTCCGTAGGCGACACCGCTCTCCATCTGCGCAGCGATGTTGTGGGGATCGATCGCGATGCCGCAGTCGACCGCACAGACGACCCGATGCACGTGTGGCGCGCCATCGCGCTGCGAAATCTCGACGACCTGCGCGACTATGCTGCCGTAGGACGCCACCACCGCAAGCCCGCGGGCACGGCCCGCCGGCAGCGGCTGTCCCCAGCCGGACTTCTCTGCCGCCAGCTCGAGTACCGCGGCCTGGCGCGTGCCCGCCAGCAGTTGCCGACGATAGTCGCAAGGATCGCGCCCTGCGGCATGCGCCAGTTCATCGATGAAGGATTCCTTGAAGAAACCGTTCTGCGAATGGCTGACGCTGCGCCACATGCCGACCGGCAGCGGCGTCTCGACCGCCGTGTGACGGATGCGCACATGCGCGAGCGGCAGGTCACGGTCGAGTACGCCCTCGACGCTCGCGGCGTCGACCTTGCCGCCGAGGCCACCACGCAGGCGCGCGAGAATCGAACCGCAGGCGCCGGTAATATCGACGCCGAGCAGCGTGCCGTCCGCCGCGAGTCCGGCGTGGTAGCGCATGCGCGCCGCCGGCCGGTAGAAGTCATGCGTCAGGTCTTCTTCGCGGCTCCACAGCAGTTTCACCGGTCGGCCGACCGCGCGCGAGATTTGCACGGCCTGGGTGACGAAATCGGTCTCGTAGCGGCGGCCGAAGCCACCGCCGAGGAACATGCGATGCAGCGTGACATTCTCGGGCGGCACACCGGCCGCCCGCGCCGCGGCCGCGCGCGCGACAGTCGGACCCTGCGTGGGCGCCCACACCGTGCAGCGGCCGTCCGCCACGTGCGCCACGCAAGTCATCGGCTCCATCGTCGCATGCGCGAGGTAGGGCGCGGCGTACTCGAGCTCGAGCACGCGTGCGCTCGAGCGCAACGCCGCCTCGACGTCGCCCTCCTCGCGCGCGACGAGACCGCCCCGCGCAAGCGCGTCGCCGAGCGTGGCGTCGATCGAGGCCGTGCTCTCGTTCACGGCACCCCCTTCGAACGCGAGATCGAGCAGTTCGAGCGCCGTGTGCGCCGGCCACCAGCCCGCCGCGACGACCGCGACGCCACCGTCGATGCGCACGACGTCGATCACGCCGGGCGCCGCGCGCGCGCGCGAGTCGTCGAGCCGGGTGATCTCGCCGCCTGCGACCGGCGACACGCGTACGGCTGCATGCACCATGTCCGGCAGCACGATGTCGCTCGCGAATTGCGCGCTGCCATCGACTTTGGCCGCGCTGTCCTTGCGCGCAATCCGCGAGCCGATCAGGCGGAAATCCGTGGTGGGCTTGAGGCGCGGTTCGGCGGGCGGCGTCTGGCGCGCCGCGTCTGCGGCCAGTTCGCCATAGGTCGCCTGCCTGCCGGTGACGGCGTGGCGTACGACGCTGCGCTGCGCGCGGCATTCCTCGACCGGCACCTGCCAGCGGCCGGCTGCGGCGGCGCGCAGCATGTCGCGCGCGCTCGCGCCGACCTGTCGCAACAGCGTGTAATAGCCACGCACCGCCGCGCTCTGGCCGGTTGCCTGATAGCCCTTCATCGGGTTGTTGTACGCCGGATCATAGCCGCAGAACGCGACGCTGACAGCGGCGAAGTCGGCCTCCATGTCCTCCGCGAGGATCAGCGGCAGCGCGGTGTAAACGCCCTGCCCCATCTCGGCATCGGGCGTGATCAGCGTTATGCGCCCGCTGGGGGCGATGCTGACCCAGGCATTGAGCGCAGCCGGTTCGGCACGCAGCGCTGCGCCAGCGTCGCGTCGCGTCGCCGGCATCGAGCAGCCAAGCAGCAGCCCGCTCGCCGCCGACAGGCCGAGTGCCAGCGCCTCGCGACGGTTCAGCCTGGCGACGCTCACGTCGCGCATGCCGTCAGGCCTGCTTGTGGCGCAGCGGGCCGATGCGCGGAATCATGATCGAGATCACCATCGCCTGCACGATACACATGAGTGAGACGATCACGAACACCGGGTTGTAGCCGTAGCCGTCGATCAGCCAGCCGAAGCCCCACTGGAACAGTGCGGCCCCGCCCGCTCCGGCCGCACCGGACATGCCCCATACGGTCGCAACGTCGCGCGCCGGGAAGATGTCGGTCGCCAGGGGAAAAAGCGACGAACTCTTGATCTGGATCGACGCGATCGCGAGCGAGCACAGCAGCAGCGCGAGCCACCAGTCCTGCACGATGCTCACCGGCCACGCCACGAGCACACCGAGCGCGCCGAGCCAGATCATCGCCTTGCGGGAGCGGTCCACCGACCAGCCGCGCTGGATCAGGCGTTGTCCCGCCCAGCCGCCGGTCAGGCTGCCGATATCGGCAAACACGAACGGAATCGCCACCAGCCACGCGACGTTGAGCACCGAGAAGCCGCGCTCGCTTTGCATGTAGAGCGGCAGCCAGACGCTGAAGAAGTAGAACGCTCCGTCGCCCGCGAAGCGCGCAAGCACGAGGCCCCAGGTTTCCCGGTAACGTAGATAGTAGGCCCAGGTGCGCAGCGCGCCGCGCCGCGCGCCCGTTGGCTCCGACGCACCGACCCGATCGCGCATTGCGTGCTCGCGCTCCGCCGCCGAGATCGTGGGGTGGTGTTCCGGCAGGTGATAGCGTCGGTTCCACCACCAGACCCACACGAATCCGATGACACCCGGCACGATGAAAGCCGCGTGCCAGCTGAAGTAGTAGATCAGCACGCCGGCGAGCGGCGGTGCCACGATCAACCCTAGCCCGGTGCCGGCGGTGACGAGTCCGGTCGCCATGCTGCGCTCGGAGCGCGGGAACCATTCGGCGATCGCCTTGAAGGCCGCCGGATAGTTGGCGCCCTCGGTCAGGCCGAGCATCGCGCGCGCACCGAAGAAGCCCCAGAAGCCGCGCGCAAATGCATGCAGGATGGCCGCAATGCTCCACCAGATCACGGCGAGCGACAGCGCGCGGCGCGTTCCGAGGCGATCGACCAGCATGCCGGCAAACAGCTGGCCGACGCCGTATGCGGCAAGGAATGCGAATGCGATCGCGCCGTACTCGGTATTCGTCAGGCCGAAGTCGGCCTTGATCGAGGTCGCCGCGATCGACATCGCCTGTCGGTCGATGCTGCCCACGGCTGTCACCAGCAGCAGCAAGATCGCTACGCCCCAGCGTTTCTCCCGCCACCATGGCTGCATGAGCTCAGCGGCCTTTCGTGCTGCGCAGGTGCATGTGGTACTGGTAGGCGTCGGCGCGATAGAGCGCGACGACCCGCTCGACCGGCCGCCGCCTGGCGTCGTAGACGACACGCGTCAGCCGCAGCAGCGGCGCGCCGATGTCGACATCCAGCGCATGGGCCGTTTCGGGATTCGCGAGCGTGGCGCCGAGCCACTGGTCGGCCTCGCCCACCTCGATGCCCGAACGCTCCAGCAGTTCGAACATCGGCAGCCCGGCCGCCCGGCGGTGGCGGCCCACGGTCGCGGCGACGTCGAGCGGCACGAACGTCGTGATCAACCCGAGCGGCACGCCCCGCAACTGGCGCACGTGCCGGGCCTTCTGCACGTGGGCGCCCGGCTCGAGGCCGAGCGCGGCGAGTGTCTCATCATCGGCAAGCGTTTCGTCGACCGTGGCATCGCGCACCTGCGTCGCGGCACCCAGGTCCGCGACCTGGCTCATCACCTCGTGCAGGTCGAGCGAGGCGGGCGGGCGGGCCGCGGACAGCTCGACGAATGTGCCGCGCCCCGGATACCTCACCAGATAACCTTCGCGCACCAGGTCGGCCAGCGCCTTGCGCACCGTGATGCGCGAGACGCCGAAGATCGTGCACAGCTCGGCCTCGGTCGGGATCTGCGCGCCTGGCGCATAGGTGCCGTCACGCACCCACGCGCGCAGCGTCACGTAGACCTGGTAGTAGCGCGGCGAGGGACCCGCGGTCGCGACGGACTGGGCCGGTACAGGCATCAATCGAGCACCCCGCCACCGCTCACATTCAGCACGGTGCCAGTGACCCAGCGGGCAGCGAGCAGATACGCGATCGCTGCAACGACCTCGCGCGGCTCGCCGAAACGACCGAGCGGCACGGCGGCGGCGATGCGTTCGCGCTCGGCGCCGGACAAGCGCGCTGTCATCGCGGTGTCGACCGGACCCGGCGCGACGGCATTGACGCGTACCCGCCCGGGTGCCCACTCTTTCGCGAGATAGCGCACCAGGTTGACGATGCCGGCCTTTGCGACCGCATACGCCGGCCCGCTGACCGCGCTGCCACCGTGCAGGCCGTTGGTCGAGGACATCAGCGTGAGGCTGCCCTGCGACTCGCGCAGCGCCGCGCCCACCGCCTTCGCAAGCAGGAAGGCGCTCGTCAGGTTCACGTCGAGCAGCCGCTGCCACTCGGCACGGCTCACCGCCTCGATCGGGCCGGCACCCGCCTCGCCCGCCAGGTGAACTGCATGATCGATCCGTCCAAACTGCACCACACAGTCGGCAACGGCCGCGCCGACCGCGGCCTCGTCCGTCACATCGAGAGGCGCCATGTGAAAATCCGCCGCGCCGCAGGGCACCGCCGCGAGCAGTCGATCGGTGGCATACACGCGCATGCGCTCAGCACGCAGCCGTTCGACGAGCGCCACGCCGATACCACCCGCCGCGCCGGTCAGGAAGACGACGGGCATGCGGGTGCCGTCAGGCGACATTCCTGACCTGCGGACTCGCGTGGATGCCATCGAGCATCGCATAACGCATCGAAGCCGAGGCACGCACCGCGGCGATCGCGCGCTGCTGCAGCTCGGGTGTGGTCGCATATCGGGTTGTCAGCTCCAGGCCGACGTGGGCGTGCTCGGTGTCGCCTTCGATATGCACATGGAAGAACTCGAGATCGTCCTCGGTGTAACCCATGCGGCGCATCGCCTCGACATACTTCGGATAAAGCGTCGGCAGCTGGCCCTCGAGCGCGACCATGATGCCGGCACAGGACTCGGCGAGATGGCGGATGCTGGCGAGTTCCCAGATCCACGAGCGCATCGCCCTCGTCGTCGGCAGTATCTCGCCGGCAGCCTCGGCGTTCTGGATGCGCTGATCCGAAACGCCGCAGGCCCGCGCAAACTTGCGCAGCAGGTCCGGGTGGCGCTTCGCCGGCGTCTGCGGCATCTCCTCGCCGAGCAGGTTCTCGAGCAGGTGCTGGCGCGCATCGAGATCCGGCAGGCGCGCATACAGCGCGGCGAACTGCTGCGGTATCGGGTCGATGTAATAAAAGTGCTGGATCGCCCACTCGCCAAGCTGCGCGCGTGACATCTCGCCCGCGCCCCATGCGCGGCTGAAGGGGTGACCGCCACCGTGCTGCGGCTGGCGCGCAGCCTCGAGGGCCGCGAAAAACCGGGACTGATCCAAAAGCTCACGCTCACTCATCGCCTGGACTCCTTGACGGAAAACTCTCGGTGACAGCCCGGGCAGCAGGCCGGCGGAGCGGCCGGCTCGAGCATGCGCGCGCTGACGGGAAACCACAGCTGGCAGGCCGGGCATGCGGCCCAGGTCGTATTGCCGGCGTACTTGTCGGTCTCGACGCTGTGAACGCTGTATTGCATCGGTCCCGCCCTCGGTACTGGTTCAGAAGCGCGGCCAGCCGGCGGCGTCAGCGCCGTCCCGCAGTGCGCCCGCGCGCGTGGCCGCATCGGCCGGCACGGTCGTGACCGGTGGCACGGGTCGCGGCGCGCCGGGGGCGGCTGCCGGCGGCAGCGTCGCATCGACGCCCATTTTCGATGCCGTGCTCGCGCCGGCGGGCAGCGAAGGATCGAGGCTCGAGCCCGACAGGTCGTCGATCACGATCGCATCGCGAGACCACTGCACGCGCGTTGCGATCGCCCAGTCGAGCGCCGCCGCCGAGAAGATGTCGATGTCGTCGTCGACCGCGACGACCCACTTCGTGCGCCGGTACGCCAGCGCCGCGACCAGCGCATCGCGCGCCTCGCCGCGCACCGGTTCGGCGAGCTGCAGCCAGGCGTGGAAACGGCGCCCCGACGCGGGCACGTGCACGTTGCGCAGCGACGGCGCTACGGACTTCACCAGTTCGTAGAGCTTGCCTTCCATCGCCATGTTGTCGGGCACCAGCATGTCGGTGAGCCCGGAGCCGTAGTCGTGGTAGATCGCGTCGCTGCGCATCGTGATGCAGGCGACATCACAGACGGGCGCCGGCGTCTGCGGCCCAAGAAAGCCCGTGTACTCGCCGAACGGCCCGTCGGCCGCGAGCACGCCGGATGGCGCCCAGCCCTCGATCACGATCTCGGCATCCGCCGGCACCATGATCCGCTCGCCATGCGTGATCGACGGCACGAGACGCAGCGGCTCGCCGAGCACGCCGCCCGCGGCGCGCCAGTGGCTTTGCGGATAGCGCAGCTTCGCCTGCGTACCCATCAGCACTGCGGGGTGGTGACCGATCCAGAAGGCAACCGGACAGGGCTCGCCGCGCCCGTGGAACTTGCGCAGGTTGCGCGCGTTGTGGCTCGCGGGATAGGGAAACCAGCTCATGCGCCGCGCGGTGCGCAGCCAGCAGCGCTGGATCGCGGTGTTGTCGACGCCGGTGTCGGGATCGAAAGTGGTGGCATGCGCCGCCGTCAGGTAAGGCCCGGGCTCGAGCTCATGCTGGGTCAGCGCCGGGATGCGCCCGAGATCGGCTGCGTCGCCGGTGAGCACGACCTCTTGCACCGGCGCCGCGTCCCGGGCGAGCACCTGCGGATCGATGCCGCCCGCGCTGCGTCGGGCAAACCACTCTGCGGTGCAGCGGTGATCCGGAAGCCCGAGCGCGGCGGCCGTGAGCACGCGGCTCGCGGTCAGGTTCGTGACCACGGGAATCGCGCTGCGCGCGCCATCCGCACCGAGTGTGTCGCGCGCGAGCAGCACCGGATACTCGCCGCGCGCATCGAGTGCGTGCTGCAACGCTGTCAACTCGTAACGGCGCGACAGCCCGCGGGGCAGTTCCCACACCGCCGCGCTCTGCTCCGCCAGGAATGTCCGCAGGTCACGTGACACTTTGTCATGCTGACATGACAATAGGCGCGGCGACAATAGACTTCGCTATATTCGCTTCCGACACCGCACTGGAGTCGCACATGGCACGCAATGCCCGGCATGAAATGCTCGCCCGACCCGATCACGACGAGGCCGCCCGCCAGGACTTTGTCGTCGCCCTCAAGCGGGGACTGAACCGCACTCTTCGCAGCACCAACGATGCCCTCTATTCGACTCTCGTCGAACCGGGCTTGCGCCAGTCCGGCAGCGGCGCGGAGCCGACACGGGAAGCCATCCGTGACGCGATGTACGCGCTGCCGGCCTATCGCAGCTGGTCCGCCCTGAACCGCGGTGCCCAGGAACTGATGTGGGATGCGGTCGGCGCGCCGATCCGCCGTGAGCGCGCGCGGCTCGAGTCGACCGCGCATCGCCTCGCCTCGCAGCGCCCCGCCGGTGGCAGCCTCGAACTGAACCGCGACTTCACGCCGCCGCGCAGCGTCACCGCCGTCGATATCCACCTGCAGCCCGGCGGTTACGCACTCGATCTCGGCGACGGCGACATCACGGCCGGCGCACTCTACGAGGCGGGCGGCAACCACTACGCATTCGGCCAGGGCATCGGCCGCGGCGACAGCAAGGCGCGCCATGTACAGCGCTTCATCGCCGCGCGCTGGCCGGGATTCGCGCCGCGGCGCATTCTCGACCTCGGCTGCTCGGCGGGTTCGGCGAGCGTGCCCTACGCGCTCGAATTTCCAGATGCCGAGGTGCACGCAATCGACGTCGGCGCGGGCATGTTGCGCTACGCGCATGCGCGTGCCGAGGCGCTCGGCGCGGCCGTGCATTTCCACCAGCGTGACTGCACCGACACCGGCTTTCCGGACGGCTACTTCGATCTCATCGTATCGCACAACCTGATGCACGAGAGTCCCGACAGCACCCGTCGCGCAATGCTGCGCGAAACCTGGCGGCTGCTCGCGCCCGGCGGCATTTTCGTGCACCAGGACGTGCCACTGCGCTTCGCAGGGTTGCCGGAAGCGAAGAAGTTCGAGCTGTCATGGGACACGCACAACAACAACGAGCCCTATTGGGAGGTCTATGCCAATGCAGACCTTGCTGCCGATCTCGAAGCCGCGGGCATTCCCGCTGCGCTTGCCTGGGTCGGGCACCTGCCGCAGGTCGAGGGTTCGCTGCCGTGGTTCGCCGCCGCCGGCGCCAAGCCCGCATCATGAACAGCGTCGTGGCCCTGAACCGCGACTGGCCGGTCGTCGATCGAGTCCGCTCGCTGATCGATGGAGAATCGCCGCCGCTGCGCGCTGGCGGCATTGATTTGCCGATTGTCAACCCGACCACCGAGGAAGGGCTGGCCGTACTGCGCGAGGCCGACGCCACCGAGGTCGATGCGGCTGTCGCGAGCGCGCGCCGCGCCTTCGACACCGGCCCCTGGCCGCGCATGGACATCAACGAGCGCAAGGACATCCTGTACGCCATCCGCGATCGCCTGCGCGCCCACGCCGACGAGCTCGCCTGGCTGGAATGTGTCGGCGTCGGACTGCCGCTCGCGCACGTGCGCGGGCAAATGCAGCGCATGGCGCGCAGTTACGAGTTCTTCGCCGAAGTCGCGAGCACCCTGCATGGCGAGGCCTACACGCAGGCCAAAGGCTGGCTGACCGTGGTGACGCGCGAACCGAAAGGTGTCGCCGCGCTGATCGCACCGTGGAACGCCCCGCTGTCGCTCGCTTCCATGCGCATCGCGACCTGCATCCCGTGGGGCAATACCTGCGTGCTGAAGCCGTCCGAGTACACGCCGCTGTCAGTGCGGCGCATGGTCGAGATCCTGCACGAGGCCGGCCTGCCGCCGGGCGTCGTCAATCTCGTCAACGGCCGCGGCGCCGTGACCGGCAGCGCGCTGGTCAGCCATCCGGGAATCGACATGATCGGCTTCACCGGCGGCACCGCCACGGGCCGCGATATCATGACCGCCGCCGGCCGGCGCCTGGTGCCGGTTGCGCTCGAACTCGGGGGCAAGTCGGCCAACATCATCTGCGCCTCGGCCGACATCGAGCGCGCGCTCGACGGTGCCCTCGTCGGCATCTTCGCGAACAACGGCCAGCAGTGCCTCGCAGGTTCGCGCATCCTCGTGCAGCGTTCGATCGCGCCGATGTTCATCGAGCGCTTTGTCGAGCGCGCCCGCAATATCCGCGTCGGCGATCCGCTCTCGCCGCGCACCGAGGTCGGCCCGCTCGCCTATCGGGCGCACATGGAGCGGGTCCTCTCTTATGTCGATATTGCGCGCGCCGAAGGCGCGCAGCTGCTCACCGGCGGGCGGCGCGCGGCCCTCGAGCGCGGCTGGTTCGTCGAGCCGACCGCGGTGCTGGCCGCGTCGAACGATGCGCGCGTGTGCCAGGAGGAGATTTTCGGGCCGTTCGCGACGCTGCTCGAGTTCGACACGCTCGACGAGGCGATCGCGATCGCGAACCGCTCCCGGTTCGGGCTTGCGGGCTATGTCTGGTCCGAGGACTTCGCAACGGCGATGCGCTGCTCGCGCGAGATCCGCGCCGGCACGATCTGGATCAATACGCCGATGATGCGTGAACTGCGCGCGCCGTTCGGCGGCTACAAGGAATCCGGTGTCGGGCGCGACGGCCCGGCGAGCAGCGTGGACTTCTACACCGAGCTGAAATCGACGATCTTCCCGCTCGATCCGCCGCCGATGCACCGCTACGGCGCCTGAATGGGTCCACGGCGCAAACGCGGCCCGGCCCGTGCAGCGCCGCGCGACGATCTCGACAGCGCGATCGCCGCGGGCCTGCGCTCGCCGAAGTATGCGCAGCTCTATAACTCCCTGCGCGCGTGGATCCTCGAGGGTCGCTATCCGCCAGGCTCGCAGTTGCCGACCGAACAGTCGCTCGCGACGCGGCTCGGCGTCTCGCGCAACACCGCGCGCCAGGCGATCCAGATGCTGGCCAACGAGCGGCTCGTGTCACGCCAGGCAGGCCGCGGCACTTTCGTACTGCAGGACATCGGCGCCGCGCCCGTACGCAGCGATCTCGACCAGCTGATGCGCAAGGCCAGGCGCCTGGGTGCGGGTTCGCGCCAGCGCCATGCACGGGTCGAAGAAGTGGCCGCCGACGAGATGACGCGTCGTGACCTGCTGCTCGAGCCCGGCGCGCGCGTGCTGCGCGCCTCGCACGTGCGTGTTGCCGACAATGTGCCTGTCGGGTATGTCGAGACCACCGTGCCCCTGGACGTCGCCGGCACGATCGACGCCAACGAACTGAACCGCAGCCCGATGTTCACGCTGCTGAACCGCAAAGGGATGAACATCGTCGGCGCCGACCAGTTCATCGGCGCGACGCTGGCCGATATCCGGCTCGCGGCACTGCTCGAGACCGAGGTCGGCGCGCCGATCGTCAGCGTGCGCCTGCTCGTGATCGACGACCGCGATCGGCGCGTGGAGCGTGTACAGCAGTGGTACCGCGCGGACCGCTACACGCACCACGCCTATTTGGGCCGCAGCGGCCGCCGGGCCCTATGATGGCTCCCAGTCACTGTGCAGCGCCACGCGCAGCATGTGGCGCGGCGAGCTGTAGTCTGAATTCGGGCTGTGCTGCACGCAGCGGTTGTCCCACATGCACACGGTGCCGTTGCGGTAGCGCACGCGGCACTGGTAGACCGGTTGCAGCGCATGCTCATTGAGCATCGCGAGCAAGGCGCGACCCTCCGCGGGGCGCAGTTCCTTGATCGCGCTGGTCCAGCCCCTGTTGATGTAAAGGATCTTGCGGCCCGTCTCCGGGTGCGTGCAGACGAGCGGATGCTCGGTCTGCGGGAATCGTGCGCGCGCCTGGGTCAGGCGCTCGAGTCCGGCCTGCGTCGCAATCGAGTGATGCCCCGAGTTGACGCCATAGTGCAGCACGTCGTGGATGCCGGTGAGACCGGAAATGAATTGCTGCATCGGCGCGGACAGGCCCTCGTACGCCAGCTGCATATTGGCGAACAGCGTGTCACCGCCCGCTTCCGGCACGTCGACCGCATACAGCACGGCGCCCAGGCTCGGATTCTTCTGGTAGCTGTGATCGACATGCCAGCCGAGATTCTGCGTCGACAGCCGCTGCTCGTTCTTGCCGGCGCCGCGCAACTGGTATACCCCCTCGGTCGCGGCGCGCAACGGCAGGAAAGGCTCCTCCTCGAGTTTGCCGAAGCGCCGCCCGAAGGTGGCGAGATCCGCCTCGCCGAGCTTCTGGTCGTGCACGACGACCACCGAATATTCGAGAAAAGCGGCATGCACTTGTGCGAATGTCGCCGCATCGAGCCGGGCAAGGTCGACGCCACTGATCTCGCAGCCAAGGCCGCCGGTCAGGGGACGGATATCCATCCGGGGCGTGGCCGCAGCGCGCGCGGCATCGGGACTGGCAGTCATCGGCTGGCCCTCGGGAGGTTGCGTGGCAGGACTTTGTACCAAAGATAGAACAAAGCGGTCAATCGCCGCGGCGTCGGTCCGCGCACCGGTCAGTGCCAAACCGCTCCGAAGTTCCACCCTGCGCCACGGGTAGGATCGGCCAGCCGGATTCAAATGGGGTCACGAATGAACGCAGTTCCGTCGCGCAAGCTCGGGCCAATCTGGCTCGCCGAAGGCGTCACGCCCGGCAATGCCCTGACCTTCATCTATGCCGCCTTCTTCAGCGTCTGCCTGCTGTCGTTCCTCAGCTTCATGCAGCCGTTCATTCTCGATGCGCACCTCGGCATTCCGCGCTCCGCCCAGGGCCGCGCGACGTTTCTGCTCGGCCTGACGCAGGAAATCGCCATGCTGCTGCTGGTCGGTCCCTTTGGGGCGCTGGCCGACAAGATTGGCCGGCGCACCATCTATACACTCGGCCTCGCGTGGATCGGCTTCGGCTACATCCTCTATCCGCTGGCGGACTCGCTGCCCGCGCTGATCGCCACGCGTTTCTTCTTCGCGATCGGCGCGGCGATGATCGGTACGGTCATGGCGACCGTGCTTGCGGACACTCCGCAGGATCGCTCCCGCGGCCTGCTCGTCGGCATCACCGGTACGCTGCAGGGCCTCGGCGTCATGTTCGGCGTGCTCGTGCTCTCGAAGCTGCCACTGCGCTTCGAAACCATGGGCTTCACGGACGACATTGCCGGCCGCTTCACGCTGTGGATCGGCGCTGCGCTGTGCTTCACCACTGCGGTCGTGAGCTGGCTCGGCCTGTATCGGGGCACGCCGGTGGGTGCATCGCGCCGGCGCGAGCCGCTGCTGAAGCTGATCGCCACCGGCGTGCGCACCGCGCGCGACAATCGCCGGCTTGCGCTCGGCTATCTCAGCTCGTTCGTCGCACGCGGCGATCTCGTCGTGATCGGCACTTTCTTCTCGCTCTGGATCATGCAGGCCGGCCTCGCGGAGGGCATGACGCGCCCGGCGGCGATGGCCCGGGCCGGCATGATGTATGGCGTGGCGCAGCTCGCAGGGCTCATCTGGGGACCGATACTCGGCTGGCTGATGGATCGCTTCGACCGCGTCACGGTGGTCATCATCGCCATGGCGCTCGCCGCGCTCGGCTACTCGATGGTTGGCCTGACCGCCGATCCGTTCACGCCCGGCATGAATCTCAAGATGATGCTGCTCGGTGCCGGCGAGCTGAGCTGCATACTCGCCGGCCAGGCGCTGCTCGGCCAGCAGGCGCCACGCGATTTCCGGGGCTCGGTCATGGGAGTCGCGGCATTCGCCGCAGCGCTCGGCGTGCTGTTTTCCACGTCGGTCGGCGGATGGCTGTTCGACTTCTGGCGACCGAGCGCACCGTTCCTGATGATCGCCTCGGTCAACGCCCTGGTCATGGTGGTTGCGATATGGGTGCGCCTGACCACGCCCACCGAACTGCCGAATTCCTGAGCGCGAGGCTTGTCCGGACATTTGCTAGAATCGCGGATCCGCCCGGAGAACGCCCATGCCTGTCGCGCGCCTGAACAACCATGACATGTATTACGAGGTGCTGGGCCAGGGGGACCCCGTGCTGTGCATGGGCGGCTGGGGCACGTTTGCGCACGACAATCACCACCATCTCGCGCGGGGACTCACCGATCGCTACCAGGTGATCGTGTTCGACTACCGCGGCATTTGCGATTCAACCGACGATGAATCGGCCGCACCCACCATCGACTTGCACGCGGCCGACGCGATAGCCCTGCTCGATCACCTCGGGCTCACGAACGTGCACCTCGTAGGCCTCGTCGGCCTCGGCGCCTGTATCTGCCAGGTAATTGCGGCGCAGCGCCCCGATCTCGCCCGCAGCATGCTCAATATGGGCGCCTGGTGCTCGGTCGATCCGTTCCTGCGCGACCAGCTCGAGATGTTCCGCTGGGTGCATCGCGACCTCGGCTTCGAGGCGTTCCAGAAGGTCGTCACGCTGCTGTCCTTCACGCCGGAGTACTACAACGCGAACAAGGACAAGTTGCTCGGCCCGAGCGGCGGCTGGAAGGAACTGCGCGGGCGCTACCCCGCGCACTCGCGCCTGGTCGATGCCTGCGTGGGATTCGATTCGAGCGACTGGCTGCACACGATCCGCTGCCCGAGCCTGGTGATCCATGCCGCGCTCGACCAGGTGACGAGCCCGCGCAACACGCTGGCGATCGAGCGCGCGATCCCAGGGGCCCGTGGCATCCTGTGGGAAGATGTCGCGCATGTCGTCGCGGGCAGGGAACAGAAGATACGTTTCGCCAACACACTCTTCGAGTGGTTGGCTCAAGCTTAGGGCCCAGGGCGCAGAGCTGAGGGCTCAAGGCGTAGAGCTGAGGGCCAGAGCGCGCCGACGCCTGTGGCTGCAAGCTGTCCGCTGTCCGCTGTTCGCCGGTTGTTGTCAGCCGCCCGCTGTTCGCCGCGAACTCGTCAAATAGCTTTCGACGTCGTCGGCATCCACGACGTCGCAGTAACGTCGAGCGCAATCCGCCAGATTTGCGTCATGTGCGTTCTCGTCGGCGTCTCCGACGCAATCCTCGGGCACGATCACCCGGTAGCCATGCGAGAACGCATCCACGATGGAGGCGCGCACGCAGCCGCTGGTCGTGCAGCCCGTCACGATCACCGTATCGACCTGCTGGCGGGTCAGGAAGGTGGTGAGCGGCGTCAGGAAGAAAATCGACGGGGCGCTCTTGCAGAAGGTGAAGTCGTAGTCAGGGTCATGCACCTTCGGCTCGATCGCCGTACCGGGATCGCCGTACATGAACTCCTCGCGCACCGGCTTGACCTTCCACAACGGCATGTCGGCCCCGCTGCCGTAGGCCGTATAACACTTGGCCACCGGCACCTCGTGGCGCCGGGCAACCGCCAGCAGCCGCGCGGTGCGATCGCAGGCCGAATGCACCATCGGCAGCTTGCCGATCGGAAACGCCGGGTTGGTGAAAGCGAGTTGGAAGTCGACCACCAGGACGGCCGGCCGCTTGCCGTAGCCGATATCCAATGTGCCGTAGCCGGCGTCCTGGTAGCTGTCGCTCATCGTTGCCTCAGGCTGCCTTCGTGCCCTTCTTGCGCTCCTCGGCGATGCGCTTGGCCCACTTGGTGAACTGCGGCGCGGTCGGAGGCTCGAGGCCGGTCTCGGCCTTGCAGCGTGACCTGAGTTCCTCGATCGTCTCGAAGCCGCGATCGAAGAGCTGTGCCGGGCCGCGCGCAGTGGCCATTTCCTTGCGCAGCGCCGTCGTCGCCGCCCCGTCGACCGTGCCGTCGGCCCTGATCACGACACCGTAGCGGCGCGCGCCCTCGACTGTAACGAGTCCGGCCTCGACATCGAAGTGCACCTTCCCGGTCTCGCGCTCGAGCGGGTCGCCGCAACCGCCACCGCCCCAGGTGTCGGCAAGCAGCAGGTCACCGGCCTCGACCTTGATGTGGTCGAGCTTCGACTCGAGCAGCTGCTCCGAGCCATCGGCGCGCACCAGCGTCTTCCTGCTGCGTGCCCCCGGCAGACCGCCGTTGACGCCCCACGGATAGGTCAGCCAGCGATCGTCGTGGATCGAAATCTCGCCCGGCTCGAGGAAGCGATAGCCGATGCGCAGGCCATTGCCACCGCGATTCTTGCCGGGACCGCCCGAGTCGGGAAGCGTCTCGTAGATGTCGATGCGCAACGGGAAGTAGCTCTCGAGGAACTCGTTCGGCACGTTGGTGAACGAGGGCCACAGCGAGTGGCCGTCCGGGCCGTCGCCGAAGGGCTTGCCCGGGATGCCGCCGAAGGTGATCTGGTATAGCTGGTACCAGTCGCCATTCTTGTCGTAGCCCGAGTACATGAAGTGCGGGCTGTCGGAAAACCCGGCCGCGCACATGAAGCTCGGGTTGCCCTGCCCCAGCAGGCCCCCGAGGATGTCGAAGATGCGACCGAGCGCGTGCGTACGGCAAGACAGTGCCGCGGGCTTGAGCGGCTTCAGCAGCGTGCCCGGCGGAATGCGCACTTCCATCAGGTCGTAGAAGCCGTCGTTGAAGAGGATCTGCGGGTCGAACACCATGATCATGTAGACGCCCGCGAACATCTTGAACATCTCTTCGTTCAACAGGAAGTTGATCGAAGAAAGCGACTGCGGATCGGTGCCCGTGAAATCGAAGATGCACTTGTCACCCTCGCGCCACATGCTGCAGGCGATCTTGTACGGGCCCATGTTCAGGCCGTCGTCGCAGATGTAGTCCTCGAAGTACTGCTTCTTCTCCGGCACGGTGCGGCGGATCAACTCGCGCATCGCGCGCTTGTTGCGCTCGAGCATCGCGTGCATCGACGAATAGAACACGTCATCGCCGAAACGTTCAGCGATCTCGATGCAGCGAATGCCTGCCGTGCGCAGCGCGGCGGTAATCGCGTTGAAATCCGACAGGTTCCAGTGCGGCAGGCGGCAGTTGTGCAGCAGGATCTTGAGCACGTCCTCCTGCAGCTTGCCGCGCTGGTAGATTTTGACGGGCGGCGTGCGAATGCCCTCCTCGAAGATCTGGCGCGCATCGGTCGGCAGGGATCCCGGCACCTTGCCGCCGACGTCGGTCATGTGACCGAACATCGCCGACCAGGCGATCAGGCGCTTCTGCTTGTAGATCGGCATCAACATCAGCCAGTCGTTGGCGTGGCTGATCGCGCCGTTGACCGAATACGGATCGTTGGTCAGGAAGATGTCGCCTTCCTCGATCGTGCCGTCGTAGCCCTGCATGAAGCCCCAGATGAACGAGCCGAACTGGCCCACGACCATCTTGCCTTCGACATTGGCGATCATCGGGAACTCGTCGTGCTGCTCGCGGATGCCCGGCGACATCGCGGTGCGGAACAGCACGGTATCCATCTCGTAGCGCGCGTTGCGCAACGCGCTCTCGATGATGTCGATCGTGACGGTATCGACTTTGACCTTCTTGAAGGCCTTCTTGTTGCCTTGAATGATTTTGGCGGGCATGAAACTTACCTCTTCGCCTTGCGGGCGGCCGGCTTCTTGTAGCCGTCCGGATAGATCAGGATGCAGCCGACCTTGTCGACCAGGCCGTAGTGCCTGGGCAGCACCACCGATGTCGAATCCATCTCGATGATGATCGCCGGCCCCTTCACCTTGTTGCCGGCGCGCAGCTTGCGTCGGTCATACACCACGGCAGTGAGGTCCTTGCCGTCCATGTACACCTTCTGCTTGCCGACGGCCGCCGCCTTCGGGTCCGGGCCGCCTTTGGCGAGCGCCGTCCGCTTCAGCGATATGCCCTTGCCCTGCACCGACGCGCGCAGCGTCACGACTTCGTGCTCGAGCTGCAGTGCGAAAGTGAACAGGCGCTTGTGCTCCGCATCGAACTGCTCGGATATCGCCTGCAGGCCGCGCTTCTCGATGTCCTTGATGTCGGTGTCGACTGTCAGGCGCAGGCCCTGGCCGTGGTAGCGCAGGTCGACTTGCCAGGAGGTGCGGATCTCGCGCTTCGACACGCCTTCACGTTCGAGCGACTCCGAGGCCTCGGATGCCAGCTCGCGCAGGATCTTCACGATCTCCCGCGCGCTCGTTTCCGAGAACTTGCGCACGAAGGTACGCGCACGCTCGTCGCGCACTGCGGTCGTGACGTCGCCCAGTGCGCACAGCACGCCCGGACCGGGCGGAATGATCGACGGCCAGGAACCCAGCAGGCGCGAAAGTGCATTGGCGTGCAGCGGGCCGGCACCACCGAATGCGATCAGCGCATAGTCGCGCGGGTCATAGCCCTGCTCAACCGACACGAGGCGCAGCGCACCCACCATGTTTTCATTGACGATGTTGTAGATGCCGAGCGCCGCGTCCTTGCGCGACAGCTTCAGTGCATCGGCGACCTTCTGCACCGCAGTGCCGGCCAGTTCGCGATCGAGAACCATGTCACCGCCGAGCTTCTGCCCTTCCGGCAGATAGCCGAGCACGATACTGGCATCGGTCATGGTCGGCTCGGTGCCGCCGCGGTTGTAGGCCGCCGGGCCCGGGTCTGCGCCCGCACTCTGCGGGCCCACGCGCAGCGCCTTGGTCAGTTCGGGCACGTGCGCGATCGATCCGCCACCGGCACCGACAGTGCGAATGTCGACCGACGAGGCGCGCACGGTGACGTCGCCCACGGTCGTCTCGCGGCGCAGCCGCGGTTCACCGTTCTGGATCAGCGCCACGTCGGTGGAGGTGCCGCCGACGTCCGCGGTGAGCAGGTTCCTGAAGCCCGACTGCAGTGCGACCCACACGGCTCCGGTCACGCCGCCGGCCGGGCCGGACATCAGCAGGTTCACCGGAAACTCTTCCGATGAAGTCGCCGACGCGAGGCCGCCGTCGGAACGCAGGATGTGCAGCTTCACGTCCTCGCCACGGATCGAAAGTTTCGATTTCAGGTTGCGCACATAGCGGGCGACACGCGGGCGCACATAGGAGTTGGCGACCGTCGTGACGGTACGCTCGTATTCCTGCATCTCCGGCACGACCTCCGAGGACAGCGAGACGGGTATGCCAGGCAGTACCTCGGACGCGATTTCGCGGATCCGCTTCTCATGCTTGTCGTTCGCGAAGGAATTCACGAGCGAGACGGTCAGTGCTTCGATGTTTTTCGTCTTGAGATCGCGCAGCGACGCGCGCAGCTTCGCCTCGTCGAGCGCGTGGACGATTTCGCCCTTGGCGCTGACCCGTTCATCGGCTTCGATGGTGCAGGCGAGCGGCGCCAGCGGCAGGCTCTTGTTGTAGATGACCCAGCCGCCCAGGCCGCCCGGCACGAACGAGCGCGCGATCTGCAGTACCTGTCGATAGCCCTTGGTCGTCACGAGCCCGCACTTCGCACCGGTGCTGGTCAGCACGGTGTTGGTGGCAACGGTCGTGCCGTGCATCACGTGATCGATCAACGCCGGATCGATGCCCGCGTATTCGCAGACCCGCATCATGCCGTTGACCACGCCGATCGACTGGTCTTCGGGTGTGCTGGGCACTTTCGCGGACCAAGTCTTGCCGGATGTCTCGTGAACGAGCAGAAGGTCGGTGAAAGTGCCGCCGACGTCCACACCCAATCGATATGCCATGTGTACTCCTGGAAATTCAGCGCGCGAACCCGCGCCACATGAAGCTGCCCGAGTATCTATACTCCCGATGCAGTCCGCAATCCGCGCAAAACGCAGCGCCGCGGACCCGCTGCAACGCGTCCTCAGGCGGCCTGCGATGCCTTCGGGCGCGGGAAATTCCCTGCCTTGACCAGCATGCCCGGCACCGGACGACCGAGCGTCTCCTGCAACCACTTGCCAGTCGCGATCAATGCGTCCAGGTCGATGCCGGTGGCGATACCGCCGCGCTCGAGCATGTACACGAGATCTTCCGTCGGGATGTTTCCCGTTGCAGCCGGCGCAAACGGGCACCCGCCGATGCCGCCGGTGCTGGCATCGAGGGTGCTCACCCCGGCCTGCAGGGCCGCGTAGGCGTTCGCGAGACCGGTATTGCGCGTGTTGTGGAAGTGCGCGCGCAGCATGGTCGTCGGCGGGAGCACCTTGCGCACCGCGGCGACCACCTCGGTGACCTGCGTCGGCACGCCGACACCGATGGTATCGGCGATCGCGATTTCGAATGGCTCGGCTGCCGCGCAGCGGCGCACGACATCGACCACGCGCTCGACCGCAATTTCACCCTCGAACGGGCAACCGAAGGCCGCCGAGACGGTCACCTGGGCGCGAATGCCGGCCGCACGTGCCGATTGCGCGATGTCAAGCCAGGCGTCGATCGACTCGTCGGTGCCGACGCCCTGGTTGCGCCGATTGAACGTATCGCTCGCGACCACGGCCATGCCGACTTCATTGCAGCCGGCAGCCAGGGCGCGATCGAAACCCCTGCGGTTGAGCACGAGCCCGATGTAGTGCGCGTCAGCGCGCCGCGAGAGGCCCGCGAGCACCTGTTCGGCATCGGCCATCTGCGGCACCTTCTTCGGATTCACGAAACTCGCGACTTCGAGGCGCCGCAGCCCGGCGGCAACCAGCCGTTCAATGAATTCGACCTTCGCGGCGGTCGGCATCACGCCGGGCTCCATTTGCAGCCCGTCGCGCGGCCCAACATCCACAATCTCGACGCTACGCATCATTGCCTATTCCACTTGCCAGGTAAGCCATGTTTCGATTCTAGCGCTTGCGCGGCCCCCGGCCCCTGCGCGGTTGCTTGACCGTTCGACAGGCGCTCGGTATACCCCGCGATCGAGCTTCATTCCCACTGCACGAGAGAGACGCATGTCCGGACAAATCGCCGCTTTCAAGTATGGCCCACTTTCCGACCTGCGCGTCATCGAAATGGGCACGCTGCTCGCAGGGCCCTTCTGCGGCCAGATCCTGGGCGACATGGGTGCGGAAGTGATCAAGGTCGAGCCCCCCGGCCAGGGCGACCCGATGCGCGTCTGGGGCCGCGAGAAGGTCAACGGCCAGTCGCTGTGGTGGCCGGTGGTCGCGCGCAACAAGAAGGCGATCACCCTCGACATGCGTCAGGTGGAAGGTCAGAGCATTCTCAAGGAGTTAGTAGCAAAAGCTGATTTTTTACTTGAGAATTTTCGGCCGGGCACCATGGAGAAATGGGGCTGCAGCTACGAGGAACTGGCGAAGATCAACCCGCGCCTGATCATGATCCGCGTGTCCGGCTTCGGCCAGACGGGTCCCTACGCGAAGCAGGCGGGATTCGGCGCCATCGGCGAAGCCATGGGTGGGCTGCGCTATGTCTGCGGCGACCCCTCGACGCCACCATCGCGCATGGGCATCAGCATCGGTGACTCGCTCGCGGCCACGTTCGCGAGTGTTGGCGCACTCTCTGCACTGCACTATCGCGAGAAGACCGGGCGGGGCCAGGTCGTCGACTCGGCCATTTACGAGTCGGTCCTCAACATGATGGAGTCGCTGGTCACCGAGTACGACAAGGTGGGTTATATCCGCGAGCGCACCGGCGCCATCCTGCCGAACGTGGCGCCATCGAATGTGTATCCGACGAATGACGGGCAGATGGTGCTGATCGCCGCCAACCAGGACACCGTGTTCGGCCGGCTCGCCGAGGCGATGGGCCAGCCCGAACTCGCGAAGCTCGAGAAATATGCGACCCACGGCGCCCGCGGCGCGCACCAGGCCGAGCTCGATGCGCTCGTCGGCCGCTGGACCAAAAGCAAGTCGCGCACGGAAGTGCTCGCGCTGATGGAGCAGTTCGGCGTGCCCGCCGGCCTCATCTATCGTGCCCCGGAAATGCTCGAGGACCCGCACTTCAAGGCGCGCGAGGCAATCGTCACGACCCGGCATCCGGCCATAGGCGAGCTCCGAATGCAGAATGTGGCACCGAAGCTTTCCGAGACACCGGGCGGCATCCGTGCACCAGCGCCCGCAATGGGGGAGCACAACGAGGAGGTCTATCTCGGCCTGCTCGGCATGAACCGCGAACGTTACGACGGGCTTGCCGAACGCAAGGTCATCTGAGCCATGGCCGAGTCGCTCGACGAAAACTATGCGCGCGGCGGCTTCGGCAAAGCCCTCGCCTTCGGGCGGCGGCCCGCACTGCTGGTGATCGACTTCGTGCAGGCCTATCTCGTGAAGGACTCGCCGCTGTACGCGGGTGTCGAGGCGGCCCGCGATGGCGCCGTGGCGCTGCTCGGCGCCGCGCGCGCCGCCGGCATTCCCGTGCTGCACACCAATGTGGTCTACCAGCCCGGAGGGCGCGACGGTGGCGTGTTCTTCCGCAAGGTCCCGGCACTCGCGAGTTTCGAGGCTGGCGCGCATCCCGATCTCGCGGCATTCGCACCGGGCCTCGAGCCCATTGCCGGCGAGACCTTGATCTCCAAGCAGTATGCAAGTGCTTTCTTCGGCACGTCGCTCGCATCGACACTCACGGCGCTTGGTGTCGACACCGTACTGATCGCGGGCCTCTCGACCAGCGGCTGCGTGCGGGCCAGTGCGGTGGATTGCTGCCAGTACGGCTTCGTCCCGGTGGTCGTGCGCGATGCCGTCGGCGACCGCGCGACCGGCCCGCACGAAGCAAACCTGTTCGACCTGCAGGCGAAATACGCCGAAGTCATCGACCTCGCCACTGCGCAACGCTACCTCGCGAGCCTCGCATGACGATCCTCGGTCCGATCTCGGCCGTCACCTTTGCGACACCCGAGCTGCAGTCGACGATCGACGCCTACCGACTCTATTTCGGCTACGAACTCGCGGATCACGATCGCATCACGCCGGCGATGGCGGCGCAGTTCGGGCGCCCAGCCCTCGCCGGCCGGCGTTACGCACTGATGCTGCCCGGGGGCGAAGGTCAAACGTGGCTGCGATTCGTTGAGTCGAAGCCCGACCCCGCGTATCGCCCGTTTCGCCACAAGGGCTGGAATGCCGCGGAGCTCATGGTGCAGGACACCGATCTTGCCGCGGAACGCGTCGCCAACTCCCCCTTCCGCATCATCGGGCCGCCGGCCAATTTGTCGATCAGCGACAAGATCCGTGCCATGCAGGTGCTGGGTCCCTCGAATGAAGGCGTGTACCTCACCTCGTTCAAGGAGAAGCTCGCAGCGTTCGACGTTCCGGAGGCGACGCACTTCATCGATCGCGTGTTCATCGTGATCCTGGGCGGCACGGACTGCGAGACGGTCAGCGCCTTCTACTCGCGTCACTTCGGCGTGCCCGAGGCGAAGGCGGTGCCCTCCGTGATCACCGTGCTGTCTGCGGCGCACGGCCTGCCCGCGGACACGCGCCACCAGCTCGCGGCCCTGTCCCTCGCGGGACAATGCTATATCGAGGTCGACACGATGCCGCCCGGCACGCTCGAACGCACGAGCGCGCCCGATGAGCTGCCGCCGGGCATCTCGATGGTCACGTTCATCGTCGATCGCCTGCCGGAGGACCCGTCCATGACGTGGATCGCGGAGCCACGCACGCTGGCGCAGGCGCCGTACCATGGCCGTCGCACCGCAATCTGCATCGGCCCAGCCGGTGAATGGATCGAACTCGTGGAATCGCAGTCATGAGTGACGCACCGACCCGCGCGAAGGGACACAAGCCCCGGTACTTCGACGACCCGGCGATCGACCAGCTGCACGCCGCGCTGCTCGCGCTTGCGGCCGAGCTGTCGGTCGCCAGCGACCGCATCGACACGCTCGAGCGCCTCCTCGAGCGCGGCGGCGCACTGAAACGCTCCGACATCGACAGCTTCGAGCCCGACGAAGCTGCCGCGCGCGAGCGCGCGGCGCGACGCGAAGCACTGGTCGCACGCCTGCTGCGCCCGTTCCGCGAGTATCGGGAGCATCTGATCGAACGGGCGGGCAAGTAGGACGCGCTCCATGCGTGTTTCGAAGCGGCGTTTCGTGCAGACACTCGGCGCGGTGGCCGCGACGGCGCCATTCGCATCCCGGGGAGCGAGCGCCCGCGAGGTGCGTCGTCGGCGCTTCGATCTGCTGGTCATCGGGGCAGGCACCGCAGGTTTGCCCGCGGCCATCTTTGCTGCAAAGCGGGGCGCGAGTGTGCTGGTCATCGATGCGGCGGCGCAGATTGGCGGCACGCTGCTGCTGTCGAGCGGACAGTTGAGTGCCGCCGGCACGCGGCTGCAGCGTGAGAAAGGCATATCGGATTCACCCCTGGAGCACTTCGACGACCTGATGCGAATCAGCCGGGGCACGATCGATCCGGTGATCGCCCGGCTCGCGGTCGATCATGCGGCTGCGACATTCGACTGGCTGATGGAACAGGGATACCCGGTACTGCCGGACTACCCGGTCGATGGAGTGGCGCACGAGCCATACAGCAAACCGCGCTACTACTGGAGCGAACGGCGCGGCATCGCGGTGCTCGATGCGATGCGGCCCGGGTTTTCGCAAGCGATGGCCGCGGGCAGGATCGAACTGCTCCTCGAGCATCGCGCGGTGGCCCTCCAGCTGGATCATTCGGGCGCGGTGAGTGGCGTCGCGGTGGAGGATTCCGGTGGAACACGCAGCGAGCTTGCGGCGCGCAACGTCCTGATCGCCACCGGCGGCTATGCGTCGAATGCCGCGCTGTTCGAGAAGCTCAGTGGCATGCCGAAGTTCCTCGATAGTTCCTACCCATTTGCCCAGGGTGATGGCCTCGCGCTGGCCGAGTCCGCCGGCGGCTACATCCATGGAGCGGAGAAATATCTCACCAACTACGGCGTGATCCTCGCCTCCTACGACGTGCCCACATCGCAGCTCGCCCGCGCGAACTTCTATCCCCAGCGTCGCCCGCCGTGGGAAATCCATGTGAACGCCCACGCGCAGCGCTTCGTGAGGGAGGATGTGCCGAGCGTCGATGCGCGCGAGCAGGCGCTGCGCTTCCAGCCCTTGAAGCGGCACTGGGTCGTCTTCGACCAGGCGGTCGTCGAGCAGGCGCCACCGCTGATCGAAGGCTGGACCAGCGAGGACATGCTCGATGCGTTCGATGGCGACCTGGCATGCTTCTACCGCGCCGACTCGATCGAAGCGCTCGCCCGTGCCGCGGGCCTGCCCGAGCGCGCCCTCGTGGCAACGCTCGATGCCTATAACTACGGCGTGCACACGGGCAACGACTTTCTCGGGCGCAAGCACCTGCCGTGCAAACTCGTGAAGCCCCCGTTCTACGCCATCCGGCACCAGGGCACTTCCATCACAAGTACCGCTGGCATCGCCGTCAACGAACGCCTGCAGGTCGTGCGCCGCGATGGCTCTGCGGTGCGTAACCTCTATGCGGCGGGCGAGATACTCGGCTCCGGCGCCACGCAAGGCCAGGCCTTCTGCGGCGGAATGATGGTGACTCCGGCGATCACTTTCGGGCGGCTGCTCGGCCAGCAGCTCATATACTTAAGTCAGTAGCGGCTCGCCCGCGCTCCACTCCTTGCTTCGCAGTCTGCCGATCAGCGACACCACTTCGCCGCGCGCAAGATAGCCATGCACCGGCAGCAGCAGCACATCGCCCGGCCGCGCCAGCACAAGCGCTGATCGCACCGCCGCGATCTCGGACGGGCACTCGATCAGTTGCGCAGCGTCGAGGCCATGTTGCAAGAGGCTCGCGCGCAGCAGTGCCGGCACTTCGCCGGCTGCGCGGCCACGCAAGTAGCTCTCGGTCTCCTTGATCACCACGATATCCGGGCGTGCCGCCGCGGCCGTGGCGGCGAGCTCCGCAATGTCGGCATCGTCGCGGTCCCCGGCCTGCCCCAGCAGCATGATCAGGCGGCCGTCGCCGCGCAGGTGATGCGCGACGTCGAGCACACCGCGCAGGCCCTCCGGGTTGTGCGCATAGTCGACGACGACGCGCAGGCCGCCGACATCGAATCGCATCAGTCGCCCCGGATTGTCGGCCGGGCTGCTGCCGAAGCGCGCCAGCACAGTCCGCAGCGTTGCGGCGCCGATTCCGAGGGCCGTCGCGGCGAGCGCCGCGGCGGCAATGTTGGCGACGTTGTACACGGCGCTGCCGCCGATCGTCAGGGGCATCGATGCGATTTCACCCAGGTCGTGCTCCACGGTGCCCGAAGCAACGACGAGGCGCCCCGCCCGCACGCCGGCGCTCGCCCCGCCTCGCGCACGATGCGCGGCGAGCAGCGGCAGGTCGAAGTCGGTGGCGAACCAGCCGATTGGCGCCGCGACGCGCGCGGCCGCGCGTTGCAGGGTCGGGTCGTTGGCGTTCAGCACGACGAGCCCGCCGGGTTGCACGACATTCGCCACCACGAGCTTGGTCGCGGCCATCGCATCGAGATCGTCGATGCCATAGTCACCGAAGTGATCCGGACTGACATTCGTGACAACCGCCACATCGGCGCGGTTGGCTGCGAGTCCGCGGCGCAGGATGCCGCCGCGCGCCGCCTCGATGATCGCGGCCTGCACGCGCGCATCGCGCAGCACCGCGCGCGCGCCCATCGGCCCCGAGAAGTCGCCGCCGACCGCCAGCCTGCCTGCGAGGAATACACCGTCGGTGCAGTTGTAGCCCGCGTGCCAACCCTGCGCCTGCGCACAGGCGGCGAGCAGGCGCACGGTCGTGGTCTTGCCGTTCGACCCGGTGACCAGTGCGACCGGCACGTTGCGTACCGACTCCCAGCGCACGGCATCGGCCCGCGGCAAGGCACTCACGGTGAAGTCCGCGTGGCCGACGCCCTCGCCGAGGGTCAGTCCTTCGTCGTCATACATCCACCCGAGCCCGTGCCCGGTCGCCCGATCGATGACCGCGCGTAGCGACGGATGCCCCTCGAGAGCCGCGAGGCGCAACAGCCGCTCGAGCGCGGCGCGGTCATCGAGGACCGGCGGCACAGCGGGCGGCGTTGCGGCCTGGGCCGCCGCCTGCACCAGCGCCTCTTCGAGCGCCGCCCAGCGACCGGGCTCACGCTCGAACAACGATGCCGACAGCGCCCATTCGTTGAGCTCGGTGGCCGTGTACAACAGGTCGATCGGGGCGGCGAGCGCGAGCGAGGCGCCACCCGGATACCTGCGCCATGTGATGGGCTCGATCTCAGCCCGGCCGGAGAACCGCGGCGCCAGTGCGCCGGCCCAGCCGAGATGCGCCCGGCCCCGCGCGACGCGTTCACGCCAGGCACCGAGCAGCGTCGCATCCAACTCGACACCCACGACATCGAGCACGGCGCCGGGTGCATCAAAGAAGAGGTTGCTGCCGGTGAGCCGCCGCGAGTTGTCGAACGGCAATGCAACCCGGTTGATCAGTCCTCTCCCTCCGGCGCAAACCGGATTCCGCGCTCGTCCCGGATCAGGCCTTCGAGTGACATGTCCAGCGCGGCAAGGACGGGTTCCGGCGCCGCCACCGCAGGTGCCGCCGCCGGCGAACCCGCGGACTCGTCGACACCGTCGGGACGGAACTTGGTGATCTGCTTCCAGGAACGCGTCAACTGGTCGGCGAAGACCAGCAGCAGGTCGCCCTTCGCGCCCATGCGCAGGGCCGCATCGATGGCCTCCTGCTCGTCAGGAATCCGCGAAATCCGCGCCGCAGGCACGCCGGCTTCGCGCAGCGCAGCCGCGAGGATGCGCGGCACTTCGTCGCCATCCCGATCGCGCAGATTGTCATCGCGCCGACAGATGTAGTGATCGAAGCGCCCCGCAACGGCAAGCGCGATGGCCTTGAGGTCCTCGTCGCGGCGATCGCCGGGTCCGGCCAGCACCACGATGCGACGACCCGCGACGTCGAGGCGCTGGGCAAGGTCGGCCAGCATCGAAACCGCATGCGCATTATGGCCGTAATCGAACAGCACCTTGAAAGGATGCTCGTTGAACACGTTCATGCGCCCGGGCGCCTGGAAGAACGTCGTATCGAAAGTGCGCAGGCCCTGGCGGATCGCATCGAGCTTGATGCCGAGCGAAAATGCCATCGCCGCGGCGAACATCGCGTTCTGCACGTTGTGGATCGCGCGCCCCTCGAGCGTCGCCGGAATCAGGTGGGTCCACAGCAGCGGAATATGACCACCGCGATCGTAAAGCGTGATCATCTGTCCATTGACACCCGCCTCGAGCGCGCACGCCCGACCGCCCGCGCGCACGTGCTCGCGCACGAGATTATGCTGCGGCGTCATCGTCACATAGCAGATGCTCTGCGCTTCGGTGTAGCCCGACATGCGCAGCGTCAGCGGATCGTCGGCATTCAGCACCGCGCAGTCGGTCGCGACTTCGATGACCACGCGCTTGATTTCGGCAAGCTGTTCGAGCGTATCGATGCCCTTCAAGCCGAGATGGTCCGACTGCACATTGAGCACGGCGCCGACATTGACCTCCTGCACGCCCATCCCGGCACGCAACAGGCCACCGCGTGCGGTTTCGAGTACCGCGATATCGATCTGCGGATCGGCAAGGACCATGCGCGCCGAGACCGGCCCGGTCATGTCGCCCTGCACGGTGCGCTGGCCGTCGATGTACACGCCGTCGGTCGTCGTGAGACCGGGTGTGAACCCGGCCATCTTCGCGATGTGCGCCAACATGCGCGCCGTGGTCGTCTTGCCGTTGGTGCCGGTGATCGCGGCGATCGGCACGCGCGACGGCGCGCCTTGCGGAAACAGCATGTCGATCACCGGGCCCGCGGCATCACGCGAGGTGCCCTCGCTCGGCGCGACGTGCATGCGAAAGCCCGGCGCGGCATTCACCTCGCAGATGCCGCCGCCAATGCTGCGATAACTCTCCGCGATGTCGCGCGAGAGGAAATCGACGCCGCCGACATCCAGTCCGATCGCGCGCACGGCGCGCACCGCCATGTCGCGATTGTCGGGATGGATCACGTCGGTGACATCAGTGGCCGTGCCGCCCGTGGAGAGATTCGCTGTCGAGCGCAGCGGCACAACCTGCCCCGGTGCGGCAATCGACGCAGCAGTGAGCCCGGCGCGATCGAGCATCCGCGCCGCCTGGGCATCGAGTTCGATGCGGGTCAGCACCTTCTCGTGGCCCACACCACGGCGCGGATCCAGGTTCACGATGTCGATGAGCTCCGCGATGGTGTGTGCGCCGTCGCCCACCACCTGGCCAGGCGTGCGCCGCGTCGCCGCAACCAATTCACCATTCACCACCAGTAGCCGGTGATCGTCGCCCTCGAGAAAGGTTTCCACGATCACGGACCGTGAGTGCTCGCGGGCCGCGGCGAATCCAGCCGCGACTTCCGCATCGTCCATCAACCGGATCGAAATGCCGCGGCCGTGATTGCCGTTGTAGGGTTTCGTGACCACCGGAAAGCCGATGCGATGTGCCGCCCGCACGGCCTGTTCGGCCGTCTGCACGAGCTCCTGGCGCGGCACCGGCAGGCCGAGCGAGGCGAGGATGCGGTTCGTCTCCTCCTTGTCGCTCGCAAGTTCCACCGCGATGTGGGGTGTGCGGCCAGTCACCGTGGCCTGGATGCGCTGCTGGTACTTGCCGTGGCCGAGCTGCACGAGTGACTGGTCGTTGAGCCGCAGCCACGGGATGCCGCGCGACTCGGCGGCGCGCACCAGCGACGCAGTGGATGGCCCGAGGGCCCGCCGCTGCGCAAAACGGATGAAATCATCGCGCGCCGTGGCCCAGCTCCACCCCTCGGGGACACTGGCCGACGCGCGCAGTTCGGGAGGCAGCAGCGAAGCCAGCAGCCGCAGGCCGAGCTCGCCCGCCGCTACACCCTCGTCGCGCTGGGCGAATTCATACACCACCGTGTACACGCCCGGGCGGCCCTCGATGCTGCGCGTCTTGCCGAAGGTGACGTCTTCGCCGGCGACGTTCTGCAGCTCGATCGCGACGTGCTCGAGCACGTGGCCGAGCCAGGTCCCCTCACCCTCCCGCATGCGGCGCAGGAAGCCACCGGGCTCGCGATAGGAGCAGCCGTGTTCCGCAAGGCCGGGCAGCGCCTCGACCAGGCCGTCAACGAACTGCGGTCCCAGTCGCACGGTGGGCCACTGTTCGAGTTCGCCAAGGTCGAGCTCGAGCCGGATGACCGGGAAACGCGCGTAGTGCGAGGGTCCGACGTATACCGACCGCTCGAGTACGCGCACGGGCTACTCCTTTTGCGCCCGCAGGTTCGCGGCGGACGCCACGCGTGTGTGCAAGTTGAATGTGGCCCCTGTCACCAGCAGGTGCAGCTTGAGCCCCAGCATGCAGATGGGTTGGCCCTCGTTGACCATGTCCATCGACGAGAAACTCACATCGGCGGCGTCGACGACCGTGACACCGCCACTACCCTCGACCTCGAGCGTGTCATCCGGGCCGATGAACGCTGCGGTGTCCTCGTCGAGCCCGATGCCCACCGCAAACGGATTGTAGGCGAGCGCTGTCAGCAGACGGCCCAACCGGTCCCGCTGGCGAAAATGCTGGTCGATCACGAAGCGATTCGTGAGACCGAGGCCAGGGGCGAGGCGCACGCTGCCGGAAATCGCGGACGAGCCGTCATCGCCGAACGCGATCATGTGTTCGGAGAGGATGCTTGCACCGGCGCTGGTACCGCCGACGGTGACTCCGTGCGCGTTGCGCCCGCGGATGAGCTTCGCGACCGGCGTGCCGCCAAGCAGCGTGGTGAGCCGCAGCTGGTTGCCACCCGTAAAGAAAATGCCGCTCGCCTCTCCCAGCCGGTCGAGCCGTCCGGGCTCATGGCAGTCGCGGCGGGTGTCGAAGTCCATGACCGACACCCGCGCCGCGCCGAGATCCCGGAACAGCTGCTCGTAGCGCGGCCCCGTCTCGTGTAAGCGGCTTGCGGTCGGAATCACGACGATATCGGCATTGCTGTCTCCCGAAACCGCAACGAAGCGCGCAAGAATCCGCTTGTCGTTCTCCTTGTTTTCCGCGCCGCCGATCGGAACGATCCAGCCGCGCATCTCGCCGTCGGGCACCTTGCTCGGCATCCGTTTGTCGTCTCTCAGGCTTCCGCCGAAAGGATGAATAGGCAAATACTGTCACAGCGGTGGCACAAAACAAAACGGCCGGCAGGTCGCCCCGCCGGCCGTCTCTGGCTCCAGGCCCTAAGCCCTAAGCCCTAAGCTCTCAAATCAGCTCTGCGCGTGAATCGCCCAGAGGCTCGCGAGCCGGCCGTACTTCTCGTCGGCCTTGATCGTGTTGAAGGTCTTGATGGCGTCGTCCTTGTTGCCGCCCTTCAGCTGCGAGATGCCGAGCAGCAACGTGGCTTCCGACTTGTCGTTCAGGCCACCCTTGGTGATGCCACGCTGGATCGCCGCTGCCGCCTTGTCGTACTCGCCGTAGCTCAGGTAGCCCTTGCCGAGGCCCACGTCCGCACCACCGGTCTTGGCAGCCCCGGTCTCGGTTGCGAGCTTGGTGAGCGCAGCCTGGTCGGTCGCTGCCGACTTCTTGGCGAGATCGAGCAGGCGCTGGTTCTTGTCCTTCTCGCGCTGGTCGGCAAAGATGTTCTTCTCGAAGCCCTTCTCGAGGACCGAAACGGCCTCGCCCGGCGAACCCTGCTCGATCGCAAGCTGCGCCATTTCCGTGTAATCCTCGCCGCGCTTGAGCGCATCGACGTCGGCGGCCAGCCGGAACGTGTTGAAGAGCACCTTGTCGTCGCGATCCGGCGCGCGGAACAGCGAATACATGATGTTCTGCCAGTACTCCGGCGACGGGTAGTACTTGACGAGCCGCTCGAGTGCGCCGGTCGTGCAATCATCGTCCTTCAACTTCACGCACGAGGACAGGATCAGCTCGAGCGACTGCTTCTTGGGCGTCTGGCCACGGCGGATCTGGTCCGCGACGTAGTTGTCCATGAACTTGTGGGTGCCCTTGAAGTCGCCCTGCACGTAGTACGCCTGGCCGACCAGGGTATACAGCTCGGCATCGGCATAGCCCCCCTTGATGGCGCGATTGCCGTACTCGATCGCCTTGCCGTAGTTCTTGGTCTGGTAATTGATCTGCGAGAGCGCACGCACGCGGGCCGGTACGTCGTCCTGTGCGAGGAAGCCCGAATTCAGGCCCGCCTCGAGATTGCGGCCGGCTTCCGCATAGTTGTTCAGGCGCACATAGGAGAAGCCGCGCATCTCCGAGATCAGGTACTGGTCGTAGGCGCTCTTGCTCGCGATGGCGTCAGCCTTGTCGAGCTCGGCCAGCGCTCCGCGCCAGTCCTTCTTGGCCTGCGCGTCCTGCGCCGCCTTGAGCGGTTTGGCCAGCGCCTTGCTGACAGTCGGCGCCTGGGCGACGGCAATGCCTGCAACGCCGACCGAGCCGATGGCAAGCAGCGCCACCGCCAGCAACGGTGCAAGTTTGGGTGTCTTCCTCATGCTCATGGTGTCCTCTGATCCAGTTTCGCGACACGGTAGCGGTGCCACGGTGTCACGATCTCACGTGACGGATGAACGCTGAATGAACGCCGGCGGGACAGGCCCGCCGGTGCTCACAAATCGCGGAAATCCGCCGTATTGACGAAGCCGATCTTCAACATGCGGTTGCGCTGTGCCGAGGCGAGCACCTGCGCCACCGTGTCATAGCGCGAGCGCGCATCGGGCCGCAGGTGCAGTTCCGGCTGCGGGTCCTTCTGCGACTCCTGCCGGAAGTAGCTCTCGAGCGTATCGATGTTCGGCACCACGGTGCCATTCCAGACGATGGTGCCGTCGAAGTCGATCTCGATGTCGATCACCTCGGGGCGCACTTCCGGCAACGGCTGGTCGGGCTGCGGCTGCGGCATATCCAGCTTCACCGCGTGTGTCATCACCGGGATCGTGATGATGAACATGATCAGCAGCACCAGCATCACGTCGATGAGCGGCGTGGTGTTCATGTCACACATCGCCTCGTCTTCGCCGCTATCGCTGCCCACACTCATTGACATAGTCGATCTCTCCTCAACGCGTGCCGCGGTCGGGCTCGGTGATGAATCCCACCTTGACCACGCCGCCGCGCTGGATCGTGTAAATCACGCGTCCCACCGCTTCGAAACGCGCATTACGATCCCCGCGGATGTGGATCTCGGGTTGGGGCACCTGCACGGCCGCCGCCTTCACGAACTCGAGCAGCGCCTGCGTATCGCGCACCTGGCCGTTGTTCCAGAAAATGCGGCCCTGTTCGTCGATCGCCACCGTGATGTTCTCCGGCCGCGTCTGCGTGGCGATATTGGTCGCCTTCGGCAACTCGACCGGCACCGTCTTCGTGATCACGGGAATCGTGATCAGGAAGATGATGAGCAGAACCAACATCACGTCCACGAGGGGCGTAGTGTTGATCTCCGACATCGCCTTCGGTTCGCCATCAGGCGAGCCGGTTCCGACACTCATGGCCATGCGCTGGCTACCTTACTTGCGAACGGCAGCTGCCGGCGCGCCGGCGCGAGCCGCTCCACCTTCGCCGCCGACGCGCGCGCCACCAACCAGGTAAGCATGCAGATCGGCGGCAAAGTTCCGCAGGCCGTCCTGCAGGCTCTTGTTGCGACGGAGCAGCCAGTTGTAGCCAATGACCGCGGGCACGGCGACGAACAGACCGATGGCGGTCATGATCAGCGCCTCGCCGACGGGACCGGCCACCTTGTCGATGCTCGCCTGGCCGGCGATACCGATCGCGATGAGGGCGTGATAGATGCCCCACACCGTGCCGAACAGACCCACGAACGGCGAAGTGGAGCCCACGGTCGCGAGGAACCACAGGCCGCTCGACAGCTTGCCGTTGACGGTGTCGGCCGAGCGCATCAGCGACATCGTGATCCACTCGTGCAGATCGATGCGGTCTGTCAGGCGACCATCATGATGCGATGCGGCACGAAGACCATCCTCTGCAACATTGCGGAAGTCGTCGCCCTTCTTGAGACGCTCGACACCGTCCTTGAGCGACGGCGCGGTCCAGAACTGCTTCTCGACGACCTTGGCGGACTGGCGGAGCTTCCTCTGGTCCCACAGCTTCGTGAGGATGATGTACCAGGAGCCCAGCGACATGACCGCCAGGATGATGAGAGTGGTCTTCGCGACGAAGTCGCCCTGTGCCCAGAGCGCCTCCAGTCCGTACGGATTTTCTACGACAGCGGTGGCTTGATTTTCCATAGATTCCTCAAGGATCAATTAGTCAGCTGGAAACGAACGTTGAATTGAAAGCAGCTCTCGACCGGCTGGCCGTCTTCGGTGCCGGGCCGGAAGCGTGCGCCGCGTGTGGCCCACCTGATCGCCGCCTCGTCGAGGCGAGCGTGTCCCGAGCTCTTGGTGACGGTGGGTGTACCCGACACGCGGCCGTTCGTGCCCACGCAGACACGTACGGTGGTGATGCCCTCTTCCTCGGCGCGCTTGGACGCCGGCGGATAGTAGTCCTCGGTCGGCTGCGAGCGCCGATCGACGGTCGGATTGGTGCGTACCACGGCCTTCGGCGGCGGCGGGGGCGCCATCGGTACCGGACGATCGGTGACATCGGTGATGGCCGACGACGTGCTGGTGTCGACCGGGATCTGGATGTTCACTTCCGGCGGCGGCACCTCGACCGGCGGGCGCTCCATTTCGGGCGGCGGTGGCGGCGGCGGCGGTTCGTCCTCCGCGATCTCCTCGATGATGTCCGTCTGGATCGGAGGCGCGAGCACCTCTACCACCTTGCGGGCGAGCCCATTCGCCAACGCCCACACGAGCAGCGCATGGACCAGCACAATGAGGAGTAACACGACGATGCGTCGCGGAATGAATGTCGGTTCGTGCGCGTAGGCGGCCATGTTTTCTCGTGGTCGCGGATTAATTGTACGGACAACCCGCGTTCTTTTGCGAGCGCGGCACGCTATACGCGTTTGCCGCCCTGCGCAACCCTTCCCGCGGTTTATCCACCCGACGGCGCATCCCGGCGCCTGCCTGGAAGCGCCAGTCGAGGCCGCATTCGCGAGCCAGGCTGAATCTTCCCGAAATCGTCATCCCCAGGGGATCGGAACTGTAACCGCACACATCTTCGCTTACAACTTCCGGCGACCGCAATAAATTTCGTCCATGGCCGCTTCAATCCGTCACTGCGCCGTCGGAGGCGCTGCTGACCACGCGCGCATACTTGGCGAGCACACCCGCCGTGGCATACGGCTTGCGCGGTCGCCAGGCGCGCTTGCGGCGTGCCCATTCGGCGCGCGATACGTCGGCATCGATGCTGCGTGCGACGGCATCTATCGTGATGACGTCGCCGCTGCGCAGCAAGGCGAGCGGACCACCCACTGCCGCCTCGGGCGAAGCATGCCCGACGACGAAACCGTGGCTGCCTCCGGAGAAGCGCCCGTCGGTAATCAGCGCGACATCCTTGCCGAGACCGCGACCCATGATGGCGCCAGTCGGACTCAGCATCTCCCGCATCCCGGGCCCGCCACGCGGCCCCTCGTAGCGAATCACGACGACGTCGCCGGCCTTCACCTTGCCGTCGAGGATTGCGCGCGTGGCTCGCTCCTCCCCGTCGAACACCCGTCCTCTGCCGGTGAATCGCACTCCCGCCTTGCCGGAGATCTTCGCGACGGCGCCCTCTGGCGCGCAGTTACCATAAAGCACGACCAGGTGGCTGTCCTTCTTGAGGGGATCACCCACCGGACGGACGATATCCTGGCCGGACGGGTAGTCGTCCACGCCAGCCAGGTTCTCGGCGAGGGTCCTCCCGGTGACGGTCAGGCAATCACCGTGCAGCAGGCCGGCATCGAGCAATCGCTTCATCAACGGCTGGATGCCGCCGATCGCGATCAGTTCGGACATCAGGTAGCGGCCGCTCGGGCGAAGGTCGGCAAGCACGGGTACACGCTTGCCGATGCGCGTGAAGTCATCGAGCGAGAGCTTCACGCGAGCTGCACGCGCGATTGCGAGCAAATGCAACACCGCGTTGGTCGAACCACCCAGCGCGATCGACACGGTGATCGCGTTCTCGAAGGCCTTGCGCGTCAGGATGTCGGAGGGCCTGATGCCCTGTTCGATCAGGCGCACCACCGCTTCGCCGGCGCGCCGGCTGTCATGGTGCTTGCTGTCGCTCACCGCCTCCTGGGCGGAACTGCCTGGCAACGACAGTCCCAGTGCCTCCATCGCCGAAGCCATCGTGTTCGCCGTGTACATCCCGCCGCAGCTGCCCGCGCCCGGAATCGCGGTGCGCTCGACATCGAGCAGTTCCGCGTCGCTCACCTTGCCAGCGGCATGACCGCCAACGGCTTCGAACACTGCGACGATGTCGCGCCGCTTCGCGCCCGGGCGGATCGTCCCGCCGTAGACGAACACCGCCGGGCGGTTGAGGCGTGCGATCGCGATCGCGCAGCCGGGCATGTTCTTGTCGCAGCCGCCGATCGCGACCACGCCGTCGAAACCCTCGGCGCCGACCACGGTTTCGATCGAATCGGCGATCACCTCGCGCGACACCAGCGAATAGCGCATGCCCGGCGAGCCCATCGAGACACCATCGGACACGGTGATCGTATTGAAGATCACGCTCTTGCCGCCGGCGGCGTCGGCGCCCGCAGCGGCCTGCTTCGCGAGATCGCCAATGTGCATGTTGCACGGCGTCACATTCGCCCAGGTCGACGCTATGCCCACCTGCGGCTTGCCGAAGTCCGCCTCGGTGAACCCGACTGCGCGCAGCATCGCGCGCGATGGCGCCTGCTTGGGACCGTCGACCACGAGGCGCGAATGCGCCCGCGGGTCGCTCCGCTTCGATTTCTGGTTGCTCATCTGTTGTCTCTTCGATTGGATTCGATCAAGTGCCCGTATCGGTGAACTGCTTCTCGCGCAGCGTGATGATCAGTACGCCAAGGAGCGTACACGCGCCGCCGAGCGCGATCCGGGGAGTCAGGGTGTCGCCGAGCAGCAGCACGCCGAATATCACCGAGAACACCGGCGAGAGCACGGTCAGCGGCGCGATACTCGTGACCGGATAACGCTGCACCAGGAAAAAATACGCCGTGTGCGCGAACAGGCTTGCGAGTATCGCCGTGTACAGCAGCGTACCCCAGCCCGACCAGCCGGCGGTCCGCAGTGCCTCGCCGTGGCCATTTTCGACCAGCAACGACAGGCCGGCAAGGATCGGCCAGCTGATCCACGCGATCCACGCCTGCAACTCGAGCGGCGGCAGCCGCGGCAGTCGCTTGATGGCGATCAAACCGAGCGAGCCGACGAATGCCGATGCAATCACGAAAGCGAGGCTCTCGCGCTGGCTGAAAACCGCCGGATCGAATCCCATGACGCACACGCCGAGGAAGGCGCAGCCTATGCCCGTCCAG
Organism: uncultured Pseudomonadota bacterium; assembly: GCA_902826575.1. Lineage (GTDB taxonomy): Bacteria > Pseudomonadota > Gammaproteobacteria > Steroidobacterales > Steroidobacteraceae > CADEFQ01. The sequence continues at coordinate 1,618 of CADEFJ010000013.1, read as the reverse complement.
CGGCGCCAGCGTACGCGCTCGCCGAGCAGCGCGATCGACAGCAGCGTCGCGAACGGCACGCCCAATTGCGTAGCGATCGCGACCGAGGAGATGTTGTCGGCACGGGCCAGGCCGATGAACAGCAGCGCGAAGTGCAGCGCCCCGACGAGCAACGCCACCATGATGATGGCGCCCATTGCCTCGCCGTGCCAGCGCAGGAACGGAGCCGCAACGATTGCCAGGATCGTGAAGCGCAGCGCGGTGAACATCACCGGCGGCATGTCGCCGACCCCGACCTTGGCGACCACGAGGTTCAATCCCCAGATGAGCGTGACACCAAGGAGCAGGAGCAGGTGTCGCGGCGCAATCGAGATCATCCGCAACGCGCGCGTATCAGGCGATACAGCGCGCGCACGCACTGCGCCTCGGCGCCGACCGGGCGACCCGGACGCTCCTTCGGATTCCACGCGTACAGGTCGATATGCAACCAGCGCGGACTGGCGGTCACGAAGCGTCGCAGGAACAGCGCGCCGATGACCGAGCCGGCGAATGTGCTCGCGGAAACATTGTTGAGATCGGCGATCTTGCTCGCGAGATCCTCGTCATAACCGCACCACAGCGGCATCGGCCACAGTGGATCGTGCTCCGCACCGGCCACGCCGCGCAGCTGCTCGAGCAGCGCGCCATCATTCGAATAGGCTGCGGGCAGCTCGGGGCCGAGCGCGGTGCGCGCCGCCCCGGTCAGTGTGGCGAGATCGATCAACAGGTCGGCATCGTCCGCGTCGGCGGCCGTGAGCGCATCCGCGAGCACCAGGCGTCCCTCGGCGTCCGTGTTGCCGACTTCCACCGTAAGTCCCTTGCGCGAGCGCAATACATCGCCCGGGCGGTACGCGCTGCCGCCGACGGCATTCTCCACGGCCGGTATCAGCAGCCGCAGCCGGATCGGCGCCTTCATCCGCATCAGCAGTTCGGCCAGTGCGAGTGCGCAAGCGGCGCCGCCCATATCCTTTTTCATCAGCAGCATGCCCGCCGCCGGCTTCAGATCGAGGCCGCCGCTGTCGAAACACACGCCTTTGCCGACCAGCGTGACGCGTGGTGCACCGCGATCACCCCAGGCGAGATCGATCAGGCGTGGCGCGCGCACACTTGCCCGACCGACTGCCTGGATCATCGGGTACCCGGTGGCGAGCTCCTCACCTTCGATAACCGCGAGGGTCGCGCCGTGGCGCGCCGCAACCTCGCCCGCGGCGGCGGCAAGTTCGGCGGGACCGAGATCGTTCGCGGGGGTGTTGACCAGATCGCGCGCAAGCGCCATCGCACTTGCGGCCGCGCGCGCGTAGTCAGTATCGGCGCCTGCCGGCGCCAGCAGCTGCGCCCGCTCCGCCGCGGCTGATGCGTTGCGGTAGCGGGAGAATCGGTATGCGCCGACGAGCCAGCCGAGCGTGAACTGGGTGGCGGCTTGCGCCGGCAACGCGGTCGCGACCCGCCAGGTCCCGGCAGGCAGCCGCTCGGCAAGCGGCGCGGAATGCCAGAGGTTCAAGTGCTCGAGGCTGTCGAGCGAGCCGAGCCCGGCAAGTGCTCCTGCCGGCTGTCCGTCCGGACCGGGCAACACGAGCACCCGATAGCGCTCGCCCGCGAA
>CADEFJ010000012.1 GCA_902826575.1 uncultured Pseudomonadota bacterium | reverse complement strand
GCTTCAATACCGGCTGCGGCAACGCGCCGCTGGCCGCGCGCGAGTTCGGCGACGAAAGCATCGCTCACCTTGAGGCCGGCGGGCGGCTGGGATTCGCCGGTGGCCGCGGGCGACTCAGCGCGTCCGCGTTTCGCACGCGCTACCACGACTACCAGGACGCGGCCTTTGCGAGCGCACAGTTCACGGTTGGCAACGCCGGGCGGGCCGATCTCGACGGCTTTGAAGTGGAGGCGGAATTCCTGGCCGAGGCCGGCACGCGCGCGAGCCTCTCCGTGTCATACGCCGAGTTCCGCTATGGCAGGAACACGACGGGCATGTGCTGGCCCGGGCGCGTTCCCGACGGCAGCATCGCCGGCGCCTGCGACCTCACCGGGGAACAACCTGTGGACGCGCCGCCCTGGCAAGTCTGGTTCGCCGTTGAACAACCCTTCAGGCTGGGGGGAGCGCCCGCCAGCGCACGCCTCGACTGGACCTGGACCGACCGCTACAACACCGGCTTCTCGGCCGATCCGCGCCTGCGGCAGGACGCGTTCCACGACATCGCCGTGCGCGTCGCCGTGCAATTGACCGATGCACTGCGCCTCGAGCTCGCCGGCGAAAACCTGCTGGACGAGACGGTTGCGACGACCGAGCCGCTCCTCAATTTCTTCAACGACGCGAGCTGGCAAACCTACTACGAGCAGCCGCGGCGCTTCGTGCTCACGCTGCGCGCGGAGTTCTGACGGACAAGGCGTGTGGCGACCTGCACCTAAGGGCAGGTCGCGGCGGGCGTCATTGCGTCGAGGTGACGATAAGATCGCCGCAATGCAGGGACTCCGCCGCTCCGTACTGTTCCTCGTCGCCCTGCCCGCGCTGGCGAGCGGCGCGCCGGACACACGCTCCGTCGAGGAACGGCAGCTGCACCTCGAAGAGCAGCTTGCCGCGCAGGACGCCCGCATCCGCGAACTCGAGCGGCTGCTGCAGGAGGCGCTGGGCGCCAAGGCTGCACAGCCTGCGGCCGCGGCCGCCGTGACTACTGCCCCGCCGACCGCAACGACCGACAGCGCTGCGACCACCCTTTCGACCGCGTCCGCAGCATCCGCCGCCACGTCCGCCCCAGCCGTCGAGTCCGCCGGCGCTGCATCCGCACGCCTCGAAGGCACGGATGCGCCGGAATACATCGGCAACCTCGGCGTGAAGATCTACGACGGCGAGCGGGCACAGTTCTACATGCGCCTCTTCAGCTACGCGCGCTACCTGAACCAGAAGGGACTCGACCCGACCTATACCGACTCCTTCGGCAACGTGAAAGAGGTGCCACTGCGTCAGGACTTCCAGCTGCAGAAATTCTTCCTGCCGTTCTCCGGCTGGTTCCTCGACCCGAAGTTCCGCTTCTATCTCTATGTCTGGTCGGCGAACACGGCACAGGGCGATCCTGCGCAGGTTGTCGGCGCGGGAAACCTGAGCTGGGTCTTCAACGAGCGGATGACGCTCGGCATGGGCATCACCTCGCTGCCCGGGGTGCGCAGCACCGAAGGCCAGTTTCCTTACTGGCTCGGCGTCGACGATCGCATGACGGCGGATGAGTTCATGCGGCCGTCCTACTCGACGGGTGTGTGGCTCAAGGGCACCATCGTGCCCGGACTCAACTACCAGGCGATGCTCGCCACCAACATGAGCATCCTCGGAGTCAGTGCCTCGCAGATCGACAACAAGATCGACACGTATTCGCTGATGCTCAACTGGCTGCCGACCACACATGAGTTCGGGCCGATCGGCGCCTTCGGCGACTTCGAGAACCACCAGCAAGTCGCGACGCGAATCGGCGTGCATTACACGCACAGCACCGAGAACAGCCAGGAGCAGCCGGGCACCGACAATATCGAGAACACCCAGATCCGGCTGACGGATGGCAACATCATTTTCACGCCGAATCTTTTCGGTCCCGGCATCGAAGTCGACGATGTCCGCTACCAGATGGCGAGCCTCGACGCGGGCATCAAGTACCGCGGCTACTCCCTCGAGGCCGAGTACTACTGGCGCCACCTCAGCGATTTCCGCGGGCCCGGCGTGACGCCCGGACTGATCGACGATATCGACGATACCGGCTTCCAGGTACAGGCCTCGGCGATGCTCGTGCCGAAGCTGTTCCAGGTCTACACCGGTTACTCCGAGATCCACGGCCGTTACGGAGACTCGGGCGAGCTGCGCCTCGGCATGAATTACTTCCCGAAGGAAATGCGCGGCATCCGCGTGAATGGCGAATGGCTACGCCTCGATGACATCCCCGTCGGCTATACGGCCGTGCCCTATCCCGTCGGCGGCAACGGGGACGTCTTCCACCTCAATTTCGAGCTGAACTTCTGAGTCGATCCGCCCGGCCCCGGCCGGGCGGCACGATGTTGATCTTCGGCCGCCCGGCCTGAAGAATGCGCCCATGACCAGGTCCGCAGGCTCCACCGCCACCCGCAGGGAATTCATGGCCGCGAGCGGCGCAGCGCTGCTCGCCGCGCAACTACCCGCCCGTGCGGCCACCCGTTCCGCCGCCCATGATCGCGAACGGCTGCTTGCACCGTTCGCCGATGAGTTGCTCGCGGAATACCCCGAGAACGCGACCGCCCTCGGAATCGACCACGGTGCACGTGGCGCGCTGAAGTCGCGCCTCTCGGATCGCTCCGCCGAGGGGCAGGCGGCCATCGCCAGCCGTGTCGCGGCGCGACTCGAACGCATCGGATCGATCGACCTGTCGGCGCTGTCCCCCGTGGAACGCATCGACATCGACGTACTGCGCACCGCGCATGAATTCGCGACGGAAGGCATGCGGTTTCCCTACGGCGACGTGGCGCTGCTCAACCTCAACTGGTCGTGGCGCAACGCGCCCTATGTCGTCGCGCAGAACACGGGGGCGTTCCTCGAGATCCCGGGCCTGCTCACCGAGCAGCATGCGGTGGCCAATCGCGACGACGCGGAGTCTTACCTCGAGCGGCTCGCCTCTTATGCAAGGCAGCTCGATGGGGAGACGGAACGCCTGCGAAGCGCGGCCGCGCTGGGTGTGATCGCACCGGATTTCCTGCTCGACAAGACACTCGCGCAATTGCGCATCGCGCAGGGTGGCGATGTCTCGGCGTGGCCGCTGGTGGCTTCGCTCGTGGAACGCACCCGGGGCATGGGCGGCACCTACGGGGAGCACGCCGCGCGGATTGCGAAGGACGCGGTGGCGCCGGCGCTCGCGCGCCAGCTTGCCGAACTCGAAGCCCACCGGCGGCGCGCGACGGCGGATGCCGGCGTCTGGAAGCTTCCGCACGGCGATGAGTACTACGCGTGGTGCCTCGTAGCTGGAACCACCACCCGCGAGACGCCCGAGGAAATCCACCGCCGCGGCGAGGAGGAGCTGCGCGCCCTGCAGGCGCGCATGGACGTCATCCTGCGCGATCTCGGCATGACACAGGGCTCGGTCGGTGAGCGCATGACGGCGCTCGGCCGCGAGCCACGCTACCGCTATGCCGATACCGATGCGGACCGCGCGAGACTCATGGCCTACCTGCACGAGAGCGTGGACCGGATCCGCCCACGGCTGCCGCAGGCGTTTGCGAAGCTGGTGCCCGGCCGGCTCGAGATCAAGCGCATGCCGCCCGAGGTGGAGCCGGGCGCCCCCGGTGCCTACGGCGGCCCCGGTACGATTGACGGCAAGGTACCTGGCAAGTTCTGGATCAACCTGCACGACATGAACGTATGGCGCAGCTATTCGCTGCCCACGCTGGTATTCCACGAATCGATCCCGGGACACGTGTGGCAGGGCGAGTACACGTTCGGCCTGCCGCTCGCCCGTTCACTGCTCGCCTTCAATGCGTACTCGGAAGGCTGGGCGCTCTACGCCGAACAGCTGGCCGACGAACTCGGCGTCTACGACGGCGATCCGCTCGGGCGCCTCGGCTACCTGCAATCGATCGCCTTCCGCGCCTGCCGGCTGGTCGTCGACACCGGGCTGCATGCCCGGCGCTGGACCCGCGACCAGGCGATCCAGTGGTTCGCGAGCACCAACGGCTCAGGTCTCGAGGAAGTGACGAGCGAAGTGGATCGCTATTGCGCCTGGCCCGGCCAGGCCTGCGGTTACAAGATCGGCCACAGCGAGATCAACCGGCTGCGTGCGCAGGCACGGCAAACGCTGGCGGCCCGCTTCGACCTGCGCGGGTTCAACGACGCCATCGTCGAATGCGGCGGCGTGCCGATGCTCACCCTCGGGCGGGTGGTCGATACATTCACAGGCTTCCCCTAGAGGCAGTACTTCCGCTGCCAACGCGGGAGTAGCGTCCCCGGTGCCCGGATCGGGCGTCGGGGAGACGAAACATGTCAGGCGAGAAGTGGTTGGCTGCCGCCCTGCTGTCCTTGATGGCGTCGGTCGCGGCGCTCGCCGCGGACCAGGGCGCCACCCGCACCGAACACGACCTGCTGGGCGAGAAACAGGTGCCAGCCGCGGCCTATTACGGCGTGCAGACCGCGCGCGCGCTCGAGAACTTCCAGATCTCCGGCGTCGACATGAACCACTACCCCGAATTCGTCGACGCGTTCGTGATCGTCAAGCTCGCCGCCGCGCGCGCGAATACCCAGGTCGGCGCGATGAAGCCCGAGCGCCTTGCCGCGATCGAGATGGCTGCCAAGGCCATCCGCGCCGGGGAGTATCGCGATCAGTTCCTCGTCGACTGGTACCAGGGCGGCGCAGGCACCTCGGCGAACATGAACGTCAACGAGGTCATGGCGAACGTCGGGCTCGAGCTCACCGGCCATCGCAAGGGCGAGTACCAGTTCCTCGAGCCCCACGACGACCTGAACATGTCGCAGTCGACGAACGACTCGTATCCGACCGCGATCAAGGTCGCCTTCATCCTGCGCAACGAGAAACTCGTCGCCGAACTCGGCCAGCTCGCGCGCGCGTTCCGCGCCAAGGGCAATGAATTCCTCAGAATCCCGAAGATGGGTCGCACCGAACTGCAGGACGCGGTGCCGATGACAGTCGGCCAGGAATTCCACGCCTTCGGTGCCTCGATCGAATCGGAGATCATGTTCCTCAAGGAAGCGGAGAAGGCGCTGTACTCGCAGAACATGGGTGCCACCGCGATCGGCACGGGGATCAACGTGCCGCAAGGCTACACGGCGGCGGTCGCCATCGAGCTCGCGAAACTCACCGGCAAACCCATCGTGCCCGCCGGGGACATGCTGGCGGCCACCTGGGACCAGCAGGGCTTCGTGATCTACTCCGCGGCGCTCAAGAGCGTCGCGATCAAGCTGTCGAAGATCGCCGGCGACCTGATCCTGCTGGCATCCGGACCGCGCGCGGGTCTCGCGGAGATCAACCTGCCAGCCATCCAGCCGGGCTCCTCGATCATGCCCGGCAAAGTGAATCCGGTGGTACCGGAACTCATCAATGTCATCGCGTTCCGCGTGATCGGCAACGACGCGGCGGTGGGTATCGCCTCGCATGCCGGGCAACTGCAGCTGAACGCCTACGAGCCGCTCACGGGCCTCGCGGTGCTCGAATCGCAGGAGATCCTGCGCCGCGGCGCCGGGACGCTGCGCACCAGGGCGGTGGACGGCATCACGGTGAACGAGAAGGTGCTCGCGCACTACATGGAGACGACGGTGGGCATCGTGACCGCGCTGAATCCCGTGATCGGCTACGAGAAAGCGACCGAGCTCGCGGACGAGGCCTATCGCACCGACAAGGGGCTCATTCAACTCATCCGCGAGAAGAAGATCCTCACCGAGGCCCAGATCAAGGATCTGCTGGACCCCGTGAAGCTCTCGAACCTGGGCACGTATCCGCAGTAAGCACTGGAGATTGGCCATGCGCGCAATGACACGACACGCACTGGGCATCGCGATGCTCGCGATGCTCTCGCTCGCCCACGCGGCCGATCGCAAGCCGAACGTGGTCATCCTCGCCACCGGCGGCACCATCGCCGGCGCCGCCGCCACCGGCACGCAGTCGGGCTATACGTCCGGCGCGGTCACCATCGACGCCATGCTCGCCGCCGTGCCCGGCATCGACAAGCTCGCCACCGTGAAGGGCGAGCAGATCTCGAACGTCGGCTCGCAGGACATGTCGTTCGACATCCTGATGAAGGTCGCGCGACGCATCAACGCGCTCGCCGCCGATCCAAAGGTCGACGGCTTCGTGATCACGCACGGTACCGACACCATGGAGGAATCGGCCTTCTTCCTGAATCTCACGGTGAAGACGAACAAGCCGGTGGTGATGGTCGGCTCGATGCGCCCTTCGACCGCGGTCAGTGCCGACGGCCCGCTGAACCTCTATAACGCGGTTGGCGTCGCGGTGGACCCGGATGCGAAGGGACGCGGCGTGCTGGTCGTGATGAACGACAGGATCCACGCGGCGCATTCGCTCACCAAGACCAGCACGACCGCGGTGGAAACCTTCCTCTCGCCGGTGCGCGGCGTGGTGGGCATCGCGAGCTACGGCAAGAACGACTTCTACCAGTCGCCGTCCTGGAAGCACACGACCGCGAGCGAGTTCGACATCTCGAAGGTCAAGAGCCTGCCGAGGGTCGACATCGTGTATGGCGGCGTCGACGCCGCCGCCGACCTGATCGATGCCTCGGTCGAGCGCGGGGCAAAGGGAATCGTGATCGCAGGTGTGGGCAACGGCAACATGAACAAGGCGATGGTGGACGCTGCCGCACGCGCGGTGAAGAAGGGCGTGTTCGTGGTCCGCAGCAGCCGCGTGGCGACCGGGTTCGTGGGCCGCAACGTGGAACTCGACGACGACAAGCTCGGTTTCATCGCCTCGGACGAGCTGAACCCGCAGAAGTCGCGCGTGCTGCTTTCGCTCGCGCTGCTGAAGCCGCGCAAAGCCGCCGACATCCAGGCCCTGTTCGGCGCGTACTGAGCGTGACCGGCCGGCGCAGTTCCGCGCCGGTCGCGGTCGTTGCCGGCCTGATCGTCAACTGCGCGTACGGCACTTTCGCCGCCGCGCAGGTCTCGTCCGAAGCGAACACACAGCCGGAGCCCGACACAGCGCAGCTCACCGCCACCGCCGAAGCGGCGGGCGCCGACGGCGACGTGCCTCGTCGCCGCCTGGTCAACTGGAACGAAATCGAGGGCCCGTGGGCCACGCTGCGCATCGGCGGGGGCTTCCTGTACGACCACGCAGCCTACAGTCAGGATGCGGACAGCAAGGAGCAGATGGGACTCGAGCCGACCGACAAGCTGCGCGACTTCCGCTTCCTGCTGAAAGGCCGCTTCACGCGCATCGAGGGACTCAGCTACACGCTCGGCTACATGTACGACGCAGCCACCGAGGAATGGAAGTTCCGCCAATCGGGCCTGCAATACGAAGTCCCGGCGCTGCGCGGCCGCGTGTTCGTCGGGCGCACCAAGGAAGGCATATCCACCAACAAGATGATGGTGGGCTACCAGGGATGGACGATGGAGCGCGCCACCGCGAACGATGCGTTCCTGCCGATCCTCGCCGATGGCATCAAGTGGATGGGCAACTCGAAGGACGGCCGCATCGCCTACAGCCTCGGCTGGTTCGGCGACCAGCTCTCGGACGACGAATCGTTCAATCGCAGCGACAGCCAGGTGGTGGGGCGCGTGGTGTGGCTGCCCTTCCTGCTCTCGGACCCCGAGCGCTTGCTTCACCTCGGCATGGCATGGCGCCATGCGAAAGCCGACGACGGCACGTTGCAAATGCGCTCGAAGCCCGAGTCGTTTCCCGCCCAGAGCTATGCCATTGACACCGGTCGCTTCGCCGCGCAGGGCTCCGACATCGTCGCCATCGAGACCTATTACCGCCCGGGCCCGCTGTTGTTCGGCATGGAGTACTTCTTCGACCAGGTGCATTCGCGAGAGGCGGAAGACCCATTCTTCCACGGCGGGGAAGCGTTCATCGCCTGGATCGCCACCGGCGAAGTTCGACCGTACAACACCACGACGACCACGTTCGATCGCGTCTCGCCCGCGCGGACCGTATTCGAAGGTGGTCCCGGCGCCTGGGAGTTCGTACTCCGCTACTCCTATACCGACCTCGACTCCCGCGCGATCCAGGGCGGCAAGTTCTGGCGCATTACCCCGCTCGTGAACTGGCACCTGAGCGACAACGTGCGCCTCGAGTTCGCCTACGGCTATGGCGTGCTCGATCGCTTCGGGCTGCGGGGTGCGACGCAGTTCTTCCAGACACGCCTGCAGCTTCAGCTGTAGACGTCATGGCTGGCCAAAGGTCTGTACTGGGACCCCAGGATCGGCCATGCAGGCCGACAAGGGTAATGCCATGGTGAAAGGAATCATCGGGGCGACTGCTCTCGCGTCGCTGGTGTATGCGAGATGGTGGGGTATCGCGCGCGCGTAGTACGATCCACCCGAGCCGTACATCCACGCCACCTGATTCAAGTGCGACCTGACTCAGCAGGAGCGAGCGGGCGAGATCGTCAAGGAACTGCAGAAGCGGTTGGGGGACGCAGCATTCCGCGACGGAACCCTCACGGCCTGGGGCTCGCCCGCGCACCACGCCGGCGGCCAACGGCGCAGGGTGCAGTACGTTCGTACCGGCAGCATCCAGGCGCCGCTCGCCGCGCAGAAGAAGGTTGGAGATCAGGCGGACGCGAAGAGCGGGAAGCTCGTCACCGAGTTCGGCAAGATCTGCAATTCGCACACGGTACTTTGCAGCCATGGAGCTGGAACGAGCACATCGTGGGCGCCCAGTATCGCCGGCTCTCCACGATTGCCGCCACCGACGTTGCGACGCTGAGCTGAAGGAGAACTACACCTGCCTCGGCACGGTGCCGCCGCGGCCCAAGGCAAACCGCTAGCGCGCCCAGGGCAGGCTGCAGGACAGGCGGATCAGCAAGTCGTCGTTCCAGCCGAGGACGGCAGACCCCTGCGCCGAATGCGGGTAGGGATCCAGGTTGTATTCGTGGACCTCGACGCTGAGCACGAACTCGCTGCCGCTCGCCTTGAACCAGCGGTCGGCAGCCAGGTGCAGCTGCGCGCCGTACTCCGTCTCGAGCCATTCGTCGCCATCGCGCCATTGCCGCGCCGAACCCGAGAGGCTCCAGCCGCCGCCGAGGCGCGCCGCGACTTTCCCGCCCCAGGATTCCGCCACCGTCGTATGGCGCAGCCCCTCGCGGGTGAACCCGCGTTCCTTCGGCGCATCGTCGTCGATCTCCTGGAAGAACCAGCCGACACCGGCCAGGAGCGACGCCTGCACGGCGTCACCGCCGTAGCCGAGCACGACCGCCGACAGCAGCTTGATCTGCCGCTCGATGGAGCTAGTCGTGTTCATGCGCGTGTCGGCGTCCGCCGTCCAGCCGAGGTGACCGTTCCCGCCGAGCGCAAGCCACGTGCCATCCGTGCCAGCGTGCAGCATCCACCAGACCGGGATGTGGTCCGGGTCCAGGTGGTCCCGGTCACGGTCGACGAACAGGTCGGCCGACCCGAAGTAGTGGCGGCCGGCGGCGGTGCGCATGTCGACCGAGGCCGATGCGTTGATGCCGAACGTATCAGAGCCGACGTCCGGCACGGCAAGATCGTGCAGGCCCATCGAGTACCGCCAGTCGACGGCATCGGCGGCGCAAGCCTCCGTCGGGGACGTCAGGAAGGCCGCCGCCAGCAAACAGGTCAATCGCCACGTGCTGCCCATGGGAACTCCTGGCTAGCGGAGTCGATCGCCCCGCGCGCCGTCCTGCGCGGTACCGCCGCCGGGATACATGCCGCCACTGCCGCCCGCGCGAGTCACGACGAATTCGTACATCGTTCCCCCGGCGCTCATGCGGCTTTGCGCCTTGCCGGCGGTGCCCCCGAACCCGCCCGGCGACCCGAACGACAGATCTTCGCCGGTGAAACTGGTCGGCGTTCCGCCTTCACCGCCGGAACCCTTCGGGTCGTTGCTCGAGCGGGATGCAACCTTGGACGCACCACCGGAGCCTCCGCGTCCGATGACGATGGTGTAGCGGTCGGACGAGAACGGACCGAGTAGCGTGGTAGTGGTGGCCGCGCCTGCGCCGCCGCCGCGGGCCCGGATCAGTACGTACCGTACATGCAAAGGGCGGCTCCATTCGTAGCTGCCCTCGCTGGTCCACGTCACTTCGGACAGGCCCGTGGCCGTTGATTGCGAAGACTCTTGTGCCGTTGTCGGCGTGTCGATCATTCCCAGCGCTGCCAGGAACACGAGCTGCGCACACAGTTTCATTGACTTTCCCCGCGAATCCCGCTGCCCGCCCAAGATGCACCCGCCTCGGACCGCTCGTCCCCTGCCCATAAGGGAAACATGGAGCACCGGAGCGACTGCAACACTGCCGCAGGGGCGCGCAGGGTCTGCCTCTTGGGGCAGTACCAACGCCAGAAGGCGGCGCATAGAGTCTCGCCCTGTCGCAGTTCCACCAACCCGGACACAGCTTTGTGGAGGGCGCCTCACGGCGTGTGCCATATGAGTTCAAACGACAGCGATTCGAAAAGCATGGCCCCGACGGAAATTGGGACGGACATCCCTGAACTTCCGTCGGGCGTCGATCGGCGCGCCTTCATGATGCGCAGCGCGATGATCAGCGCGGTGGCGGTGCTGTCCGGCGCGCCCCCCGCGACGGCACAGGAGACGGCGAAGAAAGCGGCCGGCGCCACTTCGCCCATGAGCGGCATGTCGCCGACACTCTTTGTCGCAAAGCGCGGCAAGGGTCCGGTGATGACCACGCTCGAGGAGTTCTACAAGGTAGGCCCGGGCCCGTCGAGTTCCCACACCATTGGCCCGATGCGCATCACCTACGATTTCTACCAGCGTTGCACGAAGTTGCCCGCCGCGACGCTGGCCAAGGCAACAGCGCTCAAAGTCCATCTCTACGGCAGCTTGAGCTCCACCGGCAAGGGCCATGGCACCGAGCGTGCCGCACTCGCCGGCATCATCGGCAAGGAGCCGGCCACGATCGACCCGCTGTTCCTCGATGAATTGCGCGACAGGCCGGACCAGGGCTTCCCGGTCAAGCTCGGCAACAAGACTTTCAACGCGTCGCTGAAAGACATCATCTACGACGCACCGAAGGGTGAATTCCCGCACCCGAACACCATGACCTGCAAGCTCATGGGCGGCAACACGGTCCTGCACGAGCTCGAGTATTACTCGGTGGGCGGCGGTTTCATCGAATGGAAAGGCTATACGCCGCCGAAGAAGGGCCAGCCCAAGTATCCGTACGCGACCATGGCCGAGCTGCAGAAGCACGCAGTCGCCAACAAGATCGGCATCGCGGATGTCGTGATGGCGAACGAGGTCGCCGTCTCCGGCAAGAGCGAGCAGGAAATCAACGCCTTCCTCGACAAGATCAGCACCGCGATGGTCAACATCGTGAAATCGGGCCTCTCGATGCCGGTCAGCGTCCTGCCCGGGCCCATCAAGCTCAAGACCAAGGCGGGCGAGGTGCTGAAGCGCGCGCAGGACAACGAGTACGCGCGCGAACAGGGCATCGGCGTGATCGCCGCGTATGCGCTGGCCGGTTCCGAAGAAAATGCGCGCGGCCATCTGGTCGTGACCGCGCCCACCGGCGGTTCGGCCGGCGTGATTCCGGCCCTCGTCTATGCGCTAGGCGCAGGTGGACGCAAGCTGCCGCAGGCGAAGATCCGCCGCGGCCTGCTCGCGGCCGCCTGTGTCGGGTATCTCGGCAAGCACAACGCGACGCTGGCGGGCGCCGAAGGCGGCTGCCAGGCCGAGATCGGTGTCGCCTCCGCCATGGGCGCGGCGCTTATCGCGCAGGCGCACGACTTCGACCACCAGGTCGTCGCCAATGCCGCTGAATCGGCGCTCGAACATCACCTCGGCATGACCTGCGATCCGGTGGCCGGCTATGTGCAGGTCCCCTGCATCGAGCGCTGCGCCTACGGGGCCGTCAAGGCATGGACGGGATTCATGATCGCGAGCAACGAGATCCCCGTCGACCGGCGCGTGGACTTCGACACGACGGTTGCGGCGATGGCGCTCACTGCGAAAGAGATGAACTCGAAGTACAAGGAAACTTCGGAGGGCGGACTCGCGGTGGCGGTGACGCTCTGCTGAGCAACCCGCTGTTGAAATTGAAGCAGCGTACCCGACTCGGACTGCTGGTCGCGACAGCGTGCTCGGCCGCGCTGCTCGCGACGCCCGCCCGTGCGGATGAACGCAATGCCGGTGACGTACAGGGCGACGTCGAGGCCCTGAAGGGCGAGAACGCGCTCATGCGCGAACAGTTGCGCAGGCTGGACGAGCAGCAGAGAGAACTGCTCGAGCTGGTCGAGAGCCTGCGTCGCAATACGGGTGCGACCGCCGGAGCCGTGGCGGCCACGCCTGGCGTGGTCGCCACGACCGGCGTGGCCGCGACGCCGCTGCAATCCGCGCCTGACACGCCCGCAGCGACAGCCGCAACCGAAGTCCCGGTCACGGTTCCCGCGAGCTTCGCGGAGCAAGCCACGCGCAATATCGTCGATCGGTACCAGGACGGCATCGTCGTGTGGCAGACGCCCCACGACGCCAGTGTGCCCTTCCTTCTGAAGTTCAACGTCAATACGCAAGTCCGCTACCTGAACTCGCTCGATTCGGAGGAGACCTTCACCGACCACCTGGGCGGCGTGCACGATGTCAATACGCGCAATGACATCACCGTGAACCGCACGATGTTCATCCTGGGCGGCTACATATTCGACCCGAGGCTGCGCTACAGCAGCACGGTATGGACGTCGGCCGGCGCCGCGTCGATAGTCATTGCCGGAACGATCGGCTGGCAGTTCAACGAGCACCTGACACTCACCGGAGGGTATACCGGCGTTCCTGGCAGCCGCTCGCTGGTCGACACCTTTCCGTTCTTCACGGCCAGCGACCGGAGCATGGCGGACAACTTCTTCCGCCCCGGCTTCACGCAGGGGATCTGGGCCAAGGGCGAGTTGATCGACGGGCTGAACTATCTGGCGTTCGTCGGCAACGGCCTCAACACCCTGAGTCTTTCGGCGACCAAGATCGATGAGAACCTCATGTACTCCGGCAGTGTCTGGTGGGAGCCGCTCGGTGATTACGGCGAGGCCGGCAAGTCACGCCACATGTACGACGACTATTTCGCGTCCGACCAGGTTCGCATCCGGCTCGGAACCGCATTCACCAGGTCGCGCGAGGACCGCTTCTCGAATCTCGATCAATCGAGTCCCGAGAACACGTCCATGTACAACTCCGATGGCATCCTGACTTTCTCGACCGGAGCGTTTGCCCCGGGTGTGACCGTCGAGGAGGCCACCTACGAAATGTTGGCGATCGATGCCGGACTGAAGTGGAACGGGCTCGCGGTAAACGGGCAGTTCTATTCCCGGCGGGTCAGCGACTTCAGCGCCGATGGCCCGATGCCGCTCGATTCCATGCGCGACCACGGCTTCGAGTTGTCGGCGAGTTACTTCGTCGTTCCCGAAAAGGTGGCCGTGTATGGCCGCGGCTCAAGGGTCTATGGGGAGTTCGGCGACTCGTGGGAGTACGCCGCGGGCGTGAAGTGGTACTTCGTGCCGACCGAGCGGATGTGGGTCAACGCCGAAATCATGCGCGTACACAATGCACCCTATAGCGGCACCTTTACGCCCTACACTTCCGGCCTCGACGGCTGGGTGCCCATGATCCAGGGGATTCTGGCGTTCTAGAAATCCGGGACTGGCTGGCCGGCTGCACGTCGGCCCAGGACACGATCGTCGAGGGCCGTACCGAGGCGATCGAGCGCATGTGCGCGCCGGGCACCGCGAGCCGGATCGAGCGCAAGGATGACGATTGCGGCGCCGTAGCCGGGCGCAGCTACACGGAGGACGAACTGAAGCGCGGCGGGTGCGCTCACGGCCGGCAAGACGCTGCAGCGGCTCGATCCTTCGATCACGGTCGGCCGTTAGCGAACGCTACCGCATCGCGCGCTGCGATCCACTCCTCATTGGTCGGCTCCACTCCGACCAGGACCCGGCTCGCCGGCGAAGAAATCACAGTTGCGTCGGCCTCGTTGGCGGCTGCATCCAAGTCGGCGCCGAGGAAGGCCAGATCGCGACAGACACGTTCGCGTATGAAAGCGTTGTGCTCGCCGACGCCGGCGGTGAACACCAGCAGGTCAAGGCCGCCAAGCACTGCGGCAAGCGCACCGATCTCGCGCACGATGCGACGCACGTACAGCGCGAGAGCGATGCGCGCGCGTTCGCCGACCTCGCCCTCGTCAGCCTCGTGTTTCACGATCACGCGTGGCTCGGACGAGAGACCCGAGACGCCGAGCAGGCCGGAGTCGTGGTACAGCAGGTGACCGACCTGCTCGAGCGACAGCTTCTCGATCTGCATCAGGTAGATCAGCGCGCCCGGATCGAGCGCGCCGGTGCGGGTGCCCATCATCAGTCCATCGAGCGCGGAGAAGCCCATGGTGGTGGCGACACTGCGCAGCTCACGCATCGCGCACAGGCTGGCGCCGCTGCCGAGGTGCGCGATCACGGTGCGACCGCGCGCGACCTCGCCGTGGCGCTCGGGCAGCACGGTGCTCAGGTAGGCGTAGGACAGGCCGTGGAAACCGTAGCGACGCAGACCGCGGCGCCAGGCGTCGTACGGCAGCGGCAGGATCTGCTCGACCATCGGGATCGTGTGGTGGAAGCCGGTGTCGAAACAGGCTACCTGCGGCAGGTCCGGGCGCTCGTCCAACAGGATTTCGATCGCTTCGAGCGCGAACGGCTGGTGCAGCGGCGCAAGCGGGATGTAGCTTTTCAGGTCAGCCAGCACCTGCGCGTCCACGCACACCGGATCGAAGTACTTGCTGCCACCGTGCACCACGCGGTGTGCAATGGCGTGCAACCTGCGATCACCGAGGCGGGTGAGCACGCCCGCGCGGATGCGCTGTAACGCGGCTCGATACGGGTGCTGCGGATCCAGCGCGAGCGGCTTTGGCGCGATTCCGGTCTCACCGTAGGTCGGCACCGGGCCGCCGATGCCCTGCACCTTGCCGTTCCACACCGGAGCGCGCGGCAGCGGCGACTGCCCGGCGTCGAACAGCGCGAACTTGATGCTCGAGGAGCCGCAGTTGAGCACCAGGATCAGCGCGCCGCGAGTCGGATAGCGGTCACGCGCGACACTCACGGCGGCGCGCTCCGGTAACGGTGGGCGAGCAGCAGCGCGATCGCGCACGAGGCGATGCGCGACTCGCGCGAGTCGGCGCGGCTCGTCAGGACCACCGGCACCCTGGCGCCGAGCACGATGCCGGCACTGGCGGCCTCGCCCAGGTACATCAGCTGCTTGGCCAGCATGTTGCCGCTCTCCATATCCGGCGCAACCAGGATGTCGGCCCGGCCCGCCACGTCCGAGACGATGCCCTTGGTGCGCGCAGCGGTGATGGACACCGCATTGTCCAGCGCCAGCGGGCCATCGAGGCGGGCGCCGGTGATCTGCCCGCGGTCGGCCATCTTGCACAGCGCCGCGGCGTCGAGCGTCGCCGGCATCGACGGGCTGACCGTCTCCACCGCGGCCAGAATTGCCACTTTCGGTTCGGCCACGCCGATGGCGTGAGCCAGGTCGATGGCATTGCGGACGATGTCGGCCTTCTGCGCGAGATCGGGCGCGAGGTTGATCGCGGCGTCGGTGACGATGAACGGTCGCGGATAGTGCGGTGTTTGCAGCACGAAGCAATGGCTGACCCGGCGCTTGGTGCGCAGTCCCGCGGCCGAGGCCACCACCGCGGCCATCAGCTCGTCGGTGTGCAGGCTGCCCTTCATCAGCGCCTCCACCTCGCCCTTGGCGGCCAGTTCGGCAGCGCGCGCGGCGGCAGCATGGCTGTGCGGCACGTCCAGGGTCTCGAGCCCGGACAGGTCGACCCCTGCCTCAGCGGCAGCTGCCGCAAGCTTCGCGCGCGGCGCGATCAGCACCGGCACGATCAGGCCGGCGTCGCGCGCATCGAGCGCACCCGAGAGGCTCAATGCATCGCAGGGATGAACCACAGCCACGCGGATCGCCTGCAACGGCGCCACGTGGGCGAGCAGCCGTTGCAGGCCGTCGTTGCCGGCCACGTCGAGGCGGATCTCCGGCAGCGTGCTTCGTGAGAGTTCGATGCGCTCGTCCGGGGCGATCACCCCGGCCTCGCCCTCGATCACCACCACGCCGGCCTGGTTGGTGCAGGCGCAGGTCAGTGTCACGCACCGTGTCGCCGGGTCCTTCGCGACGACCGTCAGCCGCACCGCCATTCGGTCACCCAGCTGCAGCGGCGCGAGGAAGCGCAGCGCCTGACTGCGGTAGGTCGTGCCGGGTCCGGGCAGACGCGTGCCCAGCACAGCCGCGATCAGCGCGCTGCCCCACATGCCCTGCGCGATCACGCCCTGTTCGCGCGTGGATCGAACGAACCCGGGATCGACGTCGCCGCAGATCCCCGCTAACCACTGGATGTCCTGCTGCGTCAGCGTGCGTTCGATGCAGGCGCTGTCGCCGAGCGCGAGCTCGTCGAAAGTGCGGTTACGCAACAGGCCCAATGCCTGCGCGGGTTGCGAAGTCGTCATGTGCGGTCTCCCGATCGAGCGAGCCATGCGGCGATTTGTGCGGGCAGCGCCCTGGCAGCGCGGCTCACATACATGCCGATGTGTCCCGCATCGAGTTCGAGCGGCGTGTAATCGCGGCTGCCGATGAGCCGCCCGAGGGGTATCGACGCGCTCGGTGGCACGAGATGATCCTTCGCACCGTAGATGTTGAGGACCGGCTGAGTTATCGCGCGCAGGTCGACCCGCCGGCCGCCCACCTCGAACGCACCGCGCGCCAGCCGGTTCTGCTGATACAGGTCGCGCACGAATGCCCGGAATACTTCGGCCGGATGGTCCGGGCAGTCGAAAATCCAGCGTTCCATCCGCACGAAGCTTTCGAGCCCCGCCGGATCGTATGCGAGATCGAGCGCGTGGAAATATTTCTGATGCATCAGCCGAAACGGCTTCTGCGCGAGGAACAGGCCATTCAGCAGCGCCCCCGGCACATTGCCGGCGTTGGCGATGCGGTCCACGTCGAGGCCTTGCGCCCAGTACGAAAGGAGATTGTCGGGTGTGCGGAAATCGACCGGCGTGATCATCGCGACGAGATTCGCGACGCGATCCGGGTGAAGTGCCGTGTAGCAAAGCGACATCGTTCCGCCCTGGCAGACACCCAGCAGGTCGAGCGCGCCAAGGTCATCGGTGCCGGCGAGAATGTGGGACACGGCCCCGTCGAGCGCGCCGTCCAGAAAATCATCGAGACCCAGTGTGCGATCCGCAGCGTCGGCGCGGCCCCAGTCGATCAGATAGACGTCGAGGCCTTGTGCAAGCAGCCCGCGGATGAGAGACCTGCCCGGCTGCAGATCGAGAACGTCGGGACTATTCACGAGTGCGAACACGATCAGCAGCGGACGACGGCGGCTGCGCCCGGCCCCTGTGTGATCGGCGGCATTTGCGCGATAGCGATAAAGCGTCGTCCTGCCGCGCGTCCATACGGCGTCGCGCGGCGCACCGGCCGGTGCAGTCGGCACTGCCGGCAACGCCTGCGCCAGCGCCGCCGCACGCGCGGCGAGGTCCTGCCACTCGCGGCGCAGTGCTTGCGGGTCGAAGGCAGGCGCGTTCACTTGGGTCGAGCTTTGCTGGTGGGCGGGGCTTTGCGAGAGGGTTGGGCCTTGCGGGCCGGTTGAGCCTTGCGGGGCCGCTGCGCCTTGCGCGTCGGTTGCGCCCCGCGGGCGCAGTCACGCTTGCGCTCGACCTCGGGCTCGCGCCGCTCCTGGAGCTGTCCCTCGAGCGTCGCAATCCGCTGGCGCAGCGCTTCGAACTCGGCGGACGTCGGTGCACCTGGTCGCTGCTCACCGAAGGCAACGTACGCCGCGTTGACGGCGGCGGCTTGCGCGGCTACAAACGCCGGGTCGCGCGCCAGTCCGGCATATGCGGCCTCGGCGCAGTCGATCCACAGATCGTACAGTTCGCGCATGCCGATCGGGTCGGGACTGCGTTGTTGCCGCTCCACGAAACCGCTGGCGAAGCGCTGCAGCGTCTCGCCGAGCATGCGCATCTGCGCCTCATAGAGGCGCGCGCCCTGCCCGCCGGCCAGATTCAAGGGCGCAAACGGCGACGCAAATGGCTGCTGCAGTTGCCCCAGCATCTGTGCCCAGGCTCCCATTGCTCCCTCATCCCAGCGCATGGACTCTCCCCGATTTATGCGTCGCAGCAGCCAATAGTATGCGGTGTGTCACGATTCAGGGATTCCTTCAAAGCACGTATCCTTATGAAATAAATACATAAATCACTCGCATTTGCCGCAACACTCCCAATCTTCGCGCCTGCTCATTTTGCAACGCATACACCCGGTGTTATGCTCGGGCCCGAATCATGACAGCCGAACATGTCATCAAGAAATATGCGAACCGGCGCCTCTACGACGCGACGGACAGCAAGCATGTCACGCTCGATGACATCCGCAAGCTGATCGCGGCCGGCAACCGGGTCAAGGTCGTCGACGACAAGTCCGGCGCAGACCTCACGCGCGCCGTCATGTTGCAGATCATCGCCGAGCAGGAGAGCTTCGGCATGCCGGTGCTCAGCACCCAGCTCCTCGAGGCCATCATCCGTTTCTATGGCAATCCCGTGCAGGGCATGCTCACCCAGTACCTCGAGCAGAGTGTCGGCACGCTGCTGCGCCAGCAGCAGGTGATGCAGGCCGAGATGGCCAAGGCGCTCGAAACGCCCTTCGCCCCGGTGGCCGAACTCGCCCGGCGCAACATGGAACTGTGGATGCAGATGCAGGCGTCGATGTTCTCGGCGACGACGCCCCCTGCCCCTCCCCCTGAACCAGACAAGAAGAAAGGCAAGTAATCGATGGGAACCGAAACGAAGGTGGCCGTCGTCACCGGAGCCGGCCGCGGCATCGGCCGTTCGCTCGCCGTGCGCTTCGCACGCCGCCGGCACGACCTCGCACTGCTCGATCTGAATGCGGAGGACCTCGCCGCAACGCGCGCACTCGTCGAAGCGGAAGGAGTCACGGCGCGCACTTATGTCGTGGACGTAGCGAACGAGGCCCAGGTGGAGTCGGCGATGCAGGCCATCGCACGCGACTTCGGGCGCCTTGATGTACTCGTGAACAATGCCGGCATCTGCAAGGACGCGCTGCTGCTCAAGGTCGCGGACGGGCGCGTGGTGAACCGCATGTCGCTGACGCAGTGGCAGGCGGTGATCGACGTGAACCTTACCGGTGTGTTCCTCTGCACGCGCGAGGCCGCCGCACAGATGATCGAGCTCGGGCGCGGCGGTGTCATCGTCAACATCTCGAGCGTCTCGCGCCACGGCAATGTCGGCCAGACGAACTACAGCGCGGCCAAGGCCGGGGTTGCGGCGATGACCGTGGTGTGGGCCAAGGAACTGGCGCGCTACGGGATCCGGGTCGGCGCCATCGCGCCCGGCTTCACGCGCACCGACATCCTCTCGTCGATGAAGCCGGAGATCCTCGCCAAGGTAATCGCGCCGGTTCCGCTGCAGCGCCTCGGCGGCGCCGACGAGATCGCGGAAGCCGCGAATTTCATCGTCGACAATGAGTTCTTCACCGGGCGTTGCATCGATCTCGATGGCGGCCTGCGGATCTAGGTTGCACAGGAACCTAATGCAGCGCAGTAGAAAAAGCGCGATAGTGGATGTCTAAAGGTCCGCGCTGTTTACAGTAAATTATTGATATAACTAGAATTAATCAGCAATTTACGTAGTCGGGCACGGGCCGGACAAATTCCTCTTGCACTGCATACAAACTCCCGGTAGTATGGCGCCCAGAGTTGATCGCCACCCCCCACGGAGATTGCAGACATGGTTGACCGCACCGCCCCCGAGACCGCCTTCTTCGACGCCTACCGCACGGCATTCGCCCCGTTCATCGCCGCGCAGCAGGAAGGCCTCAAGGCCCTGAGCCGCATTGCGCACTACCAGTACGCAGTCGCGGGCGACGTCCTCGAGCTGTCGCTTGCGCATGCCAAGACCTCGCTGGCCGCCCGGAGCGCCCCCGAGTTCGCCGCGCAGCAGAACGAGTTCTCGACCCGCATCGGTGAGCAGTTGCAGAAGCGCTCGCAGGAGCTGCTTAAGATTGCGACGGAGTCGCAGGCTGCGATGACCCAGTTGTTCGCCGACAGCGCCGTCAAGGCGACCGAGGCGACCAGAAAGGCTGCCTGATCCCCCCATCGGGCTCAGCCTTTTGACGACTGAGGGCGGTGCTTTGGCACCGCCCTTTTTTTTCGCCTATGCTCACAGCGAACACCAAGGAGCGATCACGGGTGACAAGAGGTGCATCGGCTTCCACAGCTTCCGCGGCGGATCAGGCCGCGGACCAGGCGGCAGAATGCCAGCGCGCCATGCGCGCGCAGCTCGCCATGGTCTCCGGCGGCCTCGCCCCGGACGTCTATGCGCGCGCCTGGCTCGACTGGATGTTCGGCCTGTCGAGCGCCCCCGCGAAACAGAATGAACTCGCCACGAGCGCGATGGCGCGCGTCGCCGACAACTGGCAGTTCGCGCTGCAGGCAGGCACCTCGGCATTGACGGGCGGCGCGCCCGCCGAAGCGCCCAGCGCGGATCCGCGCTTTGCGCACGAGGCGTGGAATCAGTGGCCGTTCAACGTCTACGCGCGCATGTATTCGAACTGGGCCGACTGGTGGCGCGATGCGCTCACGCAGGTGCCCGGCGTACCCGAGGCGAGCGCGCGGCAGGTGGAGTTCATGGGCCGCCAGATGCTGAGCGCCACGTCGCCGGCAAACTACCTGGCGACCAACCCCGAGCTGCTCGAGGCGACCCGCGCCGAGGAAGGACGCAATCTGCTAAGAGGTGCGAGCCACTGGGCCGAAGATGTGCAGCGGATGCTCGAAGGCCAGGGTCCATCCGGCACCGAGCGCTTCGTGGTGGGCAAGGATGTCGCGAGCACCCCCGGCAAGGTCGTGCTGCGCAATGAGCTGATCGAGCTGATCCAGTATTCGCCGTCCACGCCGAGTGTCTCGGCCGAGCCGATCCTGATCGTGCCGGCGTGGATCATGAAGTACTACATCCTCGATCTGTCGCCGCACAATTCGCTGGTGCGCTTCCTGGTCGAGGCCGGCCATACGGTCTTCATGATCTCGTGGAAGAACCCGTCCGCCGCGGATCGTGATCTCGGCATGGACGATTACCTGAAACTCGGCATCCTGGATTCCCTGGCCGCGGTCGGCGCGATAGTTGGGGATCGCCCGGTGCACGCCGTGGGCTATTGCATTGGCGGCACGCTGCTGTCGATCGCCGCGGGCGGCCCGCTCGCGCGCCGTCAACGCGCGCCGCTCGCGAGCGTGAGCCTGCTCGCCGCGCAGGCGGATTTCAGCGAGCCGGGCGAACTGTCGCTGTTCATCAGTCCGAGCCAGATCAACATGCTCGAGGCCGTGATGCACCAGAGCGGCGTGCTGGAGGCGAGCCGCATGGGCGGCGCGTTCGCGATGCTGCGCTCCCAGGACCTGCTGTGGTCGCCGGCGATCAACACCTACCTGCGCGGCCGGCGCGACCGCCCGAACGACTTGATGGCCTGGAACGCCGATGGCACGCGGATGCCTTGGCGCATGCACACCGAATACCTGAAGCGGCTGTATCTCGACAACGAACTGGGTCAGGGCCGCTTCACGGTCGCCGGCGAACCGGTCGACCTCGCGCAAGTCACCGTACCGATGTATGTCGTCGGTACCGAAACCGACCACGTGGCGCCATGGCACTCGGTCTACAAGCTGCGCGGCCTCACACGCTCGACCGACTACACCTTCCTGCTCACCTCCGGCGGCCACAACGCCGGCATCGTGAGCGGGCCCGCGCATCCGCGCCGGCGCCATCGCGCGCGCACCTGGAGCGATGCGACGACGACGCTGACACCCGACGAGTGGTATGCGCAGACAGACCCGGTTTCCGGCTCCTGGTGGCCGCATTGGGCACAGTGGCTTGCGGCGCACTCGTCGGCGGAGCGCGTGGCGCCGCCCGCAATGGGCAATGCGGCGCGTGGCTACGCGCCGGTGGCGGACGCGCCCGGAGAATACATTCACCAGAAGTAGGCACGGGGGCACACCATGGCGGCCAGCAAGCGTATCGCTTATGTGACGGGAGGCATGGGGGGGATCGGCACCGCGATCTGCAAGCGCCTTTGCCGCGACGGCCACACGGTCGTGGCGGGCTGCGGCCCCGGCTCCCCGCGCAGGGACCGCTGGCTCGCGGACATGCGTGCGCAGGATTACGTCGTGCACGCCTCGGAGGGCGATGTCTCGAACTGGGAGTCGACCCGCGCCACGTTCGAGCAAGTCGTTCGCGAAATCGGCCCTGTCGATATTCTCGTCAACAATGCGGGCATCACGCGCGACGCCACGTTCCGGCGCATGTCGCACGAGCAGTGGCACATCGTGCTCGAGACGAATCTCAACTCGCTGTTCCATGTGACGAAGCAGGTGATCAACGGCATGATCGATCGCGGTTTCGGCCGCGTCGTCAACATCTCCTCGGTCAACGGCCAGCGCGGCCAGATCGGTCAGACCAACTACTCGACCGCAAAAGCGGGCATCCACGGCTTCACGATGTCGCTCGCCAAGGAAGTCGCGGCGAAGGGCGTCACCGTGAACACGGTGTCGCCGGGTTACATCGCGACCGACATGCTGCGTGCCATGAAGCCGGAAGCGCTCGAACAGATCATCGCGACGATCCCGGTGAAGCGCCTCGGGCTTCCCGAGGAAATCGCCTCGATGGTGTCCTGGATCGCGTCGGACGAGGCGGCGTTCGCCACCGGAGCCGATTTCTCGGTGAACGGCGGTCTGCACATGGGTTGACGCCGATTGATCGGCGTCAAGGCACCACCGGCACTTTGCCTGTCCCATGGCGTGCAGTCCGGGTTGCGCGCTTTTCGCCGGATCTGCGCGGCTGCACGGGCAACGGTGGGGCCCGAAGCGAGCCTCCGGAGATCCTTCGATGGGAACGAAAGTATTGCACCCGTGGAATCTCGCGGTGCTGGCCACGATCGCATCGTGTCGTGCGCTGGGAATACTACCCGGCCAATTTCCTCGGCTTCGTGCAGCTTGCGGCTCTGTGCATGCTGCTCAAACAGTTTTGAGATAGGTTCTCGCGACCCTGGCAAACGGCATCGACGACCGCCATGCGAATGCCGGCTATCTCACGAAGCCTGCCGGCCCTCTTGACAGCCTAGCGCGGCTCGCGGGTCGTCATCGATTTCACTCGCAGCGCCTGCCGGCATCCTCAAGTACGCGGACTACACCGCTTCAGGCTTTGCCACGGATACGCGCAAACTCCGGGTGCAGGTGGAATACGTGCGCTGAGGCTCGCGCGCGCACCGGGTTCGCAATGGCGGCGAATTCGGGTCCCGCACCCCGGCTTTCGTTTACCATCCATTCATGGCGCGCAGGATCCAGGAAGTTCTTCTCATCGAGACCCGACATCGCCCGGGCACACTGGCGAGCGCGCTGCAGGTGCTCGCGCATCACGGCATCAACCTCGAGCATCTGCATGCGCTCTCGCGCGAGCGCGGCTGGACCCGCTGGGAGCTCACGGTCGAGGTCACCCCGGCGATGCTCGAGGGCGCGCTCGAGGAGCTCGCGGGACTTGCGGATGCGCACTACGTGGGCCGCTCCGACCGCGTGTTCCAGCGGCATCGGGGCGGAAAGATCTCGGTGCGGCCGACGCTCGCGATCTCCACCCAGCAGATCCTGCGCGATGTCTACACGCCCGGTGTCGCCGTGGTCTCGACCGCCATCGCGGAACAGCCCGAACTGGCGCGCGATTACACGATCAAGGGCCAGAGCGTCGCCGTCATCAGCAACGGCACGGCCGTGCTCGGCCTCGGCGCCGTCGGCCCGCTCGCCTCACTGCCGGTCATCGAAGGCAAGGCCGCGCTGCTTGCCAGTCTGGTCGACATCGTGGCGCTGCCGCTCGCCGTCGAGGGGCGCGACGTCGATGCCCTGGTCGCGGCCATCGCGGCGTTCGAACCCTCGTTCGGCGCAATACTGCTGGAAGACTTCTCCGCACCCGATTGCTTCGAGCTCGAATCCCGGCTGCGCGCGAGGCTTTCGATCCCTGTCCTGCACGATGACCAGCACGGCACTGCCGTGGTCGTGCTGGCCACACTGCTGCGCGTCTGCCGTCGTTACGGGCATGACCTGCACTCACTCAACGTGGGCCAGGTTGGCCTCGGCGCCGCCGGGATCGGCATCTGCTCACTGCTTGCGCGCTACGGCTGTCGCTCGCTGCGCGGCACGGACATCAGGCCGGAGGCGCTCGAGCGCCTGCGCGCGCTCGGCGGTACGCCTGACACGCTGGCGGGCGTCATGCAGCGCTGTGACGCCGTCGTGCTGACGAGCGGTGTTCCGGGCCTCGTCGCGCCCGCGATGATTCGCCCCGGGCAGATCGTGCTGAGCCTGTCGAATCCCGACCCCGAAATCGATCCGATCGCGGCGCTGGATGCCGGCGCCGCGTTCGCGGCCGACGGCAAGATAATCAACAATATCCTCGGGTTCCCGGGCATCTTTCGTGGTGCGCTCGATGCCCGCGCAACGGCAATCACCGATGCCATGCTGTTCGAGGCCGCCGAGGCACTTGCCGATCTCGCGCCCGACGATGAAGCCGCGCCGAATCCGCTCGATCGCGAAGTGCATGCCAGAGTTGCCGCGCGCGTGAGGGAAGCGGCTCGGTAGCGAACGGCGAGTGGCGAACAGATTTCAGCCAGAAGCGTGGCGCGCATCTCTGGCCGTAATCTGTTCGCCACTCGCTGTTCGCCAGTTGATTTTCCCGCGCACCCTCAGCAGCTGCGGGATCCCACACATTGCCCCACGGGCTGTGCTGAGCGCTCAGAGGAAGACGTCGCCCCCGTTCGGACTGAGGCACTGGCCGTGGAAATGACGGCCGTCTTCGCTCGCGAGGAAGACGTAGCTCGGCACGATATCGTCGACCTCGGCAATCCGGCCGAGCGGAATCGCGCGCCGGATCTGCTCGAGCAGCTCGCCCGGCACATCCGCGAGAATCGGAGTCCGGGTGGCGCCGGGCGCCACGCTGTTGATCGTGATGCCCCGATCGCCGATCTCGAGCGCCACTGAGCGCGTGAATGAGATGATGGCGCCCTTGGCGGCGGTGTAGTGCGCGAAGCCGGCGGCGCCTTTGTATGCGAGCTGGCTCGCCGTATTGATTATGCGTCCCGAGCCCTGCGCGTACATGAGCGGCAGCACACGCCGCGTCATCAGGAAGGTACCGCGAAGGTGCACGCCGATGACGCGGTCCCACTGCTCGACGGGAATATCCTGCACCGGCGCTGCCGCCGCGATACCGGCGTTGTTGACGAGTATGTCCACTCGTCCGAAGGCGCGCACCGTCTCGTCGACGAGACGCTCGACGTCCGCCTCACGGCTCACGTCCGCTTCGATCGCGACCGCGCGGCCGCCCGCCGCATGGATCGCCGCGCACGCCGCTGCCGCTTCGGTGGCCTGCGCCCGTGCCGGATGGTTGATGACGACGGCGGCGCCCTCGCGCGCAAACGCAACTGCGATGCCGCGGCCGATGCCCGAGCTGCTGCCGGTGATGAGCGCTGTCCTTTCCTTGAGTTTCATTGCCTTCTACGTTCGATTTCCCACGCGACGTTAGCATGGATGCGCCGACAGTCGAATCCGGCACCACGATGGCGCGATGCGCGGCGCCCGCCAACTGAGCACTACCCCGTGAGCCTCGGCGAATACCGCTTTGCGCTTTCGCGAACGCCGATTCGGCAGGGGCGACCAGATGACTCCCAGACCATTACCGGCACAAGTACGCGCGGCGTGCTTGTGGATGCCATGAGATCTACCCCAGGGCTTCGTCATTCCCGCGCAGGTCGTCTTCGAGATGCTTCCTTGCGGCCTCGGCCAGGCGCGCATACCGTTTGCGTATCGCTTCGAGCTGCTCGTCCTCCAGCTCTTCGAGGGCCATCATTGCATTGTGCGCGCCGTCGAGCGCGCGAATCAGCTCATCGAGTTTGATCTGCAACGCCTCGGTATCCCGGTACTGCGTGTTCTGGATCAGGAACACCATCAGGAACGTGACTATCGTCGTGCCCGTGTTGATGACCAGTTGCCACGTGTCGCTGAAGCCGAACAAGGGGCCGCTGGTCGCCCAGACCACGATCACCAACACAGCCAGGCCGAACACGACAGGGCGACCCGAGATACGCGCGGTCGACTTGGCGACGCGGGTGAAGGCATGGGCGAGGCGATGTTCTCTCATGGTGCATCCGCCAGGCTGGATCAGGTCGTCTGTACAGCGTACCGTGCCGCCCGCGTCTCGACAACGCCGCTGCGTCGGCGTGGAAGGGGGCCATGTACGGCCATGACAGTGCGCAGCGGATGCGCGATTCGCGACTGTGATAGAAATGGACAATGCGCATGGCTGAATACCTGGGCCGAACACGCCATCGCAGGACCATGGTCCTGGCGCTGCCGCTCGCTCTCCTGTTCCTGATTTTCGGCGCGATCGCCTCGCCATGGATCGTGCGTTACCTCGGGCGCATCGACATCAGCACCGATGGCATCCTGCGCGCCGTGTCCGCGGAGCGCCTTGCGAGTCGCGAAGGCGTGCCGGTGGCCATCGTCGACATCGATGCACAGACGTGGAAGCTCTGGGGTGAGCCGGCGGCCACGCCGCGCGCCGAACTCGCGAGCATCGTCGCCAACCTGCTGCGGCCCGGGCCCGGCAGCAGTCCTCTGGCCATCGTGATGGACATCGATCTCGGCACGCCCCAGGAACCCGACGGGCTGCTGCCCTTCCTCGAACGATATCCGGTCGATGCGCCGCCCATTGTTTTTCCCAAGCGCCTTGAAGTGGCTGCTGACGGCGCACGCAGCCCGGCGCCCGGTCACTACGACGCGGTGTTCCAGGGCCGCGACAACCTGGTGTGGGCCGACGCGATGCTCGATTCCGACGACGATGGCGTCGTGAGGCACTGGTCGCTGTGGCGCGAAGTGTGTACGGACGGCGGTACCGAAATCCTGCCGTCGATCCCTGCGCGGCTCGCCGCGCTGGTGAGCGCAGCGGATGGTGGCGGGCTGCTGCCGCGACCGGATCCGCCGCGCCTTTCCGGCGACTGCCGTGGAATCGCCGAGGTGCAACACCGGCCACGCCTGCTCGTCACCAGCGTGGCCGGCCTGCGCGGCGTTGCGGGCAGGGGCACCACCATCGTGACTCCGCGCTTCGCCTCGGTACCGGCGCGGCTGGTCGCCGACAGCGACGCTCACCGCGACGACGCGGCACTGTTTGGCGGCAGAGTCGTGTTCATCGGTGCCTCGCATCCTGCATCGCGCGATTTCCATCGCACGGCCTATGGCAACCTGCCAGGCGTGGAGATCCTTGCGCAGCAGGTCTACCTGGGGCAGTTGTCCGGGCTGCGCGGTGCGAGCTATGGCTGGGGATTCCGGCTGGCGACGCTCGCGGTGTTTGCGCTGCTGCTCGCGGCCGACCTGCTGATGAAGCGGTTTCGCATCGCGACGCAGTTGGTGATACTCGTCGCGCTGGCCACCGGCGCGATCCGCTGGTTCGGTACCTTCACGGTGTTCGAGGTGATCATCGTGGCGATTTCGCTGATGGTGGTCCTCGCCGGCACCCGCAAGCTCTGGGAACTCGTCCGGGAGTGGTTCGCGGCGCAGAGGAAACTGGACTATTTCTTTTCGATACCGGGGCGCAAGGAGTAGATCGGCAACCATGAACAAGAGGCTGGAAACCCTGCTGCGCGCGTTGTTCGCGCTGCCGTTGTGCCTGGGACTCGCTGAGGCCACCGCTGGTGCGCAAGCCCGCGAGCCGGTCGGCATCGTTGCCGAATACCAGCCGGTCAAGGATCGCTACTCGATCACCGGGCCGGCACGGACGGCGCCGGCGCCGCTGACGATCGGCACACAAGTCTATGCTGGCGACATGGTCGAACTGCCCGCCGGCGGCCTGGTGATCGTGACCGGGGCCGATGGCGGCGCCACGCGAATCACTGGCCCCGGCACGCTGGCATTGGCTCCGGCTTCCGCGAAGGGACTCGGCATGGTCGGGAAGATGCTCGCGAGCCTCCAGGGCTATTTCGGCGAGCCCTACCGCGCCAGCCGTATCGCGGCCTCGCAGGGCGGCGAGGACTGCGCCGGCGCCGGTGCGATCGACGTGCCGCTGTTTCCGGAGGGCTCGGCAGTGGTCGCGGGCACGCGCGACCTGCGCTTTGCATGGAAAGGCGGATGCGCGCCGTTCACCGTTGTGGTGCGCGATGCACGCGGCGGGGAAATCGCCCGCACCGTCACGTCGAATCGCGCGGCGCGCTTTCGCGAGATCGTGCTTCCGGCCGGCCGCGTCGCCGTGGAGATCGCCACGGCCACCGACACCAAACGGCTGGCGCTGGATACCGTGGCTGCAAGGCCCGCACCGCCGGACGACCTCGCCACCGATGGAGGCGCAAATCTTGCGCTGCTGGCCCAGGCGTACTGGCTCGCCGAGCAGGACGCGGGCCGCTGGCGTTTCGAGAGCTTCGATCTGCTCGCACCGCGAATCCGGGCCGGCGATCCGCTGGCCGGCAAGCTCGGTGATCTGCTGCTGTGGGGGCCGGGCGGCGCGCCGCCCTAGAAGATCCCGCGCACACGCGGCGCTATTCGCCGCGCAGCGTGCTGCGCCCTGAACCCACCAGCACGAATGGCCCCCAGTAGGCCGGATGCGCCTCGAGCGCGGTCTGCGCCGTCGCGCGCAAGCGCGCGATCGATCGCTGCAGCGAGACATCGAGGGCCACGCCCTCGGCTTTCGTTGCGCCGATCATGCCCGCGGTCAGGTCGCTGGCCGCGCCGACGAGCACCGGCCAGTGGCTCACGGCCAGGTTGCGCGCACCGGCGGCGCCAAAGGATGCCGCAAGCCCGAGGAACGATTCATCCTCGACACCGCCGCGACTGCCGCTGCGCGCCGTGTTGCAGGCGGAAAGCACCACGAGATCGGCATCGAGCTTCAGCTGTGAGATGTCGCGCGTAGTCAGCAGTGAATCCTTGCAGGGCGCCGCCGAATCCGCGAGCGGCGAGAGCATCAGCGAGGGGTACGGACCGATTCCGCACTGCTCCATCTCGCCCGGCAGGAAGCCATGCGTGGCGATGACGAGTACGCGATAGGCAGTGAGGTCGGCATCCAGCAGCTTCTGCCTCGTTGCTTCGGGTCCGAGCCAAAGCGTGGACCGGTCCGCACCGATGGAACGCTCGATGGCACGCAACTGCGAAACGGTTTCCTCCAGCTTCGGCAGGCCGGCGAGTGCCACCGCGGCATTGCCGGCGCCGGCAAGCTCCAGCGAGCGCGAGAAGCTGCCGGCTTGCAGCTCCTGCGCGGACAAACCGGTAGCGCCGATACCGAGGAACTCCGGCCCGGCACCCCCGGGCCTCCCCGCGTCGTGCCGGCGTGTGGGATTGAGCGCCAGCGGATAGATGGACAGCTCCGGCATGCTCACCAGCGGGAACTCGCTGGCAAGGAACGACGCCGATTTCAGTTCATTGAACGTCGCAAGCCGCGGCTTCGCCGGGGCCTTCGTCAGCAGGATCGCCGGCGGCAACGCCGCAAGCGCCTTGTCGCCGTACCAGTAGACACGCGCGCTGCCCGCAAGCTGCGCCATCACCGGTTCGAAGGTCAGCCCGAACAACTTCCATGCCGCCTCGGCGTCATAGTCAATCTGCGCTCGCAGCGGGTCCTTCACGGCCTGCTCGACACTCGCGCGCACGCGGCCCACCAGGGCCTCGACCTCGCCCGCCGCCACCTTGGTCGACGCGAGTCGCGCGCCGCGCGCGGTGAGCACCCAGACATGGACCGCGTCGCTTGCGACGTGCGTGGCCACCAGCGCGTCCTTCGGCCCGAGGAACTTCCGGTAGGTGGCGATCGGGAAAGGCGCCCCGAGCGTGAACGCCGCAAGCTGCGGGTCGCGCTGGTAGAGGAGCGTCGCGAACTGCTCGCGGTTCTCGAACACATCGCTGCGCGTCAGGGCGATGAGCTGCCAGGGGGCATCCAGGCTGACATTGCGGTTGGCGGCAACGCCCGCCGGATACGCCGCGTCGACACCGGCAAGCAGCGTCTGCAGGTAGGCCGCGGGGTTCTCGATCATCCGCAGGTTCCAGGTCAGCGAGTCAGCCGTGACGCCGCTGCGGTTGAGACCCATGAGCCCGCTGGTGGCGACCGCCGAGGCGCCGTTGTGCGAGGCCATCTGCGCCAGCGCGAAGCTCTGCTCGACCAGGTCGCTGCGCTCGCGCTCCACGTAAGGCAACAGCCTCGCGAAATCCCCGATCAGCCTCGAGTACTGCCGCCGGTAAATGATGCGCTCGCGCTTGCTGACCAGCATGCCGGACTTCAGGTGCGTAGCGGTCTGCTTGCGCGCCATGTCGAGGTAGGTGCGCGCAAGCCCCGGCGCATGGTTCGGGTCGGCGCGCGTCAACTGCGGCAGGAAGTCCGGCTCCCAGGCCTGATCGGTGAGCTCACGCTGCGCGCGCCGCAGCGAAGTCAGCGACAGATGGTAGTCCTTCATCTCGCGGTCCGCGGCCAGCCCGAACTCGCTGCTCTGCGTGATCCGCCTGTCCAGTACGTTGCCGCTCGCGCGGCCACGGAAGGCCGCGTCGTTGATGTAGCGTTCGGTGACGCTGTCCGCGGCGCGTGCGAGGCGCTGGAACACCTCGAAGTTCGCGACGTGATCCCTCGGGTCGGAAGGCGCGAAGTTGCCCTGGAACAGGGCCTCGAGCCCTACCGCATCATCGATTCTGCCGCCCGCCATGAAGTAATCGAACAGCACGGGATACGCGCCCCAGCGCTGTGATTGCGAGGCCGTGCCAGCGGTGTCGGCGCGCACGCCGGCCATCGCGGACTGGAAAGCCTCTTCCGCCTCGCCCAGTTCGAACAATCCGCGCGCGGCGGCGAGCCAGGCGCGCTGCGCGCGCGCCGTCTCCTGCCGGCCCGCGTGGAGATTGCCCCGCTCCAGCGCGAGCGTGGCAAGCCCGGCCAGCTCCGGGGAGACATTCGCGTCCCCGCGCACGTCGCGCAGCGCCAGGATCAACGGCCAGTCCTCCACCGGCAGCTCGTGCGGCATCGCGCGGTAGCTTGCAAGCAGGCGCTGCACGCTGCCGCCAAGCAGCGCGCGATCGCGCGACGCGAGCACGGACTCCACGGCCTGGAACCATGCGCAGCGCTGGACCTGGCGAAAAAGCGGGTCCGTGGCGGCCTTCAGTTCAGGCCGCGCCGCGTACTGGAGAATGCGCGCGAGGACTTCCCGCCGCACGACCTGGTCATCGACTTCATCGGCCAGGTTCGCAACTGCCTGCAACAGCGTGAGGTAGCGGAAGTGGAACTCACGCGAGCCGGCGCGGGTCGCGCCGAAATAGCGGCGCTGCCCGTCCGCATCGCTTGCGGTCAGCCAGGCGGCACGCAACGCCGCGCGTTCGTCGGGCGTCGCGAGGCCGGTGCAGGTGAGCGAGTCCTGCACGTCCTCGAAGAAAGTGGCTGCAGCCGCCTGCCCCGCGAAACAGGCGCCTGCGATGAAGCAGCCCGCAATCCACCTGCCGTACCACCGGCGTCCCGACTTCGACATGCGCTCTCCCCTGCCCTGCCGCCGCAGATTGTAGAGGAACAGGCAGCCGGCACCATGGATGATGGTGATGATGCTGTCGACGATGCTGCGCCGGAGCGCCGGCTGCGTCTGCGTAGCCCGCCCGCCAACTTCGAGGGAATCACGACTCGGTCCGGCGCGACCTGCGTCGTCCGGATCGGGAGGTTTTCCTGGAGCGAGCGGGTGACCTCCGAAAGCGCCGATGAGCGTGATTCGCCCTTCGGGCCTGCCTCAGCGCGTGTATTCGACCTGCAACCAGAGCTTGCTCGTGTCGGTTGCGAAGCCAGAGGCATCGTAGTCTGCGAACTTGAGCGTGCCGGTGAAGCGGTGGCGCTTGACCTGCGCCTGCAGGTCAGTCTCGGAGCCGTATGCCTGCGACAGGCGTTGCGAGGCAAACCGGTGATGGCTCACGAGCAGCGCGAGGCTGTCGAACGGGCCGGCCGATTTCGTGACAAAGCCTGCACTCGCGTAGCGGTCGTCGATGCCGTTCACCGGCGTCGCGAGGAACTTGTCGCCCCAGCCCTGGAACTTGTGCAGCGTGGCGAGCGGCGTCGCAAAACCCTTGCGGCCGTCACCGTCGAGGATCTCCCAACCCAATCCCACGTTGAACTGCCGATACGCGGCGCCGAACTCGGCGAGATAGTAGTCGTTCTCGAAGCTCAGCGGGTTCGCGCCGCGCTCACGCTGATGCGCATAGGAAGCCGCGTAGGTCAACTTGACGGAGTTCTGCAGGGCGCGCTCGCCATTGAACCGCAAGCCCCAGGTCGCGGATGAATCCTGCGCGGCGGGAACCGCTGTCATGGGATCGAACGAGAGCAGGTAACCGAAGCCCGTCAGCAGGCCGACAGGCAGGCGATATCCCATATTTGCGAGCAGGCTGTCGCCACTGTAACGACCCTGCGGGGAATCCCTGCCGAACACGCGGTTGACCTGGTTCAGCCAGGTCACGTCCAGCGTGAGGTTCTTCAAGCTCTTGTTCACGACGCGCAACGCGTCGTAGGTCTGCTCGGTCTGGCGCCAGCCCACATTGCCGACGAAGCGCTGGTCGTCCAGGTTGATCCGCTGCCGGCCGAGGGTGATCGTCGTCTGCGGCAGCGAGCTGTTGGTCAGCTGCAGGCGGTTGATCGCGTAGTTCTCCGGATCGGCAACCACCGGATACTGCACGTTGTGCGCGACGGCCGGATCGGCCCTGTAGTCGTTCTGCAGCGGCAGCATGAAATTTCCCTCGACCAGCACCGAGGTGTTCCAGGCCTTGCCGGTCTCGAGACCCAGCCTTGCGCGCAGCGTCAAGGCCTCAGCGTCCTCGGGCAGCCCGTCCTGGTCGACGTTCTCGTAGCGCAGGCGCACATCGACCAGCGGCACCGTGGCCTTCAGCGCCGCATCCACGGATTGCCTCTGCTCGTCTGCGTGCACGTACGATGCGCACGCAGCCAACGCCGCGAGACTCCAAACATGTCGCCTTCTCATGTCCATCAACTGACCTCCACGGACTGCCTCCAATCAGACACGCGATCCGCAGGATGCGAACTGATGTACGTCAAACGGACGCCAGTGCGGCGTGCCGCGGGGGGACAGGAAGTTCAAAGCGCCCCTGCCGCCACAGGCAATCCCGGCACGCACTCCGGGCGATGGCGGGCGTAGCCCGGACGATCGTGCGGCGAGATCGACCTTTCAAGTTGCACTCGACAGTTGCCGCCGCGCACTCTTCACGCGGCCTTCACCCCGGTTGGTCTACAGTGCAGTTCTGCTTGCCATTCATGGCGGCCACGCCGAGCGCAGTGAGGAGTTGGGCATGAAGAGCATCATTCGAATTCTCTCGGGAGCGCTGGCCTTCTGCGGACCATTTGCCGCGATGGCACAGGGTGCGGATGGCGGGATGCGCATTGCGGTCGTCAGTGTGGAGACACAGAGGCCTCTCGAGGGCGTGACTGTGACCGTGACCGACCGCTACGGCAACGTCATTACCGGTCGCACGCAGGCCAACGGAACTGTCGAATTGAGTGACCTTGGCGCAGGGCTCTATGCGGTCACGGCCGACGGACCGGGCTTGGTTGCAGCCAGCGAACCCAGCGTACGTGTAGTCGGCCGCAAGGTGACTCCGCTGAACCTCGAGATGCTCGCCCGCACGGAGGCGCTCGAGGAAGTCGTGGTTCTGGCCCGCGCGCAGATTGCCGACCCGCATGGGGCGGTGAGCAACTCCTTGCTGAACCGGGAGGAACTGCGCAGCGCCCCGGGCACAGGCAGTGACGTCATGCGAGCGCTTGACGGCCTGCCGGGGCTGATTTCCAACGGCGAATTCGCCAGCTTCTCCGTGCGCGGCCGCGGACCCCGAGACAACCTGATCCTGATTGACGATATCCCGTTTGACCGTGTGGTTCACTTCGACCAGACACTCGGCGAGGAGGAGGACATCGGTGGCGGTGGTCGCTATTCGATCTTCGCGCCGAATTCGATCGCGGGTGCGGAATTCTCGCCCGGCGGCTGGAGCGCCGCGTACGGAGGGCGCTCGGGCTCCCTGCTGAAGCTCGACGTCGCAGGCGGCAGCCCGACGCCCAGCGCCAGCCTGCGGGTCGACATCGCAGGGCTCGAACTCAACTACGAGGGGCCAAGCGGCATCCATGAAGACACGACCGTGTTTCTCACGGCGCGCCAATTCGATTTCGGCCGCGTCTTCGAGATGATTGAAGAATTGGACATTGGCCAGCCGGAGCTGACCGATATCGTCATCAAGACGGTGACTTCCCTCGATTCTCGCAACACGATTGAATTTCTCGGTATATACGCGCCGGAGGAATACACGCGCGATATCTACAACGTCCTCGAGTCCCCGGATTTCGAGGACGTGTCGCTGATGGACACCGAGCAGGACCTGTACCTGACGGGGCTGACCTGGCGCCGCCTGGTCGGAGTGAACGGTGAATGGACGAATCGCATCTACCACCGCGCCAACGACAAGACTTCAGCGGAGGGTGAGGCTTATCCGGACCTCGTGCCGGAGGGTACGCCGGCCCCGGACGTGCCGGTGCGCGAGCGCCTGATTGCCGTCACCGAGAAGGAAACCGAGATTGGCTGGCACAGCGACTATGTGACTCGCAACCGCTTCGGCCAGGGATCGGCCGGGCTGCGCGTCTGGCAGACCGACGTTGATTATTCGACTTTCCTCAGGGAGGACTGGGACCGGTTCGTCTATCGTTCGACCGATCCGCGACCGCCCGGGCAGCAATACATTACCTTGACACCGGATAGCATCAATTCGGTTTATGAGGCGAAGGAGACCAGCTATGCCGCCTACGGCGAGCAGGTGTTCGAGTTCACTCACTGGGATCTGAGAGCAGGGCTTCGTTACGATCGCGATGGCTTTTCGGACGAATCGCTCATCTCGCCGCGGCTTGCGGCGAACTGGCGCCCCGGGCCGGGCACGCGGGTGTCAGCGACTGCGGGCATGTTCTATCAGTCGCCGCGCTTCCTGGTCCGCGCGGCGAGCCCGGAGAACTTCGATATCGAAAACGAGCGAATCACGCACGTGAGCGTCGGCTTCGAGCGGTACTTCGGCCAGGACTGGTCGCTGCTCGTCGAGCCGTACTACCAGTGGCTGGAGAATCTCGTCGTCGAGCAGGAGCGCACCAGCGGCCGGGTCACCAATGACGGGGAAGGCACGAATTTCGGTGTGGACGTCGTTCTGTCGCGGAGTTTTGCAGATGGCTGGTTCGGAAATGTCGTCTACGCCTACAACGATGCCCGGATCGACAACAACGACGGCTTGGGGGCCTATGACGCCGATTTCAACCGCGAGCACTTCTTCTCCATCGGCGGCAGCTGGGAGATCAGCGCACGCTGGAAGCTCGGTGCACGTTGGAAATGGGCGACCGGGCGACCCACGGACGACTTCATCATCAATAGTGACGTGCTGGGACCTGGACAGCCGCTGCGCTACTCGAAGGAACTGACGCAGCAGAACGCGCTCCGGCTTGATGACTATCACTCGCTCAATATCCGGGTTGATTACCGGCGTACCCTCGGCCCGGTGGACCTCGTCGCGTTCCTGGACGTGATCAACGTCTATGGCGGTCCAGGCGGCGGTTCGCAGGAGTTCGACCCGCGGCGGGGCGTAATTGTCGCAGACGAAGGGGAAGCATTTCCCATCATCGGCCTCATCTTCGAGCGCTCCTGGTGAGAAACCTGCGTGCAGGAAGGCATGGAACCGGGACCATGAGAGTCGAGCGAAGAGTCCTCCTCAACTTTGTCGCCTTCCAGGCGGCCTGGTTCGCCTGCGTGCTCGGCGGCGCCAACGACCAGGCCTTGGCCGGCACGATGGTCGTTGGCGCCGTGATCGCGCTGCACCTGTCGCTCGCGCAGCGGCGCCTCCCTGAAGTGCTGCTCATCGCCGTGGCCACGGTGATCGGCCTGGTTTGGGACAGCGGGCTGGTGGCGGTCGGGCTGATGAGCTACTCCACCGGCAACATCGCACCGGGACTCGCCCCTTATTGGATCGTTGCCATGTGGGCACTGTTCGCCACCTCGCTCAACCTGTCGATGGCATGGCTCAAGGGTCGGCGGTGGCTGGCTGCCACGTTCGGTGCCGTCGGCGGTCCGCTCGCCTATCTGGCCGGCGAGCGCCTTGGCGGGCTGCAGATGCCCGACCCGGTACTGGCGCTCGGCGTGCAGGCGCTCGGTTGGGCCGTGCTGCTTCCGATGCTGACCCACCTGGCTGCGCGTCTGAACGGCTTCGGACCGGCCCCGCTGGCAACCTGGTCACAAGTTCCGCAGGAGGCGCCTGGCAATGTTTGAACTCAGCCTCTGGCTCGACGGGCTCGCGGTGATCGCAGCCTTCGCGGCAGTGGGCTGGCTGCTGAGCCTGCCCCTTCGCAACGTCAGCATCGTGGACAGCATGTGGTCGCTGATGTTCTTGCTGGCCGCGCTCACCTACACGGCCGGGCAGGCCACTCCCGGCCCGCGCGCCTGGCTGGTGATCACGCTGGTGGGCCTCTGGTCGATCAGGCTCGCTGCCCACATCTTCTGGCGCAACCGTGGCCACGGCGAGGACTTCCGGTACCGGAAGATCCGTGCCAACAACCAGCCGGGCTTCGCCTTCAAGAGCCTGTACATCGTCTTCGGCCTGCAGGCGTTGCTTGCCTGGATGATATCCCTGCCACTGCTCGCTGCGATCAACTCCACGGCGCCGCTCGGGTGGCTGGACGCGATCGGCGCGGCGCTGTGGCTGATCGGCATGGTCTTTGAGGCGGGCGGCGATTGGCAGCTGGCCCGTTTCAAGGGGAATCCGGCCAACCGAGGCAAGGTGCTCGACACCGGGTTGTGGCGCTACACCCGCCATCCGAACTACTTTGGCGACTTCTGCGTGTGGTGGGGCTTGTTCCTGATTGCGCTGGCCGCGGGCGGCTGGTGGAGCGTGGTCGGCCCGCTGGTGATGTCCTTCCTGCTGCTGAAGGTCTCGGGCGTCGCGCTGCTCGAGAAGGACATCGGCGAGCGCCGTCCCGCCTACCGCGAATACGTTCGCCGCACCAATGCGTTCTTTCCCCGCCCGCCGCGTGCGGCCTGACTGGAGGCGCCTGCCCATGAAATCCCTTTTGACACTGCTCGCCGTGACGGCGTCACTCGCACTCGTGCCGTCGATGCCCGTAAGCGCCACTGCCGTTGGCGGCGCTCGCACGTTGAATTTCGACGTCTTCCTCGACGATCGCGCGATCGGCTACCAGCGCTTCGCGCTGACGCCGGCCGGGGATGGCACGCGCATCGAGACCCAGGCGGAGTTCGAGGTGAAGTTGCTGCTGATCACCGCCTTCGCGTACGACCACCACAATAGCGAGCTGTGGCAGGGTGGCTGCCTGCAGTCGATCGACTCGCGCACCGACTCCAATGGCAAGAAGCACACCGTCAGCGGTCGGGCGCGAGATACCGGGTTCGTCGTCGCGACGAACGAGGGCGAACGGGGGCTCGGCGACTGCGTGGCAAGCTTCGCGTACTGGGACAAGGACATCCTGCTGCAGCGGCAGCGACTGCTGAATTCCCAGACCGGCGAGTACATGCCGGTTCGGATCGACGCGCTCGGGCCTGATCGAGTCCGCATCGGTGGACGCGACGTGGACGTGGAACGCTATGCGATCAAGGGCCAGGGCCTCGACATCCTGCTCGCTTACACCATGGACGGCGGCGACTGGGTGGCGCTCGACAGCAGGCTCGACGGCGGCCGGACGCTGCGCTACCGCCGCAGTCCTGGCGAGCTGGGTGCGTCGTCCGTCGTCCAGGCGACCCGCGTCGGCGACCCGGAGACCGCTCGGTGATCGCCGACAGAAGCAAGGGCTCACCGGGCGCCTGGCTGCGGGCGGGGGTGACGTGCCTGACCGTATTTGCGCTGGCCAGCTGCGCCGGCGGTCCGTCACAGGAACTCAAGACGGTCGAGCACGTCGATCTCGAGCGCTTCATGGGCGACTGGTACGTGGTTGCGAACATCCCGACGTTCATCGAGAAGGGCGCACACAACGCCGTAGAGAGCTACAAGATCGACGAGGACGGATCGATCGCCACGACGTTCACCTTCCGCAAGGACGGCTTCGATGGCGAGCTGAAGACCTACAATCCGCGCGGCTTCGTCGAGGACCGTCAGAGCAATGCGGTGTGGGGAATGCGGTTCGTATGGCCGGTCAAGGCCGACTACCGCATCATCTGGCTCGACGAGGCCTACTCGCAGACGGTGATCGGCCGCAACAAGCGCGACTACGTTTGGATCATGGCCCGCAAGCCGACCATCGCGGACGCCGACTATCGCAGGATCATCGAGTTCCTGGACGCGCAGGGCTACGACACGACCAGGATCCGGAAGGTCCCGCAGCGCTGGGAATGACATCGAACCGCGCAGGGCGAAATGGACGGCAACCGCGCTACACTGCGGGCACAGGCAGACAATCGCCATGACGGACGACCCGAGACAGCCGAGCGAGCCGAACGTCCTGCTGATCGAGGACCACCGTGACATCGCCGGCGCGATCGTCGACTTCCTCGAGCACCGCGGCTTCGCCGTCGACTACGCGGCAGACGGCGTCACCGGCCTGCACCTCGCGGTGACGAACCCCTACGACGTGATCGTGCTCGACATCATGCTGCCCGGCCTCGACGGCCTGTCCGTGTGCCGCAAGCTGCGCGAGGAAGCCCGTAACGACACGCCGCTGCTGATGCTCACAGCCCGCGATACCCTCGACGACAAGATCACCGGCCTCGACGCCGGGGCCGACGACTACCTCGTCAAGCCATTCGAGGTCCGCGAGCTCGAGGCGCGCATCCGCACGCTGCTGCGTCGTCACCGTGGGGCCGTCGCGCGCGAGACCTATGCCGTGGACGACCTGACGCTCGACACCGCCACGCTGCGGGTCACACGCGGTGGCCAGTCGCTGACAGTCACGCCGATCGGCCTGAAGCTGCTCACCGTGCTGATGCGCGCCTCGCCCCGGGTCGTGACTCGACAACAGCTCGAGCGCGAGGTCTGGGGCGACCTGCTGCCGGACAGCGACACGCTGCGCAGTCACCTCTACACGCTGCGCAAGGCGATCGACAAGCCGTTCGCGCGCCCGCTGCTGCGCACGATCGCGGGGGCCGGATACCAGCTCGCGGCCGACGATGGCCGCTAGCGGACTGCGGGCCAGGCTCGGCCGCGCATTCCTGCTGCAGGCCGCGTTCATCGGTGCGGCGGCCGTGGTCGGCGTGTTCCTCGCCAGTCTGCTGCTCGAGGGCGTGCTGATCCGCCAGGCCCTGCGCGAAGAGGCCGCTCACTTCTGGCTGCAGCGCGAGCGCGATGGTGTGTTTCCGCTGCCCGGGACGTTGAATCTCACCGGGTACCTCGATACCGCCCCAACCGCGCTTGCGAACCTGCCAACCGGATACCACGACCGCGTGATCGACGGTGTCGCGACCGTCGTCTACGTCACGGACCGCGGTGGGCAACGTCTCTACCTGGTGTTCGACCGCAGCGGCGTCGGACGGCTGGCCACCGTGTTCGGTCTCCTGCCGCTTGCGATGGTGCTGTTGGTCCTGTACCTGTCGACGTGGCTCGCGTTCCGTGCCTCACGTCGCGCGTTCTCGCCAGTCATCGCACTGGCGCGACAGGTGCGCGGGCTCGATCCCGCGGCGCCGGATCCCGCCCAGCTCGACCCCGCCCGGCTGCCGCGCGACGTCGACGATGAGGTGCGCGAGTTGGCCGACGCGCTCGCGCGCTACGCCCAGCGCCTGAACGAGTTCGTGGACCGGGAACGCAACTTCACGCGCGACGCCAGTCACGAGCTGCGCAGCCCGCTCACGGTGATCCAGATGGCCGCTGGCATGCTCGAAGCCGACGCCGGACTCAGCGACCCCAGCCGGCGGTCCGTCGCGCGCATAGTGCGGGCTGCGCGTGACATGGAGGAACTGACCAGCGCGTTCCTGCTGCTCGCGCGCGAGACGCACACTGGCCTGCCACTCGAGCCCATCTGCGTCAACGACGTACTCGACGATGAGCTCGACCGTGCGCGACTGCTCGCAGCCGGAAAGCCCATCGAATCGCGCCTCGGCGCCACGCACCGCCTGCACGTCGATGCACCGGAGAAGGTTCTCCACGTGCTGCTCGGCAACCTGCTGCGCAACGCGTTCTCGTACACCGACGCCGGCGAGGTGACGGTGGACGTCGGCGCCGCGTCGGTCGTGATCCGCGACACCGGCGTGGGCATCGCGCCGGGGCAGGTCGATGCGATGTATCAGCCGTTCGTTCGCGGCGACGCGCTGCGGCGCGGCGGACACGGCGTCGGACTCACGATCGTTCGCCGGCTGTCCGACCGGTTCGGCTGGCCGGTGACGATCGACAGCAGCCCCGGGGTTGGCACCCGCGTCGAGATCCGTTTTCCCGCGGCTCGTAGCGAGCCGATTGTCACCTGATGCGCCCGGACCAGAAGGTGAGCCTCCCGGGAGACAGCCCCACCCAGTCCGGGCACGCCAACTTGAGCAACGGACTGCTGACGGGCGGCGCCGTCGGCCGCGCGTTCAGCCGCAACTTCCCTCGCACTCGGTATCTACTGCGGCCGTGAGATCGCGACACGTAATTTTATCTGGATCTGGTTCTGGAGCCGGTCATGCGTGTCGCCAAATCTTGATGGCGGAGACCAGCAGGATCACCGCCAGAGTCGGCAGCAGCACAGCACTCAGCACGACGCCCAGCAGCAGACCTCCCGCAAAGGCGCCAGCCAATGACCCTGCCGCCATGAAGAGGATGAAGCGACGGTTCCGCCCGATCACGCCAAAGCTGCAATCGCGGCTGTAGCGCGCGAAGCCCATCAGCATCGTCGACAGACTCACGGCGAGCGATAGACCCACACCTCGGCCGAGTTCGTCGCCCTCCTCACTGACATTGTGATCAACCAGCCGCGCGGCAAAGAGATCCACGTCATCGCCGACAACCTCTCGGCGCACAAGAGCCAGCCGGTCAAGGACGTTCTGGCAGCGCATCCCAAGGTTCATCTGCACTTCACTCCGACGTACTCCTCCTGGCTCAACCAGGTCGAGCTGTGGTTCGCCAAGATCGAGCGCGATGTCATCGCCCGCGGCGTGTTCACTTCCGTCTCCGACCTGAAGAGAAAACTCATGAAGTACATCCGTCTCTACAACCAAGCGCCCAGAACCGTGAAATGGAAGTACTTCGATCCCTCGCGGCGCATTACTTCCACATCAGACGTTACAGTCCACTAGGTCCCCCTTGGTTCTGATCGCCAGAGACATGACAGCGGCGCTGCAAAGAGATGCTCTCCGAACCCGATGACCGCGTCTCCATCGTGGAGGACCACGCCTGACCGGAAATTCCTGCCGGCTGCCGCCGCCAGCTTCCGCAGTCCAGCGAAGTCTGCGGGGCGAACAGTCGCGGAAGCCTTGATCTCCAGTCCGACGACTCCACCTGCCTCGTCCTCGATCACGATATCCACCTCGTTCTTGTCCTTGTCACGATAGTGGTAGAGGGCGATCTGCCGCTCGGAGACTGTCGCCAACTTGAGCACCTCGGTGAACACAAATGTCTCAAGAAGAACGCCGAGAACCGTGCGATCACCGGCCACGCGCTCCGGCGTCACGCCGAGCAGCGCTGCCAGTAGACCAGAGTCGAGGAAGTGCAGTTTCGGCGTCTTGACCAGGCGGCTCAGTCGAATGCTGTGCCACGGCTCCAGACGACGAACCAGGAACAGCTGTTCCACTACGCCCAGGTACTTGCGGGCTGTCTTTTCGTCCAGGCCGATCTGACCGCCGAGCTGCGTGAAATTGGTCAATTGCCCCGAGTGCTGCGCGAGGATACGCAGCAGTCGGGGCAGTACATCGAGCCTTTCG
Source organism: uncultured Pseudomonadota bacterium (assembly GCA_902826575.1). Taxonomy (GTDB): domain Bacteria; phylum Pseudomonadota; class Gammaproteobacteria; order Steroidobacterales; family Steroidobacteraceae; genus CADEFQ01. Next base: position 9,090 of record CADEFJ010000012.1, on the reverse strand, counting down.
ATCGAGGAAATATCGCGAACATCCCGTTGCACGATGGCAGCAATGTAGTCGCGTGCCCAGTTGCGACGTCGCGCAGGATCGGCACGCCGCAACATCTCCGGATATCCGCCACGCAGGATTCGTTGCACCAGCCTCCCGTCTGTGGCTGCCGCAGGTGCCTCCGGCGCCTTCCCCGAAAAGGCCTGATCCATAAAGCGGCTGGCGGTTCGATGCAACTCGGCCTGCGACAGCGGCAACAGGGTCACTACCTCCATGCGCCCGGCAAGGCTGTCGGATACGGTCGGCAACGAGAGCAGGTCTGCCGAGCCAGTGAGGAGAAACCGGCCTGGGCGCCGATCCTGATCGACGGACAGCTTGATCGCGCGAAGCAGTTCCGGCGCTCGCTGCACCTCATCCAGGGTGGCGCGGTCGAGAGGGCGCAGGAAACCTGCCGGATCATCGCGCGCTGCTGTCAGCGCCGTCTCATCATCCAGGCTGATATACCGCCTTCCATCCAAAGCGAAGCCGCGCACCAGCGTGGTCTTGCCGCACTGGCGCGGTCCGTTGACCATGACCACTGGTGTATCCGCAAGCGCGATTGCCACCTGCCTGGTTGCATGGCGCGGAATGAGGGAATCGTCAATTGCCGGCATGTGGTCAATCCCGGATCTACTGGGTCGTCCAATCCGGATTATATGCCCGTCCAATCCGGATTATAAAGCCGACCGTTCCGGAAGGATCGAGACCTGAATCGCCTGCCCCGCGGGCGCGCATGAGGTTTGCGAATCTCGTGTCTTGCTCACCGTGAGTGAGTCGCGATTGATGCCGAAAGCGTCTGGTCACGAGGGGTCCGCTTCCGAAGAAGCCGGCAAGTTCAAAATCTCTCTGACCCATCGAACCTCGTGGGTCGTCGGCTTGAGCGTCGTCTGCATTCGAAACGCCACTCGCTCCGATTGCCCGAGCGCCTGACCGGCCTCGGTCGCGAGCCGGTACGCCATCTGCACGTCGAGCGCGGTCAACTCATAGCCCCTGCCCTGGCAGATCCAGTGCAACGCCGCGAGCGCTACCTCTGAGGAAAACGCAGGCGCCTTTCCAACATTGTCTCGTGCGGCCCGAATCAGCGTCTTCGGATCGCAGGGTGATTTCCACGCCAGCTGCATCGCGAGATCGAATCGCTTGAGCGTCTTCGCCGTGGCGAACCACTTGCCCTCCTCGCCGGGCGTGGTCGCCATGAGGTCCGTCAGCAACCGGTCCGCATCGATCTCGGGATACTTCTTCGACACCAGACGGTATGTCGCGAGGTAGGTCGTGGCGCGATTCGCCTCCAGCGCATACTTCTCATACGCCTCGGTGCGGCGGCCCGCCGTCAGCAGGACGCCTTCGGCGAAGCGCGCGAGTCCTGCCATCGGTGTCCACGGGTTCACGGCTTTGGTCATGAACTCGATGGCCTCGTCGATCTCGCCTCGGGCCACCTTGCAGCGGCCGACCCACAACAGGTCATGCCAGGAGGGGCGCGGATCACTGCCGATGAGGGTGATCAATTCCTCGTGCCGGTCCGCGGCGAACAACGCGCTGTAGCAGGCCGACTCGGCCCGCGAGAAGGCGAATTGCCCGCGACGACGATCGGCGTGGACATGCCGCACGAGACCCATCAGGCGATCCGCCCAACGCGACGCGACTTCCGGCATCGCGTACACCTCACCCCAGCGCTCGTCGAGCAGCTCGAGATAGGGCGGATCATCGTCCTGGATCGCCTCGAACAACTGCTCGAGCCATTTCTCACGCATCGCCTCATCGGCGGGTGCCTGCGCAATCACCGGAACGAGCGCGTCGACGGCGGCACGCGCTGCGCTGCCCAGAGCGCCTGACGAGCTGTCGACCTGTTCCAACGCCGGTGACAGCTTCACGAGAAACTTTACGGCACCGTCCGCAGCGCACAACGGATTATGGCGCGCGACGGAGTGGATTTCCGCAAGCGCCTCGGCAATGCGCTCGCTGGCCAGCCGATTGGCCCGCCATCCGAAGCCACCGCGACGGAAGCGCTTGGTGAAGGCCCAGTCGGCCGCCTTGACCATCACGTCACCGGATAGAGCTTCGGGAACCAGCGCTCGACGACGTCGATGGGGAATCCCAGTCGCAATGGCGCCTTGTGCGTGCCTGAGACCAGCAGTCGCTTGTCGATCAGCGCGGAAATCACGCGACGCGCCGTGCGCTCGCTCGTGTCGATTAGCTGAGGGATGCGGCCGCGCTCCAGCTCACCCGAGAGCAACGCCTCGCGCAGCACCACGTAGCTGCGTTTGGGCAGTCGCTCTGCGCTTTCCTCATCGCGCACATACAGCTCCATGCGACGCTGAAGCTCCGCAGGGTCGAGCAGCACGCGCATGTAGCGAATCTGGTCGAGACAGATTTCGAGAAAGAACCTGCAGAAGTCGATCAACGCGTCGTGAGAGAGCGCCCCTCGTCCATCGAGATCGTTGCGGCGTGGCTCATCGGCCGCCATCAGCAGACCTTCGTAGTCACTGGAACTGCGCGCGAGCCCGCGCGAAACGGACCAGAGGGCAGAGCCGATTCCGATCTCCAGCAACATCGCGTGCGACATCAGGCGCGCGACGCGGCCGTTGCCATCGAGGAAGGGATGTATCCACAGAAACCGATGATGAGCTGCGGCAACGGCGATCACCTGACGCGGCTTGGTCAGGCGGGCCGCATCGTAGGCTTCCCCGAACCTGCCCATGAAAGCCGGGAGATCCTCGGCCGCAGGCGCAACATGCCGACCCACGGCGACCGTACGCGAGCGAAGCTGCCCCGGGACGACCGGAATGCGCTCCTTTGTGTCAGGGTTCTCCACAACCAGCAGACTCTCGGGCAACCGCCTGCAGAATTCCCGATGCGTCCATTCGATGAAGGCACGCGAAGCGGGCGGACGCGGCAGGTCCTCCACTCGCTCGTCGATCATCTGCTGCACTTCGATGTGGGCCCGCGCCTCGAGCTGAAGGTCGCGGCGATGCGGATCGCTGGAATAATCCGCGGCCAGGGCGCGATCGATGTCGCGAGGATGGGTGTTGTGGCCCTCGATCAGGTTCGAGTAATAGCAGTTCATCGACCGCACGAGGTCCGCGACTGACGACCGAACTACGGGGTGCAACTGGGCCGACAGCTCGCTGGCCTCCCGGGCCAGGTCGAAGGCCAGATTCTCGAGCACGGCCGTGCCCTCGGTCGGCATGAACGGCTCGGCGGCGACGGGGGTCAAAACACGCTCCCACGAACATGGGTTTTGGCCGGTTCCACGGCCGGAATATTAGCCTTATAAACAGTAGCTTGTCATTAATTTTCGGGTCCCAATTGGCCGGTACCGTGACCGCTGTCGCGGTCAGTTCGGTTTACGACCCAGCCAGTTTAGTCACCCTCGGTGACTATTTCGGGCTGACCGTAAACCTCTCACCCCGCCTGACGCCAGGTCCCGGGAAGTTCGGTGGCCGCACAGCTGTCACCGTCCATCAGCCGCAGTTCGCGCCGCCGCAGCGACGGATCGATGCCCGCGCGAGCAGCCGTCGCGCGGCGCGATGGCGCGCCTGCGCCAGGGCAGTCGGGACATCAGGGCAGGTCTCGAGCGAAAGCGTCTTTTGCTTGCCGCCGTACCGGTAGTGGTAGTGCCAGTACCGCCCGCCTTGGAGCCGAACGAGCAGATACAGACTTCCGCCAAAGGAGATCTTGCGCGGGCATCGAGCCTGCCCGTCGATGCGCGGACGCTCGCGCGGCCATTCCAAGCCTGTGCGCGAGTTCTGGTGCATTGGCGCATCTTGATCAGTGCGGCAACACGCGGGTAAACCGGACGTTGCCAGCGCCGCGGCCCACGAGTCCTCGAGCGAACTGGCCCGCCCGTTCAAGCCTATCGGCAACGAATGCTGCCGCTTGCGAGGCTGCGTGCGATGCCCATGCCGCCCGATGCCGAGCCGGTCAAGCTGCCCGGCGCAAGATTCAGCGTTGCAGCGGGGGTCCTGCGATCACGTTTTCCGGTAGGTGGCGAGGTCGATGCCGCAGCGGCCCGGGGCGAGGATGTTGTTCGGATCGACCGCACGCTTGATGGCGTGTTCGAGGTCGCGCTTGACCGGGCCGTAGCTGCGCGCCACGCGTTCCTGGAATCGCGTGTTGACCCGATAAACGGCGTAGCCTTCCTTCTCGAATTCGTCGAGCAGTTCGTTGAAGCAGGCGTCGGCGCGCTTGGCCTCTTCGGGATCGGTGCGGTTGTAGAGGACGTCGATGACGTGGTGCATGTCGCGCGGGGCAACGATGAACTCCGCAACGTAGTCGAGTCCGTACTTGTGCAGGATGCGCTTGGCCAGGGCAGCCTGCTTGCGGCACTCGCTGCCGCGCGCCTCGCTGACCGGCGCGAACCACATGGAGCCGCCGCCGCCTCGCCAGTTGTACAGCCCGAATTCCTGCAGGTTCGGCACGCCCGACATCAATTCGGCGCGGTACTTGAACGGCTGGGTGTCACCGGCGTCCTCCGCGGTGACGATGCGTCCCTTGCCGAGCTTGCGGAAGGCTGCGGCGACGAGCCTCCAGTCCGCGTCGACCTGTTCCTGCGTGCCGTACAGCGCGGCATAGAGGTTCCAGGCACCCATGCCGGTGTCGTCCTGCATTTTCCTGAGCACCGAATCGGGTGTATGTCCCGGCTCGGTGATGTAGTCCGCGCGGCGCAGGTGTGCGCTGCCGGCTTCCCACAGGATGTTGGCGATCACGACAGAGTTCGGGATCGTTCCGGAGATGCGCAGCGGGCGCAGGATGTCGACGATCTCGACGATGTCCTCCTCGTTCTCGAAGATGACCTCGAACGGCTTGAAGACCGGTGGCTTCGGCATGAGCCAGAAACCCATCTTCGTCGTGATGCCGTAGTTGGACTGGGTGAACATGCCGTCGAGTGTCGGCCCGTAGCCCCACTTGAAGATCTGCCAGGTGTTGCTGCCTTGCACACCGCCCATGCCGGTGCGATAGACATCGCCGTTGGCGAGCACCACCTCCATGCCACACTGCATCATGAAGTGTTCGCCATACGGCGTGTAGCCGACGCCGCGGTCCATCGTGTTGCCGACCGGTCCGGCGATCGCCGAGGGTGCCGAAAACGACAGCATGAGACCGAGCTTGTTGTCGTTGATATGGTCGTACAATTGCTGGAACGTCACGCCCGGCTCGACCAGTGCGTAACACATCTCGGCATCGACCTTGATGATCTTGTTCATCTTCTTCAGGTCGAGGATCACCTGTCCGCGTTGCACCGGGGCCGCCGAGCCGTAGCCGAAATTGCGGCCGGTCGAAATCGCGTAGATCGGAATCTTGTGCGTGTTGCAGATGCGGACGATGCCCTGCACCTGTTCGACCGTGGTTGCCGTGAGCGCAGCCGATGGTGCATGTGCGGCATTTTCGACGGGCATCATGATCTTGCCGTACGCGACGAGTTGCTCGGGGCGCGACAGCACGTTGGCGTCACCGAGCAGGGCACGGAATTTCTCGAGGGCCTTGCCGAATTCCTCGGCGCTGACCCCCCGCGGCAACACCACTTCATTTGCTTCGGTCATGAACCCGACTCCTTCAGGACTCGATCAGAAAGGACACGAAACTGCCGGCGAGCGGTGTTCGGCCTGCGCGAAACGTCGGTGCCGGACCGGGATCACCCGTGCCGGGTGATGCGAGCATGTACCCGAGCATTGCGGCCCAGTGGTCGGCACGATCCGCGCTGCGCGCACCAGTGGCGATCCCGCGTACGACAGGGACGCGATTACGGTCCTCGTCGACCGGCATGAAGCCGTCGACGCCGAGGTGCAATTGCGCACTCAATCGCGCGGCGCAGCGTTCGGTTGTCGGCGTGCTCGACAGGCGATGGTGCCTCGAACCCGAAGCATGGCAGCCGTGGTGACCGATCCATGGCACGCGTGCGCCGGCGCTGCGCGCGAGGTCGATCAACAGCGTTGCGAGGGCATCGTCAAGCATGCCCATTGCGCGCGTGGGTTGGCCGTCGCGCAAGGCTTTCTCGAAGCCAAGCACGAATGCCAGTTCGCGGCTTGCCTCGAGCAGTGTGAGCCCGGATGCGCCGACGCCGGCGCGGGCACCATGCACAAAGGCCGAATCGGCCGCGCCGGCCGACACGAGCAATACGGTCGACCCCCTCTCCGCCATAGCAGCCTCACCTGGTGTGGCGGGCGCCGTCACGGATCGCCCGAGGAATGGCACCGAGAGGCCGAACAAGCCCATGCCCTTGACCACCGTGCGGCGATCGATCGTCATGGCGTCGCTCCGGCTGGCGCAGGTGGTATGGCTGGCAGGTTCGCGAGGTACTTCGCCAGTTCGACGATCGACGCATCGTCGACGTACGAAGCCGGAAACGCCGGCATCGCATTGAAGCCATTGCGCACGATGATCGTGAGGTACTCGGGCGGCAGGCCGCGCCCCTGGATCACCGTGCCAACACCGACCTCGGGCTTGTGGCAATAGCCGCAGACCTTGTTGTAGAGATCTTCCCCGCTGCGCCACTGGCGTTCCTGTGCATGCAGCGGGGTGACGCTCGACAGCAGTGACAAGAGCGAAATCGTCGCGATGATGCGCTTCGACGCCGTTGTATTCGCTTGTGGCTTCATGGACTGATTCCTCGTTCGAGCGATTGCAGCACTGCCGTCAGGACATGCGCAGGACCGGTTTGACCGTCACGCCGCTGGCGGAATCCTCGAAGGCCTTGTCGATGTCGGCGAAATCATAGAAGCCGATCAAGCGGTCGAACGGAAACCGTCCAGCCTTGTAGAACTCCACGAGTTGCGGAATGAAGACGCGCGGCACCGAATCGCCCTCGATGACGCCGATCATGCTCTTGCCTTCGGCCATCAGGTCGTTGTGGACGTCGATTTCCATCTTCGGTGTCACGCCGACGATCGCCGCGGTACCAAGCGGGCGCAGCGCATTGAGGCATTGGCGAACGACCGGCGGCACGCCGGTCGTTTCGACCGAGTAATGGCTGCCGCCGTTCGAGGCTGCCTTGATTTCCTTGACGACGTCGACCTTCCTGCCGTTGAACGCATGCGTCGCGCCGAGTTCGCGGGCCAGTTCGAGCCGGTTTTCGTGGACGTCGATCGCGAAGATCCGCGGGCAGCCGGCGATCCTTGCCGCCATGATTGCGCTGAGGCCGACCGCACCACAGCCATAAACGGCGATCGAGGTGCCAAACGCGGGTTTCAGACGGTTCAGTACGGTGCCGGCTCCGGTCTGGATGCCACAACCAAGCGGGCCAAGCAGCGCGAGATCAACGCTCTTGTCGACCTTGACGACGTTGCGCTCGTGGGCCACCGCATGAGTGCCGAACGAAGACTGGCCGAAAAACGTCGAAAGATCCGTCTTGCCCTGGTGCAGGCGCGCCGTGTCGTCTTCCATGCGACCGCCGAAGTTCAGCACGTTGAACGTGTCGCAGACGGTTGGATGTCCCGTGAGGCAGTTGCCGCAATGGCCGCAATGCGCAAACGACATGACGACATGGTCGCCCCGCACAAGACCGGTGACATTGTCGCCGACCTTCTCGACGACCCCGGCGCCCTCATGGCCGAGGACTACCGGATACGGGGAAACCGCGAGATCCCGCCCGACGGCATCGGTGTGACAGACACCGGTCGCGACGACACGGACGAGCACTTCATTCGGACCCGGACCCGACAAGGTCACTTCTTCGATCGAAAATGCGGCGCTCCGGGTATGGGTCACCGCGGCCTGGATCTTCATGCAGGTCTCCTGTTGAGAAAAGCATCACGCCGTTGGATCTGGCGAAGGCGGCCTGGCCGCGATGCGCAAGCGGCGAAACCGGGCGCACATGCATCCTCCGGCATGTCGAATCTCTTCGCCGTTCAAGCGGACGGGAACAGCGACGAACAGTCCGTTCGTGGCTCAGTCTACACACCGGGTCCGGTCAAGCAAACCATCGGCGACGCGCACGGAGAATGCCGTTCAGCCAGGCGATTCGTCGGGCCTGCGCCGAAATGCGATGCGGAATTCGAGGGACGGATACGGCGTTGCCGCATCGTTTCAGGAGCGGCCCCGGCCACGACCGAACCTTGTGGCGAGATGGCGATCCGCCGCAGCACCCCTACTCCCACTCACTTGTCTACGAGCAATGCAAGTTGCCGCCACTACTGAAGTTCTTCCGAGAGCGCGAAGATTTTACCGTCAAGATGACCGTCGGAACGTGCCGCTTGGCAGTGCATGCTGCCGATAGAGCGCAGAAGCACGGAACGCGATCCCTGAGGCGATGAACAATTGGCGGGCATTCTCGCCGGAATCATCCATCTTGCAACCTGTATCCTATCAGGATACGATACGCCGTGATCAAGTCATTCCGCCACGATGGGCTTGAACGCTTCTACCGCACAGGCTCGAAGGCCGGCATTCAGCCAAAGCACGACAAGAAGCTGCGCTCGCAACTGACTGCACTGGATGCGGCGACATTGCCGCAGGACCTCGCGGCGATCCCGAGCTGGCGCCTGCATGAACTGAAAGGCAATCAGGCTGGTCGCTGGTCCATCACGGTCAACGGCAACTGGCGGCTGACTTTCATCTTCGAGGGCACGGACGCCGTGTTGCTCGACTACGAGGACTATCACTAGGAGAGGCGACATGAGCCAGATGCACAACCCCTGCCACCCCGGCGAAGTGCTCAAGGAAGCCTTGAGCGAGATCAGCGTGACCGATGCGGCCAAGCGCCTAGGCGTGGGTCGCGTGGCCCTCTCGCGCCTGTTGAATGGCGCCACGGGCATCAGCGCGGAGATGGCCATGCGCCTGTCCAAGGCGCTCGGCACGTCACCGGAGTTCTGGTACGGCATGCAGGTCAACTACGACCTGTGGCAGGCGAAGAAGAAGTTCCGCGGCAAGGTGAGACCCATCGCCCAGCGCGGAAGTGCTGCGGCTTGATGGGCAGAAGGTTGCGCAACAGGAATTTTGCTCACCGTGAGTGAGCAGATGCGACAACACGTAAACCATCGAGATTCAAAGTCAGGGTTTTGGTCCAGCACGGCGGCGGTAACCGGGCGGATAGGAAGTTCAAACCACCCTTGCAGCGCAGTCAAATTCGTGTAACCGGCC
>CADEFJ010000011.1:33264-51516 GCA_902826575.1 uncultured Pseudomonadota bacterium | reverse complement strand
GATGGTGTCGGGCGTCGAAACGCCGACCGTGGGGATGAGCCGCGTGGTACGCAGCTTGTCCATGCACACGGCCGAGCCCAGCACGCCGCTGCCGGTATACGGAATGCCGAGGCATTCGAGCGCGCCCTGCATCGTGCCGTCCTCGCCGCCCGGCCCGTGCAGCGCGAGCCACACCCGATCGAAGCCATCGCTGACGAGATCGGCGAGTGGTCGCTCGGCCGGATCGAACGCATGCGCATCGACGGCGCTGCGCTGCAGCGCCGCGAGCACCGCGTTTCCCGAGAGCAGCGAGATCTCGCGCTCGGAGGAACTGCCACCGAGCAGTACGGCCACGCGCCCGAAGGCCACTGCGTCGGTAACCTCGGTGATGCGACCGGCGTGATAAGCAAGTTTCATGACGTAGCCTCGCCGACGATGCGCACTTCGGGCGTGAGCGTGACGCCGGCCTTCGCTTTGACGACCGCCTGCACGTGCAGGATCAGCGCCTCGATGTCCGCAGCCGTGGCATCGCCGTGGTTGATGATGAAATTGGCGTGCTTCATCGACACCGATGCCCCGCCAATGCGATGACCCTTGAGCCCCGCTGCCTCGATAAGCCGCGCGGCGTGATCGCCCGGCGGATTGGTGAATGTCGAGCCGCCGCTCCACTCGCCGATCGGCTGCGTCGCCTTGCGTTTCTCGAGCAGCGCGCGGATCTCATGCGCCTGCACCGACGGGCGCCGCGTGAAACGCAGCGTTGCCGCGAGAAAGCCCTCGTCGGGCGCCGGTGCGCGCACGTTGCGATAGCCGACCTGGTACTCGCCGGCCGCGCGCGTATGCTCGCGCCCGCTGCGACCTACGACTTCGACCGAGACGACATGGCTCCAGGTCTCGCCGCCGAAGGCGCCGGCGTTCATCGCGAGCGCGCCGCCGAGCGTGCCGGGAATGCCCGCGAAGAACTCGGCCGGGCCCAGCCCCCACTTGACGCACTGCTTGGCGATGCGCGCGCACGCCACGCCCGCCTCGCAGTAGACCGTCTCGGCAGACTCGCGCTCGAGTCCCGACAACGCGCTGTTGGTGGCAATCACCGCGCCGCGCACGCCGCCGTCGCGCACCAGCAGGTTGCTGCCGAGGCCGAGCCACAACACCGGCACGTTGGCCGGCAGCGCGGCGAGGAAGCGCGTGAGGTCGCGACGGTCGCGCGGCGTGAAGTACATCTGCGCCGGGCCGCCCACATGCCACGAGGTATGCCGCGACATCGGCTCACCGGTCTTCACCAGTGGCACCAGATCGGCGGCGAGCACCGGCGTTCCCATCAGTGGGCGCTCCCGGCTGCGGCGAGGCGCGCCGGCAGCTCGTGCGCGGCGGCGCCGATGCTGCCGGCGCCCATCATCACGATGACGTCGCCCGCCTCGAGCAACGCCGCGAGCGCCTGCGCCAGCTCGTCGACCTTCTCGACGAACACCGGCTCGACCTGGCCGCGGCTGCGCACCGCGCGGCAGATCGCACGACCATCGGCGCCGGCGATCGGGGCCTCGCCTGCCGCATACACTTCCGTCACGAGCAGCGTGTCGGCGCCCGCCAGCACGTTCGCGAAATCGTCCAGCAGGTCGCGGGTGCGCGAATAGCGATGCGGCTGGAAGGCGAGTACCACGCGCCGCTTGCCATAGGCCTGGCGCACGGCATCGAGCGTCGCGGCGATTTCGACCGGATGATGGCCGTAGTCATCGACGATCGAGACGCTGCCGCCTTCGACCGGGACATCGGCGATGTGCTGCATGCGCCGGTCGATGCCCTCGAAGTTCGCGAGCGCGCGCTGGATCGCCGCAGCGGGGATGCCGACTTCCTGCGCCACCGCGATCGCGGCCAGCGAGTTCAGCACATTGTGCAGGCCGGCCAGGTTCAAGGTCACTTCGAGCCCACTGGCCGCCCCGCGTCGCACGGCCGTGAAATGCGTGCGCATGCCATCGCGCCGCACGTCGACGGCGCGCAGGTCGACGCCCTCGCCGAGTCCGTAGCCGATCACCGGTCGCGACACCTGCGCCAGGATCGAGCGCACGTGGGCATCATCGGTACACAGCACGGCGAGGCCGTAGAACGGCAGGTTGTGCAGGAAGTCGATGAAACTCTGCTTCAGGCGGTCGAAGTCGCCTTCGTGGGTCGCGAGGTGATCGTGATCGATGTTCGTGACGATCGCGATCATTGGCTGCAGGTGGATGAACGACGCATCGCTCTCGTCCGCTTCGGCGACGAGATAACGCCCGGCGCCGAGCTTCGCGTTGCTGTCGGCGCTCTTCAGGCGCCCGCCGATCACGAAGGTCGGATCCTCGCCGCCCTCGGCGAGGATGCTCGCGACCAGGCTCGTGGTCGTCGTCTTGCCGTGCGTGCCGGCGACCGCGATGCTGTACCGGAAGCGCATCAACTCGCCCAGCATTTCGGCGCGCGGCACCACCGGGACGCGCTGCGCAAGCGCCTGCACGACTTCCGGGTTGTCGCCGGATACCGCGCTCGAGACGACCACGACATCCGCATTCGCGACATTTGCCGCGCCATGGCCGAAGGTGATCGCCGCGCCGAGCTGCGTGAGGCGGCGCGTCACCGCGTTCGGCTTCAGGTCCGAGCCCTGCACGCGATAGCCGAGGTTCAGCAGTACCTCGGCAATGCCGCCCATGCCGCTGCCGCCGATGCCGACGAAGTGGATCGTGTGGATGCGGCGCATGCGATCGGGCATCGAGGCGCTCATGCACCCACCTCCGCGGGGCGGCGTGCCACGGCAAGGCAGGCGTCGGCAAGGTCCTCGGCAGCCCGCGGCTGCGCCAGTTGGCGCGCGCGACCGGCCATCGCGACCAGCCGTTCACGGCCGCCGCGGCACAGTTCAAGCAACTCGCGGGCGAGTCGCTCTGCCGTCAGCTCGCGATCCTGGACAAGCAGTGCCGCGCCCTCGCGCACGAGGAAGCGCGCATTCGCCGTCTGGTGATCGTCGACGGCGGCCGGGAACGGCACGAGAATCGAGGCGACGCCGGCCGCCGCGAGCTCCGACACCGTAAGCGCACCCGAGCGGCAGATCACGAGGTCCGCCCAGCCGTAGGACTCGGCGATGTCGTCGATGAACGGCGTGACCTCCGCGGTGACGCCCGCCTCGCAGTAACTCTTGCGCGCCGCATCGATCCAGCGCGGACCGGACTGGTGGCGGATCTCGAAGCGCGCGCTGCCCGCGAGGCGCGCGACCGCAAACGGCACGACGGCATTCAGCTTGTTCGCGCCCTGGCTGCCGCCGACCACCAGCAACCGCAGCACGGCGCCTCGCCCGGCCACCCGCACCACGGGTTCAGCGAGCGCAAAGAACTCACGCCGTACCGGATTGCCGATCACGCTCACCGGCACGGAGCCGTCGAAGGCATCGGGAAAGGCGGCCAGCACCTCGCGCGCAAGGCGCGCCAGCACGCGATTGGTGTAACCGGCGATGGCGTTCTGTTCGTGCACGACGAGAGGCCGGCGCGCCAGCCAGGCCGCAATGCCACCGGGACCGGTGACGTAGCCGCCGAGTCCGACGACGACGATCGGGCGATGGCGGCGCATCGCGCCCAGGCTCTGGTACAGCGCGCGCGCGAGCCGCAACGGCGCGGCGAGCAACGCGCCCAGCCCCTTGCCGCGCAGTCCACCGATGGCGATCCATTCCACCGGCAGGCCCTCGGCCGGCACCAGCCGCGCCTCGATGCCCGCCCGCGTACCGAGCCACACGACGTCGTAGCCGCGCGCCATCAGCACGCGCGCCAGCGCCAGCGCCGGAAACACATGACCGCCGGTGCCGCCCGCCATGATGATCACGGTGCCGCCGCTCATGTGCTCACCGTCGCCGGTCCGCGCGTGCGCGAGGCGGCTTCGTGGTAGACGCGCAGCAGGGTGCCGACCCACGCGAGCGTGACGATGAGGCTCGAACGCCCGTAACTCATCAGCGGCAGCGTCAGCCCCTTGGTCGGCAGCGCGCCCATGTTCACGCCGATGTTGATGAAGGCCTGCATGCCGATCCACAGGCCGAAGCCGGCCGCGAGGTAGGCCTGGAACTTCAGCCCGGCGTCGGCGGCGAGCTGCGCGATGTGCAAGGCGCGCCAGGCGAGCGCGACGAACAGGCCGACCGTCAGCACGACACCGATGAGGCCGAGTTCTTCGGCCAGCACCGCAAACAGGAAGTCGGTGTGCGCCTCCGGCAGGTAGAACAGCTTCTGCACGCTCTCGCCGAGGCCGACACCGAACCATTCGCCGCGGCCGATCGCGATCAGCGACTGCGTGAGCTGGAAGCCGCTGTTGAACGGATCCGCCCACGGATCGAGGAATGTGGCAAGGCGGCGCATGCGATAGCCAGACAGCGCAACGAGCGCGGCGAAGGCGGCCGCCGCGGCGAGCACCATCGCGAGCACATGACGCACCCGCGCGCCCGCCATGTACAACACACCGAAGCCGGTTGCGAACAGCACCGTGGCCGCGCCGAAGTCCGGCTCGGCGAGCAGCAGCACGCCGATCAGCGCCAGCAGCCCGAGGGGCTTGGCGAGTCCGGCAAAGCTCGAGCGCAACTCGCCCTCGCGCCGCGCCGCGTAGCTCGCGACATACACCAGCACGAGCAGGCGGGCGAGCTCCGAGGCCTGGAAATTGAAGCCCAGGAGGCGGATCCAGCGACGACTGCCGTTGACCACATGGCCGAGGCCGGGGATCAGCACCGCGACCAGCAGCGCAATCGCGACGACCAGCAGCGGCAGCGCGAGCTTCTCGAGCAGTTCGGTGCGCACGCGCGTCAGCACCGCGGCCGCCGCGCCGCCCGCCAGCAGCAGCACGAGCTGGCGCTCGAGGTAATGGAACGGCTCGCCCGTTTCGTTGTTCGCGATCGAAACGGATGCCGAGGTCACCATGATGAGACCGAGCAGCGTGATCGCGAGCACCAGCGCGACCGTCACCCAGTCGGTGCGGAAGGCACCGCCGCGCGCGCCCGAGCGGGCCCAGGCCAGTGTCGCGGCATTCATGGGCTGTGCTCCGTCATGCCGCGAGCGCCTTCACGGCCTGCTCGAACACGCGGCCGCGCTGCGCGTAGTCGCGGAACATGTCGAGGCTCGCGCACGCCGGCGAGAGCAGCACGGTGTCGCCCGCGCGCGCGATGCGCGCCGCAGTGCGCACGGCTGCCTCGAGCGTCGCCTCGTGCGACAGCGGGCAGACACCTTCGAGCACCGCGGCGATCGCCGGCGCATCGCGCCCGATCAGCACGACGTGGCGTACCTTGCCGCGAAACGCCATGGCCAGCGGCCCGAAGTCCTGGCCCTTGCCGTCGCCGCCGGCGATGATCACGAGGGTGCCCGGCAGGCCCGAAACCGCGGCGAGCGTGGCACCGACGTTCGTGCCCTTCGAATCGTTCACATAGCGCACGCCGCCGACCTCGGCGACCCACTGCGTGCGATGCTCGAGGCCGGGAAATTCACGCAGTTCCGCAAGCATCGCCGCGAGCGGCAGCGCGAGCGCCTCGCCCAGCGCGAGTGCCGCCAGTGCATTGGCGGCGTTGTGCAGTCCCGGGATGCGCAGTTCCGCAAGCGCCATCAGTGGCTCGCCGCGGCGCATCAGCCACCAGCCGCCCGCTGCCCCGCGATCGGCGAGCGCGTAGTCGGCACCGATCGCGGCGCGCAGCGAGAACGTGAGTGTCGCCGGCGGCAGGCCCGGCGCGGCCGTCGGCGAGCGCATCGCGGCCACGAGGGGATCGTCGAGATTGATCACCGCAACCTTGCAGCGCTCGTAGATGCGCGCCTTCGCCGCCGCGTAGTCGGCGAGCGTGGCGTAGCGATCCATGTGATCGGCCGTGACATTGAGGACGGTGGCCGCGGCAAGTTCGAGCGTGCGGGTCGTCTCGAGCTGGAAGCTCGACAGCTCCAGCACGTACAGGGCGGTCGCCGGATCGCCCAGCAGGTCGAGCGCCGGCTCGCCGAGGTTGCCACCGACGCGCACGCGCAGTCCCGCGCGGCTCGCCATGCGGGCGAGCAGCGTCGTGACCGTGCTCTTGCCGTTCGTGCCGGTGATGCCGACCGCCGGCGCGCGAGCGGCACGGGCAAACAGCTCGATGTCACCCACCACCTCGAGGCCGCGCGCGCGCGCGGCCGCAAAGAACGGATCGGACAGCGCGAGGCCCGGCGAGGCGACGACCAGCGTCGCGCCCGCCAGCAGGCCCGCATCGAGCGCGCCGGTACGCACGACGATGTCGCCGGCCAGTGCGCGCAATGCGCCGAGTTCCGGCGGCCGGGCGCGGCTGTCGGTGACCGCGATGCGCCAGCCCTCGGCATGCAGGTAACGCGCGCACGACAGTCCCGTGCGACCGAGGCCTGCGATGACGGCGTGGCGCGCGCCCGTGGAAGTCGTGCTCATCGCAGCTTCAACGTGGCCAGGCCCGCGAGCACCAGCAGCAGCGAGAGGATCCAGAAGCGCACGATGACCTTGGGCTCCGCCCAACCCTTCAGTTCGTAGTGGTGATGGATCGGCGCCATGCGGAACAGGCGCTTGCCGGTCAGCTTGAACGAGGCCACCTGCAGGATGACCGACGCCGTCTCGAGCACGAACACGCCGCCCATCACCAGCACCACGACCTCCTGGCGCACGATCACCGCGATGACGCCGAGCGCCGCGCCGAGCGCGAGCGCGCCGATGTCACCCATGAACACCTGTGCGGGGTAGGAGTTGAACCACAGGAAGCCGAGGCCCGCGCCCACCATCGCGGCGCAGAAGATCAGCACCTCGCCCGCCTGCGGCACCGCCGGGATGCCAAGGTAGTTGGCGAACACGGCGTTGCCGGCCGCGTACGCGAACACGCCGAGCGCCGCGGCCACCATGGCCGCCGGCATGATCGCGAGGCCATCGAGCCCGTCGGTGAGATTCACCGCGTTGCTCATGCCGACGATCATCAGGTAGGTGAGGATGATGTAGGCGCCCGCGGCCATCGGCACCGCCACGCTCTTGGCGATCGGCAGGTAGAACGTCGTCTCGGCGCTGGTGCGCGCCGTGTACCACAGCACGGCGGCCACGAGGAGTCCGGCGACCGATTGCCAGAAGTACTTCCAGCGCGGCGCGAGGCCCTTGGAATTGCCGACCACGAGTTTCAGGTAGTCGTCGTAGAAGCCGATCGCACCGAACGCCAGCGTGACGCCCATGACGATCCACACGAAGCGGTTCGAAAGATCCGCCCACAACAGCGTCGCGACAACGATCGCGACGATGATCAGAGCCCCTCCCATCGTCGGCGTACCGGCCTTCGGCAGGTGGGTCTGCGGGCCGTCCTGGCGCACCACCTGGCCGACCTGGTAGCGCGACAGGCGCCGGATCATCGCAGGTCCCACCAGCAGCGAGATCGCGAGCGCCGACATCGTCGCGAGGATCGCGCGCAGCGTCAGGTACGAGAACACGTTGAAGCCCGAGTACTCGGCGGTCAGTTCCTTGGCGAGCCAGTACAGCATCCGTTACGCCACCCTGTTGCCGACGAGCGCATCGACCACGCGCTCGAGCCGGTTCGAACGCGAGCCCTTCACCAGCAGGCGCACATCGGCGTCAAGCGCGGCTTGCAGCTCGCGGGTGAGCGCCTCGGCATCCGGAAACCATTGCGCGCCGGCGCCAAAGGCCTCGACCGCGAGCGCCGCGAGCGGGCCGGTCGCGAACAGCCGCTCCACGCCGCGCTCGCGCGCGTAATGCCCGATGCCGACGTGCGCGTCTTGCGCGTGCGCGCCGAGCTCGCCCATGTCGCCGATCGCGAGCCAGCGACGGCCACCGAGGTCGGCGAGCACGTCGATGCCGGCGCGCATCGAGCTCGGGTTCGCGTTGTACGAATCGTCGATCAGCCAGGCACCGGCGCGCGTGATGCGGAAATTGAGCCTTCCGGCGACCGGCTGCATCGAGGCGAGCCCCGCGGCCACATGCGCGAGCGTCGCCCCGGCGGACACGGCTGCAGCGGCCGCGGCGAGCGCATTGGCGATGTTGTGCAGACCGGCGAGTTGCAGGCGGACCGCAACGGCGCCGATCGGCGAGTGCAGCGTGAAGCGCGTGCTGAAGCCGTTGCTGCCGACCTCGGCCGTGATGTCGCGCGCGTGGAAATCCGCTGCGCTCGCGAGGCCGAAGGTCACGACGCGGGCGCGCGTACTGCTGCACCACAATTCGCTGAAGGTGTCATCCAGGTTGACCACCGCGATGCCATCGGGCGGCAACGCGCTGAACAGCTCGCCTTCGGCCCGCGCCACGCCTTCGAGTGAACCGAAGCCCTCGAGGTGCTCGGCGCCGGCGTTGGTCACGAGGCCGATGCGCGGCCTGGCGAGCGCCGCGAGCGCCGCGACTTCGCCGGGGCGATTCGCACCGATCTCGATGACGGCGAATTCATGCGTCGCATCGAGGCGCAGCAGCGTGAGCGGCACGCCGATGTGGTTGTTCAGGTTGCCGTGCGTTGCGAGACAGGTGCCGCACTCGCGCAGGATCGCGGCCGTCATGCCCTTCGCCGTCGTCTTGCCGTTGCTGCCAGCGACCCCGATTACCGGGATCGAGAAGCGTCCACGCCACGCTGCCGCGGCACGCGTCAGCGCATCGAGCGTATCGGCGACGACGATCTGTGCGATTGCCACGTCCTGCCGGGCCGGCACGACCACAGCCGCGGCGCCCGCGGCGGCAGCTGCGCCGACAAACTCCGCGGCATTGAAACGCGGACCCTGCAGTGCGAAGAACACCTCGCCCGCCTGCACCGTGCGCGTGTCGATCGACACGCCGGTGTAGGCACGATCGGCGCCGACGAGCTCACCGCCGCAAGCCGTGGCGAGGTCGGCGAGCGTGCGCCCGGGGTGGCTCATGCGCGGCTCCCTAGCACCTGACGCACCACCGCCTGGTCGCTGAAGGGCCGGCGTTCATGGCCGACGATCTGGTAGTCCTCGTGGCCCTTGCCGGCAATCAGCACCACGTCGCCCGCCGCAGCCGCCTCGACGGCGCCCCGGATGGCCGCCGCACGATCGTGCTCGATGTGCAGGCTCGTGCCCGGCGCAATGCCGCGCGCAATCTGCCCGACGATCGTCGCAGGCGATTCGGTGCGCGGATTGTCGTCGGTGATCCAGACGTGGTCGGCGCGCCGGGCGGCAATCCCGCCCATCATCGGGCGCTTGCCCGGATCGCGATCGCCGCCGCAACCGAATACCACGGCGAGCTTGCCGCCCGCGTGCGTGCGCGCGGCCGCGAGCGCCTTGTCGAGCGCATCGGGCGTGTGGGCGTAATCCACTATCACGAGCGGCGCCCCCGCCGTCCCGCCGAAGGATTCCATGCGTCCCGGCGGCGCCGTGCACTGGCCGATGGCGCGCAGCGACGTGGCGAACGGCACGTCCCAGGCGAGCAGCAGCGCGAGTACCGCAAGGGCGTTGTCGGCGTTGAAATCGCCGACCAGCCGGGTCGCGAGCGTACCGGCGCCCCAGTCGGTCGCGACGTCGATCTCGTTGCCGCGCGCTGCGGCGCGGATTGCGCTGGCACGCACGTTCGCGTGGTCGCGACGGGACACCGTGACCATGCGACCGCTGTCGGTTGCGTGCGCCTTGCAGAGTGCGCTGCCGAGTGGATCGTCGATGTTGATGATGCGCGCGGCGAGTGTCGGCCAGGCGAACAGCATCGACTTCGCAGCGCCGTACTCGTGCATGGAGCCGTGATAGTCGAGGTGGTCACGGGTCAGGTTGGTGAACAGCGCGGTGTGGAAGCGCACGCCGGCGACACGCCCCTGGTCGAGTGCGTGCGAGGACACCTCCATGGCCACGCAGTCGGCGCCCTCATCGCGCAGCGCGGCGAGCCGGCGATGCACGGAGATCGCATCCGGAGTGGTATGCGCGCTTGCGCGCAGGGCGCCCGGCGCGCCAAATCCCAGCGTGCCGCTGTAGGTGGCACGCCGGCCGCTGCCGGCGAGTGCCTGCGCTGCGAGCCAGGCCGTGGTCGTCTTGCCGTTCGTGCCGGTGATGCCGACCGTGGTCAGTGTCGCCGACGGCGCAGCGAAGAAGCGGTCGGCGATCGCACCGAGGCGCGCATGCAGTTGCGGTACCGGGGCCGCAAAGATCTCCGACGGAAAATCCGGCGCCTGCAGGTCGGCCGCGGGTTCCCAGAGGATCACGCGTGCGCCGCGCGCAATCGCCTCCCCGGCATGGGCGAGGCCGTGTGTCGTGCGTCCGGCACAGGCGAGGAACGCCCCGCCCACGCGCACTTCGCTGCTCGCCACCGACAGATCGGTGACCTCGAGTTGCGCCGGCACTTTGACGAGGTCGTCAACCAGATCGGCGAGTCGGCGTGAGGTGACGGCCGGGACGCGCGTCATCGCAGCGCCACCTGCCGGCGCGACGGCGTCGGCATGCCGGAGCCCTCGTCGTCACCTTCGCCAGGCGCACCGATCGCCGCATCCGGCGCTACGGCAAGCAGGCGCAACGCACCGCCCACCACGCGCGCGAACACCGGCGCGGCGACATCGCCGCCGTAGTACTTGCCCGCACCTGGCTCATCGACGATCACCACGGCCGCAAGACGCGGCTGCGAGGCAGGAGCCACGCCGCCGAACACCGCCATGTAACGATCGGTCGAATAACCGCCAGCATTCGCCTTCCACGCCGTGCCGGTCTTGCCGGCCACGCGGTAGCCCGGGATGGCGGCAAGACTCCCGGTGCCGGACGGCGCGATGACGGCCTCCAGCATATGCACCAGCGAGCGCGCGACGCGCTCATCGATCACGCGTTCGCCGATCGGCGCCGTATCGACCCGCAGGAACGACACCGGGCGCGAATAGCCACCGGCGCCGACCGTGGCATAGGCGTGCGTAAGCTGCAGCGGCGTGACCGACAGTCCGTAACCGCGTGACATCGAGGAAATGCCAACCGGCCGCCAGTGCGACCAGTGCGGCAGCAAGCCGGCCGACTCGCCGGGGTAGCCGCTCGTCGTGACCTGGCCGAAACCGAGGCCGGTGAGCGTGCTCCACATCTGCTCGGGTTCGAGCGACAGCGCGACGCGCGTCATGCCGACGTTCGAGCTCTTTGCGAGCACCGTGGCGAGATCGATGCGGCCGAGGTTGTGCTTGTCCTCGAGCACGCGCGCGCCCACCTTGATGTAGCCGGGCGAGGTGTCGACGATGCTCTGCTCGCTGTACTTGCCCGACGCGAGTGCCGCGGCAATCACGAACGGTTTGATCGACGAGCCCGGCTCGAGGATGTCGGTGGCCGCGCGGTTGCGGTAGGTGCGCGCAGTGATCTGGTCGCGATCGTTGGGGTTGTAGGCCGGCTGGTTCACCATCGCGAGCACTTCGCCGGTCGTCACGTCAAGCACGATCACCGAGCCGGACTTCGCGCGCTGTTCGCGAATCGCCGCCTTCAGCTCGCGATACGCGAGGTACTGGATGCGCAGGTCGATCGACAGCACCATGTCGCGACCGGGTCGCACCGGCCGGATGCTCTCGACGTCCTGCACCACGCGGCCATGGCGGTCCTGGATCACGCGCTTCGCACCATCCTCGCCGGCGAGCCAGTGATCGAACGCGAGCTCGATGCCTTCCTGCCCGGCATCATCGACGCTCGTGAAGCCGAGCAGGTGACCGACCACTTCGCCCGAGGGGTAGTAGCGGCGGTACTCGCGCACCAGATAGACGCCGGGGATGCCGAGCGCCTTGATCTTCTGCGCGTCGACGGGCTGCATGTGCCGGCGCAGATAGAGGAATTCGCGGTCGAGGTTCGAGGTGACGCGGCGCGCGAGATCGTTCTTGTCGATCTTCAGCGCCTTGGCGAGTGGCGGCAGCAGGTCGGTCGCGAGCGCGAGCTCCTTCGGATTGGCCCACACCGAATCGACCGGCGTGCTGACCGCCACCGGCTCGCCGTAGCGATCGGTGATCGTGCCGCGATGCGCGGCGATCGCGGCGACCCGCGAGAAACGCGCATCGCCCTGGCGCGCGAGGAAGGCGTGGTCCATCAGCTGCAAGTCGACGGCGCGCCACAGCAGTCCGACCGCCGCCAGCGCCAGCATGCCGAGCACCACCCAGGCGCGCACGCGAAACGACTGCGGTGTCGACTCGCCGCCACCGTAGCGCCCGCTGCCCACCTTGTCGCGCCGGTCCCTCATGGCCGCACGATCTCGATTTCCGGTGCCGGGGGCATCGCCATCTTCAACCGCGCGCGCGCCACGTTCTCGACGAACGCATGCGTCGACCAGGCGCTTTGCTCGAGCTGCAGCTGGCCCCACTCGACCTCGAGGTCATCGCGCTGCGCGTTTAGCCGTTCGAGTTCGACGAACAGCTCGCGCGAGTGGTGCTTCGCCCAGATCGCCCCTGCCGCCGAGCCGAGCGCGAGCACCCACAGCAGCGGGATCGCCGCGAGCAATGTCCTGCGCGACACGGCCATCACGCGGCGCGCTCCGCGACGCGCAGCACCGCGCTGCGCGCGCGCGGATTGCGGGCGATTTCGTCGGCGCCCGCGCGGCGCTTGCCGCCGACGAGCCGCAGGCGCGGCGCGACATGCGGCGGCAGCACCGGCAGCTTCGCAAGCACCGGATCGATGCTCGACTCGCGCTGCATGAACTGCTTGACCATGCGGTCTTCGAGCGAATGAAAGGCGATCACGGCGAGGCGACCGCCGGGGGCGAGCACATCGAGCGCGGCGGCGAGCCCGCGCGCGAGCTGGCCGAGTTCGTCGTTCACGTGCATGCGCAGCGCCTGGAATGTGCGGGTCGCCGGATGCTTGCCGTCGCGCGTGCGCACCGCGCTGGCAATCACCTGCGCAAGCTGGCCGGTGCGCTCGATGGGCGCGCGCGTGCGCGCATTGGCGATCGCCTGCGCGACGCGGCGCGCGAAGCGCTCCTCGCCCAGGGTCGCGATCACTTCGCGCATTTCATCGACATCCGCACGCGCGAGCCACGCCGCGACAGGCTCACCGCGTGACGGATCCATGCGCATGTCGAGCGGACCGTCCTTCGAGAAGCTGAAGCCGCGCGCGGCCTCGTCGAGTTGGGGTGACGACACACCGAGGTCGAGCAGCACGCCCGCAACCGGCCGATCGCCCGCGTGGTCCTGCACGACCTGCCGAAGATCGGCAAACGGCGCCTGGACGAGCGCAAGCCGCACTTCGGTCGCAAAGCGCACTCGACCCGCCGCGACGGCCTGCGGATCGCGGTCGAGCGCGAGCACGCGCCCTTCTCGACCCAGGGTTTCGAGTATCCGTGCCGTGTGTCCACCGCGCCCGAACGTCGCATCGATGTATAGACCGTCCGCTTTCGGAGCGAGGCCCTCGAGCACTTCCCCGACAAGCACAGGAATGTGCTCATCCATCGCGCCTCGCCCTCGTGAAGCGGTTGGGCCGCCCCCTCTCTCCGCCAGAAATACCGTTGCTCAGAGCGACAGCGAATCGAGCTCGGCAGGCAGGTCAGTCACCGCCTCCTCGTGCGCGAGCCACGCATCACGCCGCTCGTTCCACCGCGCCTCATCCCACAACTCGAAGCGATTGCCCTGGCCTACCAGCATCGCGAGCCGCGCCAGCGACGCGAACTCGCGCAGCTCGGGCGACAACAGCAGCCGCCCATGGCCGTCGAGTTCGAGATCAGTGGCATGGCCGACCATCAGTCGCTGCAGCCGCCGCGCCTGCGCATGCAGGCTCGGCAGGCTCATCAACTTGCGTTCGATCTGCTCCCAGTCGGGTAGCGGATAAATGAGGAGGCACTGGTCGCGGTCGACCGTGACGACGACATGGCCCGCGCAACGCTCGGCCAC
This sequence comes from uncultured Pseudomonadota bacterium, assembly GCA_902826575.1. Lineage (GTDB taxonomy): Bacteria > Pseudomonadota > Gammaproteobacteria > Steroidobacterales > Steroidobacteraceae > CADEFQ01. The sequence continues at coordinate 37,778 of CADEFJ010000011.1, read as the reverse complement.
GGCCGCCCGATACCGGGTCGGCAGGGCCATGCGCCCCTTGTCGTCGATCGTGACTTTTGTTGCACCGCGGAACATGCCATCTGGGCCCTTGCGAGCCCATTTCTCCCCACTTTCTCCCACTTGACGCCACTATAGAAACGCGCCGGTGCACTGTCAACGCGCAGGCAAGGGAAAAAATGGCGGGACGACAAGAACTTACGTTCGTTCCGACCCGCCCGCGACCGCTCGTCGCGGGGACGACCTCTTAGCTTTCAGAGGCTTGTAAGACGAAGCTTATACAGTAGTTGAGAAGGAGTCGGCCTGTAAGCCGGGTTCTGTCGAGGGCAATCATTCCTCTGGGATCCCCGTCACCGGAGACCTCAAGCGGCCTACCCGGAAGCGCGCGCGGACGTGCGCTGCGGTCTGACCCGCTGCTTCCCTATTTGGCCTTGCTCCAGGTGGGGTTTGCCGTGCCGCCGAGTGTTACCACCGGCGCGGTGCGCTCTTACCGCACCCTTTCACCCTTACCCCCACCCCCGAAGGGGTGGTGGCGGTTTGCTTTCTGTTGCACTTTCCGTGGGCTCGCGCCCCCCAGGCGTTACCTGGCACCTTGTCCGCAGGAGCCCGGACTTTCCTCCATACCTGCCAAGGCAGATACAGCGATTACCCGGCCGACTCCGCGCGGGAGGATACACCCCCGCCGAGCTTCACGGCGATGTCGTACGCCTCGCTGCGGCGCGCGCCGGTAATCTGCGCGGCGAGCGCCGCGGCCTTGCTCGGCGGCAGCTCCTTCGCGAGCAGCGCCACGATGCGGCTGAGTTCGCCCGGCGTGACCGCGCCGCTTACCGCCAGCGCCGGCGCGCCGGCGACGACCAGCGTGATCTCGCCGCGCGCGAGATTGGCGTCCTCGCGCGCGCGCTGCGACAGTTCGCCGAGCGTGCCGTGATACAGGGTTTCGAAGGCTTTGGTGAGTTCGCGCCCGACGGCGGCCTCGCGAGCGGTACCGAATGCCGCCGTGATGTCCGCCAGGCTCTCCGCGATGCGATGGGGGGCCTCGAAGAACACGAGGGTGCGTGGTTCGAGCGCGAGCTGTGCCAGGCGCTCGCGGCGTTCGCGACTGCGCGCCGGCAGGAATCCCTCGAAGCAGAAGCGCGCGGTGGGCACACCTGCGATGCTGAGCGCCGCGGTGATCGCTGAAGGTCCCGGCACCGTGCGCAGCGCGTGGCCTGCCGCACGGGCGGCACGCACGAGTTCGTATCCCGGATCCGAAAGCAGGGGCGTGCCGGCATCGCTCACCAGCGCGATCACGGCGCCGGCCTCGAGCCGTGCGAGCAGTTCGGGGATGCGCTCGGCCTCGTTGTGCTCGTGCAGCGAAACGAGCGGCCGCGACAGGCCCATCGCGGCCAGCAGCTGCCCGGTGCGGCGCGTGTCTTCCGCGGCCACGAGGTCGGCCTGCGCAAGCGCATCGCGGGCCCGCGGCGAGAGATCGCCGAGATTGCCGATGGGCGTGGCGATCACATCGATCCGGCCTGCATTCGCACCCACTATAATCTCCTCATCGCGCCACCCGGGCATCGTGCCGTCGAGTGTAAGGTGAAGCAACCCATGTCGATCCCGTTCTCCAACCGGGCGCTGCCGCCCGCAATACTGGTCGCGACGCTGCTCGCCGCCTGCACCAGCATCGGTCCGCGCTCGACGCCCGTGCCGACCGTCGAGCGCGCCGAGCAGAGTGCGCAGCAGGGCCAACATGCGCAGGCCGCCCGCATCTATGAAGCCCTCGCCCAGGCGCAAAGCGGAACCGCGGCGAGCGACCTGCACCTGCGGGCCGCACGCGCGTGGCTCGACGCGCGCCAACCGGATGCCGCCGCGCGCGCCCTCGCCGCGGCGCGCGTCGGGGCGAGCCCCGCGCAGGCGTTCGAGGCGCAGCTGCTCGACATCGAACTGCGCATTGCGCGCGGCGACGCGCAGCGCGCGTGGAGCGAAATCAGTGCGCTGACCCAGCCCGCGGCACGCGACTCCGCCGCGCGTTACCTCGAAGTGCGCCAGCGGGCGGCATTCGCCACCGGGCGCCATGCGGAGGGCGTGCGCGCACAGATTGCGCGCGCCCCGCTGCTGCCGACACCGGACGCGCAGCGCCGCAGTCGCAGCGCACTGCTCGCTGACCTGCGGGCCGCCCTCGAAGGCGGCGCGAAGATCAATCCGGCTTCCGAACCCGACGCCACCGTACGCGGGTGGCTGGAGCTCGCACCGATCGCCGTCACCGCGAAGACGATGCCGACGACGATCGGGCCCGCGCTCTCGCGCTGGCGCGCCCGCTATCCGTCGCATCCGGCGAATGATGTGGTGCGCAGCGACATCGAAATGATCGATGCGCCGCAGGCACTCGAGCGCGTGTCGCACGTCGCATTGCTGCTGCCGGTTTCGGGCCGCCAGGCCGCCGCAGCCGCGCAGATCCGCGACGGCTTCTTCACTGCGTATTACAGCTCGCCGGCCGGCACGCGGCCGCAGGTGCGCGTCTACGATACCGCGAGCACGAGCGTCTCCGAGGCACTTTCGCGCGCGAGCGCGGCGGGCGCCACCGTGATCGTGGGCCCCTTGCTGCGCGAGGAAGTCGCCGGGGCTGCGAGCTACATCGGGCCGCGACCGGCGCTACTGGCGCTCAACTTCCTCGGAGCGGGCGAGGCGACACCCGACAATTTCTACCAGTACGCGCTGTCGCCGGAAAACGAGGCTCGCTCGGTCGCCGAGCGCCTCACGTCCCAGGGGCTGCGGCGCGGCATCGCGCTCGTGCCCGCAGGAGAATGGGGCACGCGCGTGCTCGCAGCCTTTACCGAGGCACTGCAGGCGGCGGGCGGGGAACTCGTCGGTTCGGCGACCTACTTCCCGGCCGAGAACGACTACTCGCACGCGATCACCGACGTACTGCGCATCGATGACAGCAAGGCGCGGCATCGCCGCATCGAACAGGTGACCGGCACGAAGCTCGCCTTCCAGCCGCGACGGCGCGCGGATGCCCAGTTCATCTTCGCGCCGAGCCAGTCGCAGACGGCGCGCCAACTGCGCCCGCAGCTGCGCTTCCACTATGCCGGCGACCTGCCAACCTACTCGACCTCGGACGCGTACGAGCCGCACCCTACCGCCAACCAGGATCTCGACGGGCTCATCTTCCCCGACATGCCGTGGGTGTTCGGTGTCGGCGCAAAGACCGCCGAAGTGCGCGCGTCGCTGCTCGGCGCATGGGGCGAGAACGCCGCGGCACGCGGCAAGCTGTTCGCGTTCGGCTACGACGCCTACCAGCTGAGCATCGCCATTCCCGGCGGCGCGCCTGTCGACATCGACGGCCTCACCGGTCGCTTGCGCATCGACGATGGACGGCGCGTCTACCGCCAGCTCGAGTGGGCGCAGATCAAAGGTGGGCAAACCGTGCTCCAGGGCGGCGCCACACCGGCCGTCACACCCTGAGCGTTGCGCGGCGATGGATCGCCTTGCGCGCGGCCGGGATGCCGAGGAGCGCGCGGTGCGCTACCTGGAAGCCCGGGGACTGACGATCCTCGCGCGCAACTTCCGCCGGCGCGCCGGCGAGATCGACATCGTCGCGCGCGATGGCACGACACTCGCGATCGTCGAAGTGCGCTCGCGCTCGACTCGCAGCCATGGCGGCGCCGCGGCGAGTGTCGGGGCGCGCAAGCAGCAGCGCCTGATCCGCGCCGCCCATCTGCTGCTCGCCGCGCATCCCGAGTGGCGGCAGATGCCGGCGCGCTTCGACGTGGTGATTGAAGAGGGGGACGGTGCGGCGGCGCGCATCGAGTGGATCCGCGCCGCGTTCGCGCTGGGGGGTTGATGCCTTGCGGTGCGGCCCGGGTGCCGCGCGCCACCGCGGGCCACCGGTGCATGGCGAATTCTGGTATATGGCATTCAACATGAGGCAATTTGGACACCCGCGCATTCGCAGCCATGCCATGGCGGCCATCGCCATTGCGGCGTTCTTGCTGCCCGGAGTCACGGCGCGGGCCGCGGACACGGCCACTGATGACGCGCAGCTCGCCTCGGAGATGCGCGAGTTCGTCAGCCGCTTCGTGACGGCCTATGAATCAGGCGATGTGGAGCAGATGAGGCCGCTGTACCTGCCCGACGCGATGATCTGGGGCCATAACCGCCCGACCGCCATTGGCTGGGAGGGAATCCGCGAGTTCTTTGCGCTGTCCTTCAGCCGCTTCGACGCCAAGGTTAAAGCAGACGTGCTGCATGTCGAGCGGCGCGGCGACCGGGTGGCCCTCTACACGCTGGCGCGTGTCGATCTCGCGCCGAAGGCGCAGGACGCGGGGCCGCTCAGGGTCTGGTTTCGCGACCTCATCATCCTGGCGCGCGGCCCGTCGGGCTGGCTGATCGAAACCAACGTCGACCAGCCGACCACGGAGGCGCTCTACGAGGCCGACCTCGCTCGCCTCCCATTCCGTCGCACGGGGCCCTAGCCCGCATCTCTCACCGCCTGACGGGTTTTTCGGTTGCTCGGCAGCGCTAGTTAAGGGCGATGC
>CADEFJ010000011.1:0-33254 GCA_902826575.1 uncultured Pseudomonadota bacterium | reverse complement strand
CGTCGCACGGTGCCCTAGAAGGACTTGGTGACACCCAGGAAAGCGGCGGAGATCGACACCAGCCAGAAGCTGATCACCAGCTTGCGCGTGAACGGATAGCTGCGCGCGATCGCCGCCTCCGAGCCGGCCACGCCCGTGAGCTCCCGGATCCAGCTGCGAACGATCACGCGCAACACGCTGCCGATGGCGATCAGGATCGCGACCAGGATGAGCTTGACGGCAAGCCAGCGGGTGGCGATCGGATCGCCGAAGAGCAGCGAATACACTCCCACGCCGAGCAGGATCACCGTCACGGCATGGCGGAGCGCGACATGCACGGCGTCGAACCGCGTCTTGAGCGGACCAGGCTGCAGGATGTAACCGGTGAACCAGACGAGCACCAGCCATATCGCCGCCACCAGCCAGATCAGGCCCAGCCAGACGGGACCCAGTGAAAGGTAACCACCGGCGCCAGCCAGCGTAAGGCCGACCGCTATGAGGAGCACGATGGAGGAGCGCGGAAAGATATCGATGGCGACGGAAGCCTTGAGAAAGCGCAACCGCTCCTGCCGCGAAAGCTCCGGGTTGGCAACTCGTCGACCGTTGACGAAAACGCCCCAGTCAGGCCCGAGCCAATAGGCAAACAGCAGGACGTGAAGAAATTTCAGGATGATGTAGGTGTTCAGTACCATGGTCCCCTTACCTGTCGGCGGCAGGCAATTCGCGGCTGCATGCCAGCCACCCGACTACTTTACGACCTTCAACTGCGGCCGGCGCCCGGTCTCGTCGGCCGGCGCGGGTTTGGTCGGCGGCGGCTCGGGGTCGTGCTCGTCAGTCGGGAAAACCATGCCCTCGCCGGTCTCGCGCCCATAGATTCCTAGCACCGCGTTCACCGGCACCTTGATGTGATGCACGACGCCCGCGAAGCGTGCGTCGAATTCAATCCAGTCGTTGCCGAGCACGAGCCGCTGCGTTGCCGACATGCTCACATTGAGCACGATCTTGCCTTCCTTGATGTAGGCGCGCGGCACCTGCACGTCCGGCCGCTCGGCGTCGACGATCACATGGGGCGTGCCGCCGCTGTCACTGACCCAGCCGTGCATGGCGCGCAGCAGGTAAGGGCGGCGGGAGAGCTTCTGCGGGCCGCTCATCACGCCACCCGCATCTGCTGTTCGGCCCCGGTCAGGCTTGCGCGGAAGCCGGCGCGCGGGAACACGTTGGCGGCATAACGCGCGATCGCCTGTGCTTCCTTCGTGAGGTCGATACCGTAATGCGGCAGGCGCCACAGGATCGGCGCGATGCAGGCATCGGCCAGCGAGAACTCGCTTGAGAGGAAATAGGGCTTCATCTTGAACAGCGCGGCGCTAGCCAGGATCGTCTCCCGCAACTGCTTGCGCAGTTGCATCGTATTGGTACCCGTCGCATCGAGGTCGATCTCGAGCGCTGGGCCGTACCAGTCGCGCTCGATGCGGTACATCGCGAGGCGCAGTTGCGCGCGCTGCACCGGGTCGACCGGCATCAGCGGCGGATGCGGATAGCGCTCGTCGAGGTACTCGCTGATCACCCGCGCGTCGTACAGGACGAGGTCGCGATCCACCAGCGTCGGGACGCTGTGGTACGGATTGAGATCGAGCAGGTCCTCCGGAAAGCGGCCCGGTTCGATGTTCACCACGTCGATCGGCAGCGCCTTCTCCGCCAGCACGATCCGCACCCGGTGACTCCATGGATCATGGGGCGCCGAGAACAAGGTCATGGCGGACCGGCGGCTCGACACGCGACTCTCCAGCGAGGCCCGGCCGACGGCCGGGTCGCTATTGGACGTCTTTCCAGTATTCCTGCTTCAGCAGCCAGGCGATGGCGGTGAACAGCAACAGGAACAGCACTACCCACACGCCGACGGTGGCTCGCTGCAGCTTCGCCGGCTCGCCGGCGTACTCGAGGAAATTCACGGTGTCGCGCACGAAGGCGTCGTACTCGGCGGCCGAAAGCTGCCCTGGCACCCCGGCCTCGAACGTGACGAACGCACCGTGCTCGTCGAACACCGCACGCTGCACGCCCTGCAGGTCGGACAGCACGTGCGGCATGGCCGTGCCCGCCAACGCAAGGTTGTTGGTACCGGTCGCGGCATTCGGGTCGGCGTAGAAGGTCTTCAGGAACTGGAAAACGTAGTCGCTGCCCTTGGAGCGGGTGATCAGCGACAGGTCCGGCGGCACGATGCCGAACCACTCGTTCGCCAGCGCCCCGGGCATCGAGGTAAGCACGTAGTCGGTTACCTTCGCGCCCGGCAACAGCAGGTTTTCCTTCAGCACCTCATCGGAGATGCCGAGGTCGGTGCCGACGCGCTGGTAACGCACGTACTTGAGCGAATGGCAGCCCGCGCAGTAGTTCATGAAGTTGCGGGCGCCGCGCTGCAGTGACGCACGGTCACCGAGCTGGTTGCCGGCATGCCATTGCTGCCACGACGCGGTGCCGCCGCCACCCGCGGCGAAGGCTGCGGGCGCGAACGCCAGCGCAGCCACGAGGATCGCAAGCTTACGCATGGTAGGTCACCCTCACAGGCACGGGCTTGACCGGATCGATGCGTGTGTAGAACGGCATGAGCAGGAAGAACCCGAAGTAGAGGGCAGTGAAGATGCGCGCCAGTGTCACATAAGTGCCCTCGGCAGGCAGCAGGCCGAGGACCATCAGTGCGAGGAACGAGATGGTGAACACGCTGAGCGCGAGTTTCCAGATCCAGCCGCGGTAGCGGGTGGATTTGACCGGACTCCTGTCGAGCCACGGCAGGAACAGGAACACCACGACCGACAGCCCCATCAGCAGCGCACCGAGCTGCTGGTCGGGCACGGCACGCAGGATCGCGTAGAACGGCGTGAAGTACCAGACCGGCGCGATGTGGGCCGGGGTCGACAGCGCGTTCGCGGGCTCGAAGTTCGGCGCCTCGATGAACAGGCCACCGAAAGTCGGCACGAAGAACACGATGATCGCGAACGCGATCAGGAAGAGGCCGACACCGACCAGGTCCTTCAACGTGTAGTACGGGTGGAACGGAATGCCGTCGATCGGCTTGCCGTCGGCGCCGAGATTCGCCTTGATCTCGATGCCGTCGGGATTGTTCGAGCCATTCTGTCGCAGCGCCACCAGGTGCAGCACGATCAGCAGCGCGAGTGCGAACGGCAGCGCGATGACATGCAGGGCGAAGAAGCGGCCGAGCGTGGCGTCCGCGATGCCGTAGTCGCCGCGGATCCACTCGACGAGCCCCGGTCCGATCGCCGGGATCGTGCCGAACAGGTTCACGATCACCTGCGCGCCCCAGTACGACATGTTGCCCCAGGGCAGCACGTAGCCGAAGAACGCCTCGGCCATCAGCGCGAGGTAGATGCACATGCCGACGAGCCATAGCAGCTCGCGCGGCGCCTTGTACGATCCGTACAGCAGCGCGCGGTACATGTGCAGGTACACGACGATGAAGAACATCGATGCCCCGGTCGAGTGCATGTAGCGGATCAGCCAGCCCCACTCGACCTCGCGCATGATGTATTCGACCGAGTCGAAGGCAGTGAGCTCGCCCGGCTTGAAATGCATGGTGAGGAATATGCCCGTGAAGATCTGCATCACGAACACGAGCAGCGCGAGCGAACCGAAGAAATACCAGACGTTGAAGTTCTTCGGCGCGTAGTAGCCGACGAGCTGGCTCTGCATGAACTCGTCGACGGGCAGCCGTTTGTTGAGCCAGACGCGGAACCCGCCCTTGCCGGCGGCAGTTGTGGTGACGTTCGCCATCACGCAACTCCTTCCTGCGGGTCGACACCGATGACCAGCGTGTCGCCACGAAACGCGTGGGGCGGGACCACGAGATTGGCCGAAGCCGGCGATCCGGACATCACGCGGCCTGCCAGGTCGAATTTCGAACCGTGGCACGGACAGAAGAAGCCGCCCGGCCAGTCCGCGCCGAGTGCGGCTTCGCCTCGCTCGAAGTGCTGCTTCGGCAGGCATCCGAGGTGGGTGCAGATGCCGACGATGACCAGGTAGTCGGGCTTGACCGAACGCAGTTCGTTCTTCGCGTATTCGGGCTGGGTCGACGAATCGGACGCCGGGTCCTTCAATTTCGCGTCATCCGGTCCCAGCGTGGCGACCATCTCCGGCGTGCGATGCACGATGTAGATCGCCTGCTTGCGCCAGCTGACGATGACCATCTGGCCGGGCTCGATCCTGGTCAGGTCCACTTCGGCGGGCGCGCCCAGCGCGCGTGCACGTTCCGAGGGCTTCCACGACTTGATGAACGGCACGAGTGCGAAGCCCGCGCCCACGGCGCCGGTCGCCACGGTGGCAGCGGTCAGGAACCGTCGCCGGTCTTGATCGATCTCCTGATCGGCAGTTGCCGAAATATCGGTCATCGCAAATGTCTCCCAACATCCATCCACACCGGGCCCGCGCGCCACGCGAACTTCATGCTTGTGACGAGCACCGGGAAGCGGAGCATTATACACAGGCATGATCCCGCAGAGACTTGGCCGCACGTTGGTTTTTCTCGCAGGTTCGGTCGTCGGGGGCCTTGCGCTTGCCTTCGTGATCGTATTCCTGCGACCCGACCTGCTGCGCGCGCCCCAGCCACCCGCCGCGCCGGCCGCACCGGCCGCGCCCGCCACCGCGCCGGGCGCACCGGTTGCCAGTTATGCCGACGCCGTGGCGCGCGCCGCGCCCGCCGTCGCGAACATCTATTCGGAGCGCGTCGTCAAGGAGCGGGTGCCGCCCGCGACGCTGGGCGAGCTGTTCGGGGGCGTCTCGCCGCGCTATCGCCAACGCATCGAGCAGACGCTCGGCTCGGGGGTGGTGGTCGACGCCGCCGGGCACATCGTCACCAACCACCACGTGATCGACAAGGCCGAACGGGTCAACGTGCAGCTTGCGGACGGGCGCCAGGGCGAGGCGATTGTCGTAGGTCGCGACCCCGACACCGATCTCGCGGTATTGCGGGTCGACCTCGGCCAGGTGCCGGTGATGCCGCTCGGGCGTTCCGACCAGCTGCGTGTCGGCGACGTCGTGCTTGCCATAGGCAATCCGATCGGGCTGACGCAATCGGTCACCCAGGGCATCGTCAGCGGCACGGGCCGCGGCCAGCTCGGAGTGGCGACCTTCGAGAACTTCATCCAGACAGACGCGCCGATCAATGTCGGCAACTCCGGCGGCGCACTCGTCAACACACACGGCGAACTGGTCGGCATCAATACGGCAGTGCTGGCGAAGAACCTGGGCGTCGAGGGCATCGGCTTTGCGATCCCCGTGAACCTCGTGCGCGGCGTGGTGCAGGAAATCCTGTCCCACGGGCGCGTGATCCGCGGCTCGATCGGGGTGGTGCTCGGGGAGGTGGACGCCGCGCAGGCCGAGCGGCTTGGCCTGGCACGCGCCGGCGTCGTGATCACCAACCTCTTCCAGGGCAGCCCGGCAGTGCAGGCCGGCCTGCGACCCGGAGACATCGTCACCAGCATCGCAGGCAATGCGGTGCGCAGCCAGCAGGATGCGCTGTCGCACATCGCGACGACCACGCCGGGACAATCCATCGACGTGGTGATCGTGCGCGGCGCCGAGACGATCACGGTGCCGGTGATGGTGACGGAGCGGCGCACCTCGTAGTGCGGGCGTGACGATACCGCCGGGCGCACGGCCGCGGCCACACGTCCGGCAACGAGCGTGGAGAGCGCCGAGGCGCGGCGAGCTGCGCGAGGCGCCTGATCCCATTTCAGGTTGCGGTGACCCGATGCGCCGAGCGCCGCCGCAACGAGGGAACACCGGCGGTAGCCGGTGCGCTCGACCCGCGAGGCGCCGGACGTGTGGCCGCGGCCGCGCGCGCGCGCACTCGCTACGCCCGCATCACCCCGGCACTCGCCGGATCTGCGCACCCAGTTGCGAGAGCTTCTCTTCGATCGTCTCGTAGCCGCGATCGATGTGGTAGATGCGCTCGACGTCGGTACGACCTTCGGCGACGAGGCCTGCGAGCACGAGACTGGCCGAGGCACGCAGGTCGGTCGCCATGACCGGGGCGGCGGTGAGCTTCGGCACGCCGCGGATGATCGCGGTGTTGCCCTCGAGGCGGATCTCGGCGCCGAGACGGCGCATCTCGAGCATGTGCATGAAGCGGTTCTCGAAGATCGTCTCGACGATCGTGCCGACACCATCGGCGATGGTATCGAGCGCCGCGAACTGGGCCTGCATGTCGGTCGGAAAGGCCGGATACGGTGCGGTGCGGATGTCGACCGACTTCGGCCGTTTGCGGCGCATGTCGAGCTCGACCCAGTTCTCCCCGACGCCGATCTTTGCACCGGCCTCCGCCAGTTTTCCGAGCACGGCATCCAGGTGTTCGGGGCGCGTGTTCTTGATGCGCACGTGGCCACTGGTGATGGCACCGGCAACGAGATAGGTGCCGCTTTCGATGCGGTCCGGCAATACGTCGTAGTGCGCGCCGCCGAGGCGCTCGACGCCCTGCACCACGATGGTGTCGGTGCCGGCACCGCGCACCTTGCCGCCGAGCGCGTTGACGAAGTTCGCGAGATCGACGACCTCGGGTTCGCGCGCCGCGTTCTCGAGCACGGTCTCGCCCTCGGCGAGCGCCGCGGCCATCATCAGGTTTTCGGTGCCGGTCACCGTGACGGCTTCAAGTACCAGCCGCGCACCCTTCAGGCGCGAAGCGCGCGCGCGGATGTAGCCGCCATCGATGCTGATGTCGGCGCCCATCGCCTGCAGGCCCGCGACATGGATATTCACCGGGCGCGCGCCGATCGCGCAGCCGCCCGGCAATGACACGTCGGCGCGGCCGTGGCGCGCAAGCAGTGGCCCCAGCACGAGGATCGAGGCGCGCATCGTCTTGACCAGTTCGTAGGGCGCGTAGCATTCGCGCAGCGTGGTCGGATCGACCTCGACGTGCATGCGCTCGCCGATCGTGACGTCGACTCCCATGCGGCCGAGCAGCTCGATCATCGTGGTTACGTCCTGCAGGTGCGGAACGTTCGCCACGGTCACCGGGCCATCGGCCAACAGCGTGCCGGCGAGGATCGGCAGGGCGGCATTCTTGGCGCCGGAAATGCGGATCTCGCCTTCGAGGGGCACGCCGCCCTGGATCTGCAGTTTGTCCATGTCAGTCCGAGGCGCGCGCCGCGGCCTCGTCCGGGGTCAGCGCGTCGATCGACAGCGCGTGGATCTCCCCTCCCATGCGATCGCCCAGTGCGGCGTAGACCATCTGGTGGCGCGCGATGCCGCGCTTGCCGGCGAATGCCGGGGCGACAACCCGCGCCGCGAAATGCACGTTGTCCGCGGATTGCACGTGGACTTCGGCGCCCGGAAGGGCAGTGCGGATCAAATCGGCGACTTCGCTGGGTTGCATTCCACAATACTAAAGTGTTCGCGCCCGGGGCGGTATCATCACGCCATGAACGCCGCAACGGACGCGCCCGAATCGCCCGCCACGACCGATGCCGGACTGCTCGCGGCGGGCCGTCGCGCGCTGCGCATCGAAGCGGCGGCCGTCGAGTCATTGCTCGAGCGCCTGGACGCGAGCTTTGCCGCCGCCTGCCGCCTGTGCCTCGCCTGCGCCGGACGCATCGTCGTCTCCGGCATGGGCAAGTCGGGGCACGTCGGCGGCAAGATCGCCGCCACCCTCGCGAGCACCGGCTCGCCCTCCTTCTTCCTGCACCCGGCCGAGGCGAGCCACGGCGACCTCGGCATGATCGCGCGCGGCGACGTCGTGGTGGCCATCTCCAACTCCGGCGAGACTCCCGAGGTCGTCACGCTCCTGCCGCACCTGTCACGCCTCGGTGTACCGCTGATTGCCATGACGGGCAACGCGGACTCGACACTGGCGCGCGCGGCGGCCGTGGTGCTCGACATCAGCGTGCCGGAGGAAGCCTGCCCGCTCAACCTCGCGCCGACCGCGAGCACCACCGTCACGCTCGCGATGGGTGACGCGCTCGCGGTCGCGATTCTCGATGCGCGCGGTTTCACCGAGCAGGATTTTGCGCGCTCGCATCCCGGCGGCGCACTCGGTCGCCGGCTGCTGCTGCATGTCGAGGACGTGATGCGCAAGGGCGACGAAATCCCGCGCGTTGCGTCCGATGCATTGCTGAAGGACGGCCTCGTCGAGATGTCCCGCAAGGGCCTCGGCCTCACCGTGATCGTGGACGAGGCAGGCAGGAGCCTTGGCGTATTCACCGACGGCGACCTGCGGCGCATCCTCGAACACCCGATCGACGTGCACCACACGCGCATGGCGCAAGTGATGACTTCGCCGGGCAAGGCGATCGGACCGCGCGAACTGGCCGCCGAAGCGGTCCACATGATGGAGCTGCACCAGATCACCGCGCTGCCGGTGATCGACGCGGCGGGCCGCCTGGTCGGCGCACTCAACGTGCACGACCTGCTGCGCGCGGGGGTCATGTAGCCATGGCCCGGGCGACGACGCTGCCTGCCGCGATCCGCCTGCTGGTGCTCGACGTCGATGGCGTGCTGACCGACGGAAGCCTCTACTACGGACCGCGCGGCGAACTGCTCAAGGTATTCAATGTACTCGACGGCCATGGCATCCGCGAGGCGCAGCGCGCCGGTATCGAGGTCGCGGTGATTTCGGGGCGCGACAGCGCGGCCGTGCGCCGCAGGTGCCGCGACCTCGGAATCCGCCATGTATTCCAGGGCATTGCCGAGAAGCTGCCGGTACTCGAGCGCCTGTGCCGGCGCCTGCGCGTACTGCCGATCGAATCCGCGGTGATCGGCGATGACGTGCCGGACGTGCCGATGATGCAGGTGGTCGGCCTTGCCTTCGCCGTGCCCGATGCGCACGAGGCGGCGCGGCGCGCGGCCGATCACACGACCCGTGCGCGCGGCGGTCGCGGCGCCGTGCGTGAAGTGTGCGACCTGCTGTGCGCGGCTGCGGCGCGCGGGCCTCGCAAGGCGGGCCGGCCGCGCGCGGCCCGCGCGACGCGCGCGGCGGGCCGGAAGCGCCGATGATGCGTTGGCTCATCGGCTTCGTGGTCATCGTCGCGGTCATTGCGACGATCCTTCTCGGCCGCACGGCACGCGCGCCCGACAGCGTCGGTGCCGACAGGCCGACCGCCACCGATCCTGGCTATTCGGCGCGCGACGCCGAAGTGATCGAGACCGGCGATGACGGCCGGCCTCGCTACCGCCTCACCGCGCGGCTGATCGAACAGGCGCCGAACGACCAGACGATCACGCTCTCGCAACCGGTGCTGCACCATGCCGATGCGAACGGCGGTACCTGGCGCGCCAGCGCCGCCACCGGCACCGTGCCGCGGGAGCGCGATATCGTTGAACTCACCGGCAACGTGCTGCTGACCGGCACCCTGGCAAGCGGCGGTGAGCCGGCCCGGATCACCACGAGCCACCTGTCGTTCGACGCCGGGCGCGACATCGCGCAAACCAGCGCCCCGGTCACGATCGAGTGGTCGGGACACCAGCTCTACGCGCGCGGGCTGCGCGCGGACCTCGGCGCCGAGACCCTTCGGCTAGAATCCTCGGTCCATGGCAATTTCCTGCCGCAATAACCGGCGCCCCGTCGCGCGCCCGCTATCCGTGCTCGCGCTCGCGGCCCTGTGTGCCGCGACGGCGGCGCCAGCGGCCGAGCCGGATGCGCGCAACTTGCCGATCAACGTCGAGGCGGCCTCCTCCGATGTCGACTATCGCAGCAACACCGTCGTCTTCCGCGACGTCGTGATCACGCAGGGCACCGCGCGCGTCGCCGCCGAGAGCGCGCGCGCCACCGGGCTCGATTTCGAGGACTCGACCTGGGAGTTCAACGGCCGGGTGCGCATCGAGCGCGATGGCGGCACGCTCGAGTCGGACCAGGCACATGTGCAGTTTCGCGACAACGAGTTGCGCAGTGCGACGATCAAGGGCAGTCCGGCGCGCTTCGAGCAGCAGCTCGTGCGCTCGCCGGGCAAGGCCCATGGCCGCGCCAGCACCATCGTGTACGACATGGCCGCGAATCGGGTGACTTTCTCCGGCGACGCGTGGCTCACTGACGGGCGCAACGAGATCAGCGGCCAGGAACTCGTCTATAACGTGGGCGAGCAGCGCGTGCTTGCCGAGTCACAGCCCGGCGATACCGACCGCGTACGCATCACGATCCGGCCGAAGCAGGACGCCGAGCCCGCCGACGAGCGGGCTCCATGAGCCTGTTGCGCGCGGAGAACCTGGCCAAGCGCTACGGCAAGCGGCCGGTCATCACGCAACTGTCGCTCGAAGTGTCGAGCGGCGAAGTGGTGGGCCTGCTCGGCCCCAACGGTGCCGGCAAGACCACCGCGTTCTACATGATCGTCGGCCTGGTGCCGGCGGATGCCGGCCACATCTGGTTCGATGACATCGACCTGACGCACATGCCGATGCACAAGCGCGCGCGGCTCGGCATCGGCTACCTGCCGCAGGAGGCGTCGGTGTTCCGCAAGCTTACGGTGCAGGACAATGTGCTCGCGATCCTCGAGACGCGCGCCGACCTGGACCGCGCTGGCCGCGAAGCCAGGCTCGAGGAGATCCTCGAGGAGTTGCGCATCCCGCATGTGCGCGACAGCCTCGGCATGTCGCTGTCGGGCGGCGAGCGCCGCCGCGTCGAAATTGCGCGCGCGCTGGCGGCGGAGCCACGCTTCATACTGCTCGATGAGCCGTTCGCGGGCGTCGACCCGCTGTCGGTGCTCGACATCCAGCGCATCATCCGCGAGCTCACGGCCAAGGGCATCGGCGTGCTGATCACCGACCATAATGTCAGGGAAACGCTCGGCGTTTGCGACCGCGCCTGCATCGTAAGCGCGGGCACGGTGATAGCTGCCGGAAATGCCGAAGAAATCCTTGCCAACCCCCAAGTCCGTGAGGTGTACTTGGGCCAGACTTTCCGTCTCTGACCCATGGCCGCGATCCTGAATAGTCTTTCCGAATCAACTTGTTGGGTGTTCCCGCCTCCGCCATGCTGAAGCCTTCCCTGCAGCTCAGGCTGGGCCAGTCGCTGACGATGACTCCGCAGTTGCAGCAGGCGATCCGGCTGCTGCAGTTGCCCGCACTCGAGCTCCAGGCGCACATCCGCGAACTGCTCGAATCGAACGTGATGCTCGAGGCGGTCGAGGAGCCGGAGCAGACCGGCATCTTCGAGGCGATCCAGTCACCCGCCGAGCGCGAAGCGCCGCAGCGCGAAGCACCACAGGTCGATGTGGAAGTCGTCACGGACAACTGGTCCGGCGACTCGGCGGGCAGCTCCGATGCGCCGTGGTCACCGGACGACGATGATCGCCAGCAGGACTACGCCGACCACTCGGACACCTCGCTGCAGGATCACCTGCTTGCCCAGCTCGAAGTCGCCGATCTGAACGCCCGCGACCTCGCGATCGCACGCGCCATCGTCGATGCCGTGAACGATGACGGCTATCTGTTCGAACCGGTGGCCGAGATCGCCGCGACGCTGCGTCCGGATGTCGAATGCACGGACGAGGAAGTCCTCAGCGTGCTCGCCGTCGTGCAGATGCTCGATCCGGCCGGCATCGGCGCGCGCTCGGTCGCCGAATGCCTCACGCTGCAACTGCGCCAGCTCGATGCCGATACTCCGGGCCTCGCCACCGCGATCGAGATCGCGACGCGGCACCTCGACGTGGTCGCCCGCAACGAACTGGCGCTGCTGCGCCGCGAACTGCGGGTTACCGAGGACGATCTCGCCGAGGCACTGGCGCTCGTGCGCACCTGCCAGCCGCGACCCGGCTCCGCCATCAGCGGCGGCTCGCCGGAGTACGTCGTGCCCGACGTATTCGTGCGCCGCACCGAGCGCGGCTGGAGTGTCGAGATCAATCCGTCCACGCTGCCGCGTGTGCGCCTCAACCAGGGATATGCGAGCCTGCTCGGCCGCAATTCCTCGCACGCAACACTGCGCGCGCAACTGCAGGAAGCGCGCTGGCTGCTGAAGAGCCTCGAAATCAGGAATGACACCCTGCTCAAGGTGGCGCGCGCGATCGTCGAGCGCCAGACCGAATTCCTCGAGCATGGCGATGAGCACATGCGACCGATGATCCTGAAGGACATCGCGGCCGCGATCGAAATGCACGAATCCACGATTTCGCGCATCACTTCCGGCAAGTACATGCACACGCCGCGCGGCGTGTTCGAACTGCGCTATTTTTTCTCGAGCCATGTCGGCGGCGGCGAGGCCGCGGAGACATCCTCGACCGCGATTCGCGCCAAGATCAGGAAACTGATCCGCGACGAGGACCCCGCCACACCGCTGTCGGACAGCCGCATTGCCGAAATGCTGTCCGCCGAGGGCATCCCGGTCGCGCGCCGCACGGTCGCCAAGTACCGCGAAGCGATGCGCATCGCGCCGTCGAACGAACGGCGGCGCGCGGCGTCGAAGTAATACCTGAGGAGTGCACCATGCAAGTATCCGTCACCGGCCACCATGTCGAGGTCACCCCGCCGCTCAGGAGCTATATCGAGAAGAAGCTCGAGCGCATCGTGCGCCACTACGACAGCGTCATCGACGTGCATTGCGTGCTGACCGTGGAAAAGCAGCGCCAGAAGGCCGAGGCCACCCTGCAGGTGCGCGGCGGCTCGATCCATGCCGATGCGATCAACGAGGACATGTACGCCGCGATCGACGCCCTCGCTGACAAGCTCGATCGCCTGGTGCGAAAGCACAAGGAGAAGCTGCAGGACCACCACGCCGCCGAGGCGCGCAAGTCCACGCGGCAGTAGCCGCCGTCGCAGGAAATTCGAGCCATGCGCGTCGTCGTAGTCAGTGGGCTTTCCGGATCCGGCAAGAGCGTGGCGCTGCACATGCTCGAAGACCTTGGCTACTACTGCATCGACAACATCCCCGCAGCGCTGCTGACCCCGCTGATCTCGCACACCGTGCGCAGCGCCGAGGCGGCCTATGAGCGCATCGGCGTCGGGCTCGATGCGCGCAACACGGCGGCGGAAATCGCCACCGTGCCCAAGCTGGTCGACGAGCTGAAGAAGAGCGGCATACAGTGCGAGGTGCTGTTCCTGACCGCGAGTGACGAGGAGCTGCTGCGCCGCTATGCCGAAACGCGCCGCAAGCACCCGATGAGCCGCAGCAATGTCGGCCTGCGCGAAGCGATAGCACTCGAGCGCGACCTGCTCGAACCGATCATCCATGCGGCCGACCAGGTGATCGATACCTCGCGCATGGGCGTGCACGCACTGCGCGACAGGGTGCTGAAGTCGGCCGATGAGCGCGCGTCGCCCCGCCTCGCCATCACTTTCGAGTCCTTCGGCTTCAAGAACGGCATTCCGGGCGATGCCGATTTCGTGTTCGACGCGCGCTCGCTGCCGAATCCGTACTGGGAGCCGCAACTGCGCCCGCTGAGCGGCCGTGACCCGGAAGTGATCCGCTTTCTCGAGGCCGAGCCCGCCGTCGCGCGCCTGATCGACGATATCGGGAATTTCGTGGCAGCGCGCATCCCGGAGCACACCGCGGCCAACCGACGCTACCTGACCGCCGCGGTAGGCTGCACGGGGGGGCAACATCGCTCGGTCTACATCGTGAACCGGCTGCTCGAGCGGTTCGCGGCTCATCATCCACACGTTTCCGCCCGGCACAACGAATTGCGTGATCGGCCCGCGGCACCCTGAACAGGAAGGCACATGGAAGAACCCGAACTGCGTAACCTCGCGGTCCTCGCGCTCGGTGCCCTGCTTGCGAGCGCCTGCAACCCCGCTCCGGCCCCCACCGAGGCCACTGTCTCGGGCACCGCCACCTATCGCGAACGCATGGCGCTGCCACCGGACTCCGTCTTCGAAGTGCGACTCGAGGATGTTTCGCGCGCCGACGCCGCCGCCACCCCCATCGCCGAGACGCGCGTCGCATCGCCCGGCAACCCGCCGTTCGCCTTCACGCTGACTTACGATCCGGCGCGCATCGACGCCGCGCACAGCTACTCGATCCGCGCCCGAGTGCTGCGCGGTGACAAGCTGCTGTTCACTTCCGACACGAACACGCCGCTACCGGGCGGCGACGCGCCTGCGCCGCTCGAGATCCTGATGGTGCGCGCCGACGCTGAGCGGATGGCGGCGCCTGACCTGCCCGATTCGTCCGGCGGATCCACCGTGCTGCGCGGCGCTTACAGCCACATGGCCGATGCCGGGCTCTTTACAGCTTGCGGCACGGATGAGCGGATTCCGGTGGCCATGGAGGGCGACAACGCCGCGCTGGAATCAGCTTATCTGAAAAGCGTGCCGGAGCCGGGCGCGACCCTGATTGCCACGGTGATCGGCCGCGTCGAGCCCCGCGAACCCATGGAGGGCCCCGTGCGGCCGCACCTGATCGTCGAGCAGTTCGTGAACGTCGCGAGCGGCGGCTGCGATACGCCACGGGCCGCCGCGCTCGAGGATTCCTGGTGGCAGCTGACGCAGCTCGGCGCCGCGCCGGTCACGCTGTCCGCCGGGCAGCGCGCGCCCTGGTTGGTGCTGAACTCGGCGAATCATCGTGTCAGCGGCTACTCCGGCTGCAACCGCATGATGGGCGGCTACAGCGTCGAGGGCACGAAGCTCGGCTTCTCGCAGATGGCCGGCACCATGATGGCCTGCCTGCAGGGCATGGAGATCGAGCAGGCCCTGCACGACGCACTGGCGAAAGTCGCGGGCTGGCAGATCGAGGGCGAGCGCCTCGATCTGCTCGACGCGAACGGCGCGGTGATCGCGGCGTTTACCGGCGTGTAGTTCCGGCGGCCGGCGACGGCGGCCGGGACTCAGCCACCGAATCCCTGCGCAATCTTCGCCGCCGCGCCCGTCACGCCCGCCCAGGCGGCCGTGGCGTTCTCGGGCAGCGTCCGGCCCGCCACTGTGGCCTCCGCAGCAGCCAGCGCTTCGGCCAGCGCCGCCGCTTCACCCGACGCGGGCTTGCCGGATCCGATGCGGGACTTGAGCGCCTTGGCGGCGTTCGACACCGCGTCGGAGCCCTTTTCGGCGCTCGCCCGGGCCGCAGACTCTTCCTTGGTGAACGCGCCCTTCAATGCCTTGCGATAGCTCGACGCGTTCTTGACGATCTGGTCGGCGGCCTGCGAGATCTCGGCATCGTTGATGCGCCGGGGCGAAGCACCTTCCGCCAGCGGAAAGGCCGTGCCGTAGGCACCCGAGAGATCGTTCAATGCCGCCGCCACGACATCCCATTCGCTGCGACCCTTGAACGTTGCGGGCTGCGATTCCACGTAGCGGCGAATGCCCTCCGCCTTCTCGAGCACCGTGGCCAGTTCCGCGCTCGCCGAGTAGTTGGACTTGAAGCGCTTGCGCAGCCGGTCGATGTCGATACTGAAGTCCTTCAGGTAGTTCTCGACGTTCACCTCGGTCGAGGTGCCACGTATCGTGCCGCGCTTCAGTTTCGAATCGAGGCTGCGCTCGAACTGCTTGACAGACTTCTGCACGCCGTCGATGTAGCCGACGACCGTCTTGTCGCTCGGCCGCGCGGCGATCTGCGCCGCCGCCGGCAGCGCCCCGAGGACCGCGAGCGCGATACCCGCCAGCATCCAGTTGGTCTTCATTGCCCGCACTCCTGTATCGGCTGCGTCTAGTAGCGGAAAAGCACGTTGAGGCGGATCTGGTCCCAGGCCTCCGCTCCGGACGCATTGCCGAAGTCCACCCATTCGCGCTCGTAGCCGAGTCGCAGCGCATAGCCGCGCGGCAGGTCCCAGCGCAGGCCGGCGCCCACGTGGTAGGTGAATTCGTCGACGGTGCGCGTGCTCTGGTAAGGCGCACAGATCTGCCCCCACCATGGATCCCACCAGCAACCGATGACGACCTGCCCGTCCGGGATATTGGTGTCGATGAAGGCCCAGCCGATGCCACCCGAGACATAGGGCGTGATGTCGCCTTCCAGCAGGTTGAAGGTGAGGCTGGCACGCGGCGCGAACATCTCGTACTCGCCGCGCACGTTCAGTCGCTGCGACGGCGCAATGGTGGAGACCAGCGAGGCGTCGTAGTCGGTGCTCATCCAGTCGAAGCCGAACTCCGCCGCCAGGCGCGCATTGAACCGGTAGCCGAAGTTGACGCTGAACCCCAGGTCGTCATCGGTCGACACCGAGCTACCGCCATCGAAATCGAGGTCGCTCGACAGCTGGTAGATCAGCTCGAAGCCGAATTCCCAGCCTTGATCGCGGCTGGAACGGGATTGCGCGTGCGCGCTCGACAGCGGCAACGCGACCAGCAGGGCCAGGGCAAACCATAGTGAACGTTGCATGTCGGTACTCCATTGCCAGAGCAAGCGTGCGCCAAGCATATTGGCCCCTATGGCAGCAAGCGATTGCCCTTTGGTGCAGGGGCGGACCGCTGCGGCCTGTCAACCGGGAGGCGCCATGCGAACCACAACCACTGGCGTATTTTTCGCCACCCTCATGCTGGCTGCCGTCTGCCGGGCGGCTCCGGTGTCCGACCCGCTCCCTTCCTGGACGGACGGGCCGACGAAGGCGCGGATCGTGGCTTTCGTGCAGTCCGTAACCGACCCGCGCGCCGGCACCTATGTGCCGCCCGGCGAGCGCATCGCGACGTTCGACAATGACGGTACGCTGTGGTCCGAGCAGCCGCTCTACGTCCAGCTCGCGTTCATGCTCGATCGCATCCGGGCACTCGCACCGCAGCACCCCCTATGGCAGACCACCCAGCCCTTTGCAGCGGTGCTGAAGGGCGACCGGCAAGCGCTGGCGGCGCAAGGCGAGGCCGGGGCCGCCGCACTGCTGGCAGCAACCCATGCCGGCATGACCACCGGGGAGTTCGCAGACATCGTCAACGCCTGGCTCGCAAGTGCGCGGCATCCGAAGTACGGTCGGCCCTATACCGAGCTGGTATTCCAGCCCATGGTCGAGCTGCTCGCCTACCTGCGCGCCAATGGTTTCCAGACCTGGATCGTGTCGGGTGGCGGCATCGACTTCATGCGGCCCTGGACCGAACGCGCGTACGGCATACCGCCGGAGCGGGTGGTCGGCAGTTCCGGGAAGCTGAAGTTCGAATTGCGGGATGGCGAGCCGGTGCTGGTGAAGCTCGCGGACATCGACCACATCGACGACGGGCCGGGTAAACCGGTGGGCATCGCACATTTCATCGGCCGTCGACCGATCGCCGCATTCGGCAACTCCGACGGCGACCTGCAGATGCTCCAGTACACGGCGGGGGGCGCAGGACCGCGCCTGCTGCTGATCGTCCATCACACCGATGCCGACCGCGAAGCCGCATACGATCGGGACTCGCACATCGGCAAGCTGGACAAGGCACTGGATGAAGGCCGCGCGCGCGGCTGGGTCATCGTCGACACGAAGAACGACTGGCAACGGATCTTCGCGCACGAGCCACAATAGGCGCGCCTGCTCACCGTTCGCCGCGCGCGCCACCGATTGCGGCTGCTGGCTGTTCGCCACTCGCTGCCCGCTGTTCGCTGTTAGACTTCGCGCGCCCGCGCGGGGCCCGCCTGGATAGCCGTCGGTCATGAGCGACACCGATATCACTCCACTGAAGTCAGGACGCCTTTCGGCGCTGCGGGACGCGCTCGACCAGGGCACGCTGCGCACCGCGCATCGCATGGTCAACGCGATGCACTCCGCCGACATCGCGCTGCTGCTCGAATCGCTGCCACCGGCGCGGCGCGAGATCGTCTGGGAGATGGTCGATCCGGAGCTCGAGGGCGACGTGCTCGTCGAGCTGAACGAGAACGTGCGCGCCGGCTTCATCGAGGAGATGGGCGCCGAGGAGCTGGTCGCCGCGACCGAGGGCCTCGAGGTCGACGATCTCGCCGACCTGCTCGATGAGCTGCCGGAGACGGTCACGCAGCAGCTGCTGCACTCGATGGACCAGCGCGATCGCGACCGGCTGCGCACGGTGCTCGCCTACCCCGAGGACAGCGCCGGCGGCCTGATGAACACCGACACGGTCAGCGTGCGCGCCGACGTGCCGATCGATGTGGTGCTGCGTTACCTGCGCATGCGCGGCGAACTGCCCGAGGGTACCGACAGCCTGTTCGTGGCCGACAGGCGCGACAAGTACCTCGGGTCGGTGCCATTGACCCGGCTGCTCACCGAGGATCCGGGCCTCCTGGTCGGTGATTGCCTCGACGTCGAAGCGCCGCGCATCGATCCGCACACGGACGCACACGAAGTCTCGCGGCTGTTCGAAGACCGCGACCTCGTGTCCGCGGCCGTCGTGAGCCCCGAAGGCAAGCTGCTCGGGCGCATCACCGTCGACGATATCGTCGACGTGATCCGCGAGGAAGCCGAGCATTCGGTGATGTCGATGGCCGGACTCGACGAGGAAGAGGACGTGTTCGCGCCGATCGTGCCGTCGGCACGGCGGCGTCTCGTCTGGCTCGGCACCAACATCCTGACCGCCTTCCTCGGCGCGTTCGTCGTCTCGAACTTCGAGGGCACGATCGAGAAAGTGGCGGTGCTGGCCGCGTTGCTGCCGGTAGTCTCGAGCATGGGCGGCATCGCCGGCACGCAGACGGTCACGCTGCTGATCCGGGGCCTGGCGCTCGGCAAGGTCGAATGGGCCAATGCGCGCCGGCTGCTGTTCAAGGAGATCGCCGTTGGCGGCCTGAACGGGATGATCGTGGCGATCGCCGTCGCGGCAATCACCGTCGTGCTGTTCGGCCGCTGGCAGATCGCCGCCATCATCGCGGTTGCG
The DNA here is from genome assembly GCA_902826575.1 of uncultured Pseudomonadota bacterium. GTDB lineage: Bacteria > Pseudomonadota > Gammaproteobacteria > Steroidobacterales > Steroidobacteraceae > CADEFQ01. The sequence continues at coordinate 14,618 of CADEFJ010000011.1, read as the reverse complement.
ATGCTGGTGAACCTGCTGGCCGCCGCCGCCGTCGGCGTGCTGATCCCGCTCGCGCTGCGCCGGCTGCGCATCGATCCGGCGCTCTCGTCGGGTGTGATCCTGACCGCTTTCACCGACTGCATCGGCTTCGCGACGCTGCTCGGGCTCGGCGCACTGTTCCTGGTGTAGCGGCTCAGCCGAGCAGGAATGCGCGCAGCCGGTCGCGCTGCGTCACCGCATCGCGATAGCCGAGCTCGATCAGCTCCCGCGTGTAGCCTGACTCGAACATCAGGTAGCTCGCGAGCTGGTGGCCCGCGACGCCGCGCGCCCCGATCACGCGCAGGAAGGCGCGCAGGCTGCGCGGCAGCTCGTGCAGGTGGCGCGCCGCAACCTCGCGCGGATCGACACTGGGCGAGATCGCCATCGCCTCGATCAAGCGCACACCGGGCACGGCCTCGGGCGCGGTGCGCACCATGGCATTCAACCGGATCAGCTGTTCGAGGTCGGCGTAGATGCCATCGGTGAACAGCGTATCGAGCATGAACCCGAACAGCTGGCCGGGCGTCGGCGAACGTGGCAACTGCGACACCTGGCTCAGGCCCGCGGCATTCGCCGCGCGTACCCCGATCACGAGCACCCGCTCGGCGCCGAGGTGCACCGCGGGGCTCATGGGTGCGAGCTGGCGCATCGCGCCGTCGCCGAAGTACTCGGTACCGAGTTCCACCGGCGGAAACAGGAACGGCACCGCGAGACTGCCCATCAGGTGCGACAGTGTCAGGTCGACACGGCGGCCCTCGCGATGCGCCCGCGCCCACTCCTCGATCTCGTCCGCGCCATCGAAGAACGCCACCGAATGTGCGCTGGTGTAACCGGTCGAACACAGCGCGACCGCGTGCAACATGCCGGCGGTGACACTGTGGCGGATGGCCCCGAAATCGATGTTGCGCCCAAGCAGTTCGGCGAGCGGCGCGTTGTCGAACATCGACTTGGGCGGCGACGCGAGCGTTCCGCCCGACACCAGCGCGGCGAGCCAGCGCAGGCCCGACCCCAGCATGTGCGCGGAACCGACGCGAAACACCTGGTCACTGTGGAACGAGGCCCACACATGCTCGAGCGAGGCGACGGCGCCGCGCCAGCGGCGCGCCTCGGCGGCGAGCGCAGCGGTGGCAACCGCGCCGGCGGAAGTCCCGACCAGCACGGGGAACGGGATCCCGCGCCGCGGCAGCATTTCGGCGAGCGCCCGCAGTACGCCGACCTGGTAGGCCGAGCGGGCGCCGCCGCCCGTCAGGATCAGGCCCTGTACCGGGCGCCCGGCAATGATGGTGTCTTCCTGCCTCACACGGGTATTCTGGCCCAAGCCCCGCGGCTGGTAGAATCGATCAGTTCGCGCCCGTGTCCTCGTGGCCTGTCAAACGTGGAGAAAATCATGCTACCTGACCGATCGACGCTGCTTGCCACGGTATTCGCGTTGGCCGCTGCAGCCAGTCCCGCGCTCGCCGCCGATGCGCCGGCCGTCGGATCCGAGGCCCCGGCCATCAAGCTGCAAGACCAGAATGGGGCGTGGCGCACCCTCGAGGAACAGCGCGGCAAGTGGGTCGTGCTGTACTTCTACCCGAAGGACAACACGCCCGGCTGCACCACCCAGGCCTGCGAGTTTCGCGACAACATCTTTGCCTTCCGCGAGGCCGGCGCCGTGATCTACGGCATCAGCGTCGATGACGTGAAGTCGCACGAGGAATTCGCCAGGGAGCACAGCCTGCCGTTCACGATCCTCGCCGACTCGACCAAGGAAACCGCGAAGGCCTACGGCGTGCTGTACAAGGCGATGGGCGTGCTCGAACTCGCGCGACGCGATACGTTCATCATCGACCCGCAGGGTCGCATCGCCAAGCACTACGTGAAGGTCGATCCGAAGGGCCATTCCGAGATCGTGCTCGCCGACATCAAGGCGCTCCAGGCGGCAGCGAAGGGCTGATCCCTGCTGGTGGCGGCGGCGGCGTGGTCCCGCGCCGCCGCAACTCCGCCGTCGCGCGGTCGAGCCCGGCGAGCGTGAGCGGGTACATGCGCTCTTCGACCAGTTCGCGCGTGATCACGGTCGAGGGCGTGTATGCCCAGCGTTTTTCCGGTTCCGGGTTCAACCAGACGAAGTGGCGGAAATGCGCGGTCAGCCGGCGCAGCCAGATCGCGCCCGCTTCCGCGTTCCAGTGCTCCACGCTGCCGCCCGGCATCGTGATCTCGTACGGGCTCATCGTCGCATCGCCGACGAAGATCAGCCGGTAGTCGGGTCCGTAGGTGCGGATCAGCTGGTCGGTGGCGATGCGCTCGGTGTGGCGGCGGCGGTTGTCCTTCCACAGCGACTCGTACGGGAAGTTGTGGAAATAATAGTGCTCGAAGTGACGGAACTCGCTGCGCGCGGCGGAGAACAGCTCGTCGCAAACCCGCACGTGGTCGTCCATCGAGCCGCCGATGTCGAGCAGCAGCAGCACTTTCACCGCGTTGCGCCGCTCGGGTACGAGCTTCAGGTCGAGGTAGCCCGCGTTGCGCGCGGTGGCCGATATCGTGCCGTCGAGGTCGAGTTCGTCGGCCGCGCCCTCGCGCGCGAAACGACGCAGCCGCCGCAGGCCCATCTTGAAATTGCGCGTGCCGAGTTCGAGCGTATCGTCGAGGTTCGCGAATTCGCGTCGGTCCCACACTTTCACCGCGCGGCGGTGTCGCGAGCCGCCCTGCCCGATGCGCACGCCCTCGGGGTTGTAGCCCTGTGCGCCGAACGGCGAGGTGCCTCCGGTGCCAATCCACCTGGCTCCGCCTTCATGGCGCTCCCGTTGCTCGGCCAGGCGCTCGCGCAGCGTCTCCATGAGCTTCTGCCAACCGCCGAGCGCCATGACCCGCGCCTTTTCCTCTTCGGACAACACGCGCTCGGCGAGCGAGCGCAACCATTCGTCGGGTATTGACGCGGTGATCGCCTCGAACGCCTTTTCGAGCCCCAAGAAGTGCCCGGCGAACACCCGATCGAAGCGATCGTAGTGGCGTTCGTCCTTCACGAGGCACACGCGCGCGAGGTAATAGAAGTCCTCGGCCGACAGCCAGGCTACGCGCGCCTGCAATGCCTCGAGCAGGGACAGGAACTCCGGCAGCGTGACCGGCACGCCGGCCGTGCGCAGCTCGCCGAAGAACCTAACGAGCACGCCGGGAGAGGAACATGACCTGTTCGACGAGGTGCATGTCCTGCTCGTTCTTGAGCAGCGCCCCGTACAGCGGCGGCAGCGCCTTCTTGCTGTCGTCGCTGCGCAGCGCCTCGGGCGGGATGTCCTCGGCGACCAGCAGCTTGATCCAGTCGAGCAGCTCGGAAGTCGAGGGCTTCTTCTTCAGCCCCGGCACCTCGCGCAGTCGGAAGAACGATGCGAGCGCCTCGGCGAGCAGCGACTGCTTGAGGCTCGGGAAGTGCACCTCGACGATGCGTCGCATCGTCGCCTCATCGGGAAAGCGGATGTAGTGGAAGAAGCAGCGGCGCAGGAAGGCGTCGGGCAGCTCCTTCTCGTTGTTGCTGGTGATGAACACGACCGGGCGATGCCGCGCCTTGACCAGCTCGCGCGTCTCGTAGACGTAGAACTCCATGCGGTCGAGTTCGCGCAGCAGGTCGTTGGGGAACTCGATGTCGGCCTTGTCGATCTCGTCGATCAGCAGCACCGGCTGCGTGTCCGCGTCGAACGCTTCCCACAGCTTGCCCTTGACGATGTAGTTGGCAATGTCGTGCACGCGCCCCTCGCCGAGCTGCGAATCGCGCAGGCGCGAGACCGCGTCGTACTCGTACAGGCCCTGCTGCGCCTTGCTGGTCGACTTGATGTGCCACTCGAAAAGCGGCCGGCCGAGCGAGGCCGCAACCTCCTCGGCGAGCTGCGTCTTGCCGGTACCGGGCTCCCCCTTGATGAGCAGCGGGCGCGACAGCGCAACGGCGGCGTTCACCGCCATGGAGAGCTCGGGAGTCGCGATGTAGCGCTCCGAGCCGGCGAATCGTGGGTCGGTCATTTCAGCAGCAGCTTATGCTGCGCCGGCCCCGGCAGGAAGGGTGTCGGCGCGCCGCGTGCCCAGTCATCGAAGCCGCTGCGAAAATACGGCGACAGCGGATGGCCGCTCGCGCCGCCCGCGACCATCAGGTAACCGTCCGCCTCGCGGCCGGGCGCGACCGCAAAGCGCTCGGACGCGCCGAAAGTCGCGCCTTGAACGCGCGGCATGTCGTCATCGCCCGGCAGTCCTGGCACGCGCATTTCCAGCAACCGGCGCCCGACCAGCGGCAGTGCACCGGAGAGCGGATGCGCGATGCGCACCGCGCGCTCCCGTCCCCACGCACAGTGCGCGAGCGCACCACATTGCCGCTCGAGCTCGGCCGCCGCGGCGTCGACTTGCGCGAGCAGGAAAGCGCGCCAGTCGGCGTGCGCGGGCCCCAGCCAGTGTGCGGGGCGCAAGGTGGCAAGCCTCCAGGCACTCGCCGCGAACTGCGGCGGCGGCGCAAGAGCCTCGGTCGCGAGGCCCGCGCCGGCGAGCACCATGGCCCAGGATGCGTTCACGACCTTGCGCTCGGCAGCGCGCACCAGCGTATAGCCGACGGCCTCCACGCTGCCTTCCGTCATCGGCGCAGCGATCAGATCGCGGAAGCTGGCGCGCAGCGGCGCGCCGTCGAGCGCGGCCGCATCGAGCAGTTCGAGGAACATCTGCCGCCACGGCGCGAGATACAGCGCCCTGTCGTCGAGCTGGATCGCGAGCATGTCGGCGGGTGTCGCCGGTGACGTGAGCGCCGCAAGGCCGTCGCGGATCTGCGCCGCGCGCGCTCCGAGGTCGTAGCCGACGCCGCTCGCCACTTCGTCGTCGCCGATCAGCGCGCCGGCATCGCCGCCGACCACGCGCGCGTTTGCGCTCCACAACCTGCCACCCGCGGGATCGACGATGCGCGGCTGCATGTCCGGCTCGAGGTAGGCGCCACCGGCCGCACGCAGTGCGCCGCGCGTGGCCGGGATGCGCCCGAGCAGTATCCAGGCGATGTGGCCGTCACGATCGCCGACGAGCATGTTCTGGTGCGGAATGCCGACACCCGCTGCGGCATCGAGGGCGTCGGCCACCGACGTGGCGGACTCCAGCGCCAACAACCCGAGCGTCGTCGCTCCCGGCTGCGTGGCGACCCAGGTGGCGAGCTGGCATTCCTCCACGCCATCGCGTTCGCGAGTCGCGAACACGACGCCCTCCGCGCCGCCCCTGATGTGCAGCCGCTCGGGTCGCGCGCCGCGTACGCGTATGCGCGCCGTGTCGACCTCGAAGGATTGATCCAGGCCTTGCAGGTTGCGCCAGGTACCCGCGTCGAGACTGCATGGTGTCCAGCGCAGGTCGAGCCAGTCGCCATAGCTGTTGGTGAACCCCCAGGCGATGTGTCCGTTCGATCCCGCGACGAGCGCCGGGACGCCGGCCAGCGTGACACCGTTCAGGTCGTAGCGCCCGTCGACCGTCGCGAGCCGCGCGCGATACCAGACGGGTGGCACATCCAGGCCGAGATGCATGTCGTTGGCAACGAGGGCGATACCCGATGCCGTATGGGTCCCGGCCACCGCCCAGTTGTTGCTGCCGATGCCGCGCGACGCGTCGGTGCGCCGGACGGCGGCCGCTGCCGGCTGCGACAGCGCGCCGGGCACAGCGCCCGCGCGCAAATCCCAGACATCGGGGCCGGGAACCCCCGGCTCGACGGGCGGCGGCGCTGGCGCATCGATGGGCGCATCCCACCTGCTGCCGGCGGGCAACACGAACGCCAGCACCGCGGCCGCGCGCTCGGCGCCGAGGCGCTCCGTGAGCGCCTCGGTCAGCGCCAGTCGGCGCTGCTCGCCGGCAAAGTCGTGGTACTGCAGTTGCCACCACATGGAGTGCACGACCAGCACGGTGTCCTCGCCCTGCCATACGCGGGGCACGGCGCGCAGCAACCAGTACTCCCACGGCCGGCTCCGCAAGCTCGCAAGGCCCGCGTTCACGCCACCGACGTAGGCGTCGAGCACCGCCCGCTCCTCGCGCGTCAGGCCCTCGACCAGCGCGCGCGCCACGCGCCGGAATTGAAACAGGCGCGCCTTGCGATCGTGCTCGAGCGCCACGGGGCCGAACAGCTCCGACAACTCGCCGGCCGCGAGGCGCCGCGCAAGATCCATCTGGAAGTAGCGGTCCTGCGCGTGCGCGAAGCCAAGCCCGTAGGCGAGCGCCACGCGGTCCGTGCCGCTCACGGTCGGCGTGCCGAGCGCATCGCGCTCGATCGTCACCGGCGCGGCCAGCTGCGCGCCCCCGATCTCGCCATCGAGCTGCGGCAACGACGCACGCAGCAGCAGCCAGCAGCCGATCGCCGCCGCAAGCGCGACGGCCACCATCACGTAAGCGAGCCGGCGCAGGAATACCAGCATTTACTTGCGCGTGACCTCGAGGATCTGCAGCGTGTTGGTGCCGCCCGATACGCCCGTCAGAGCGCCGGAAGTGACGATCACATGGTCGCCGGCCTCGACGAGATTCAGCTCCAGCAGTCGCGCGAAGATGGACTGCTGCACATGCGTGGTGTCGGGCTCGGTCACATCGAAGGCGACCGGGTACACGCCGCGGTACAGGGTGACGCGCCGGGCGGTCGCCGCATGGCGCGTGAATGCATAGATCGGAATGTCCGAGCGGATGCGTGACATCCACAGTGGGGTCGAACCGGACTCGGTGAGCGCGACGATCGCGCGCACGCGCATGTGGTTGGCGGTGTACATGACCGCCATCGCGATCGCTTCGTCGTTGCGGGTGAAGTGGCCGGCGTTGCGATCGCGCGCGCGCTGCAGCGACAGCTGGTATTTCTCCGCGCCGACGATGACCTGGGCCATCGCTTCCACGGCCTTGACCGGGTAGCGACCGACCGCTGTCTCCGCCGACAGCATCACCGCATCGGTGCCGTCCATCACCGCATTCGCGACATCGCTGACTTCGGCGCGGGTCGGCATCGGGCTCTGGATCATCGATTCCATCATCTGCGTGGCAGTGATCGCGACGCGAAACTTGTTGCGCGCCTGGTGCAGGATCGTCTTCTGCAAGCCAGTGATTTCCGCATAGCCCATTTCGACGCCGAGGTCGCCGCGGGCGACCATCACCGCGTCGGTCTCATCGAGGATCGAGGGCAGGTTCTCCACCGATTCGTGGCGCTCGATTTTCGCGACGATGCGCCCCTGCCCGCCCCACTCGCGCAGCCTGGTGCGCGCCTCGCGGATGTCGGCGGCATCGCGCGCAAAGGACACCGCGATGTAGTCGATCTCCTGGCGGGCCGCGAAGCGGATATCGTCGTGATCCTTGTCGGACAGGGCCGGGGCCGAGATGCCGCCGCCCTGCCGGTTCAGTCCTTTGCGGTTCGACAGTTCACCGCCGAGGCGCACGACGGTCTCGACACGCGGCCCCTCGACCGCCGCAACGTCGAGCACGATCTGTCCGTCGGCGAGCAACAGCGTGTCTCCCGGCCGCACGTCGCGGTGCAGGTTGCCGTAGGCGATGCCGACCTCGTGTTGCACGCCCGCGTCCGCGGCGAGGCGCGGGTCGAGCGCGAAGCGCTCCCCTTCCCGCAGTCGTACGCGACCTTCGCGAAAGCCTTCGATGCGGATCTTCGGCCCACCGAGGTCAGCCAGGATGCCGACGATCTTGCCGGCGCGCGCGGCCGCCTCGCGCACCAGTTCAATGCGGCGTGCGTGATCGTCCTGCTGGCCGTGGGAGAAATTGACGCGGGCGACGTCGAGCCCGACCCGCATCATGTCGGTGAGAATCAGGATGTCATCGGTGGCGGGGCCGAGCGTGGCCACGATCTTGGTACGACGCTGCATAGGGCATGGACGTTACCACGACCGCTGGTCGGTCGTTAGCGGGCCATCAGCCGGCAGCGCGTGCTTCGAGTGCGGCAACGGCCGGCAGCTTCTTGCCCTCGACGAACTCGAGGAACGCGCCGCCACCCGTCGAGATGTACGAGATGCCCTCGGCAACGCCGTACTTCTCGATTGCCGCGAGCGTATCGCCGCCGCCGGCCAGCGAGAACGCCTTGCTGCGGGCGATCGCATTCGCAATGGTCTTCGTGCCCTCGCCGAACTGCGGAAACTCGAACACGCCGACCGGCCCGTTCCAGATCACGGTGCCCGCGGCGCCGATCATCGCCGCGAAACGCTCGGCCGTATCGGGGCCGATGTCGAGGATCAGTTCGTCGGGACCGACATCGTGGATCGAGCGCACGTCGGCGTGCGCGGTCGCGGCGAACTCGCGCGCCACCACCACGTCGGTCGGCAGCGGAATCTCGCTGCCGCGCGCCCGTGCCTGCTCGAGCAGCGCCCGCGCGATGTCGAGCATGTCGGCTTCGTGCAGCGACTTGCCGACCTCGACGCCGGTCGCGGCGAGGAAGGTGTTGGCAATGCCGCCGCCGACGATCAGCTTGTCGACCTTGGCGATCAGCGACTCGAGCACCGTCAGTTTGCTCGACACCTTGGAGCCGGCGACGATCGCGATGAGCGGCCTGGCCGGCTTCTCGAGCGCGCGTTCCAGCGCCTCGAGTTCGGCGACGAGCAGCGGGCCCGCGCAGGCGACCGGCGCGAAGGTCGCAACGCCGTGGGTGCTCGCCTCGGCGCGGTGCGCGGTGCCGAATGCATCCATCACGAACACGTCGCACAATGCGGCCATGCGCCGCGCGAGCGTCGCATCGTTCGCCTTCTCGCCCTTGTTGAAGCGCACGTTCTCGCACAGCACTGCTTCGCCGTAACCGATGTCGACACCGCCGGTGAGCCAGTTCTCGCGCAGCGGCACCGGCTTGCCCAGCAGCTCCGAGAGGCGCACGGCCACCGGTGCCAGCGAGTTTTCCGCCGAGTAATGGCCTTCCTGCGGCCGCCCGAGGTGCGATAGCAGGATCACCTTGGCGCCGTGCTGCATCGCATGGCGGATCGTCGGCAGCGCCGCGCGGATGCGCGCATCGCTCGCTACCACGCCCTTGTCGATGGGCACGTTGAGGTCCTCACGGATCATCACCCGCTTGCCCGCGAGGTCGACGTCGCTCATGCGCAGCAGCTTCACGGTGTCTGTCCTAGCGGGCGCGCGACCAGGCGGTGACGACGTCGAGCAGGCGATTCGAGAAGCCCCACTCGTTGTCGTACCAGGAGCAGACCTTGACGAGCCTGCCGTCGATCAACTTGGTCATCGTAGAGTCGTAGGTCGACGAGTACGGGTTGTGGTTGTAGTCGATCGACACCAGCGGCTCGCTGGTGCACGCGAGCACGCCCTTCAGCGGGCCCTGCGACGCCGCCAGCATCAGCTGGTCGATCTCCAGGGCCGTGGTCGCGCGCTGCGGGGTGAAGGTCAGGTCGACGAGCGAGACGTTGATCGTCGGCACGCGCACGGCGTAGCCGTCGAGCTTGCCCTTCATCGCCGGCAGCACGAGGCCGAGCGCCGCCGCGGCGCCGGTCTTCGCCGGGATCATCGACATCGTCGCCGAACGCGCGCGCCGCAGGTCGGAGTGATAGACGTCGGTCAGCACCTGGTCATTGGTGTACGAATGAATGGTCGTCATCAGGCCGCCGACGATGCCGATGCTCTCGTGCAGGACCTTGGCAATGGGCGCAAGGCAGTTGGTGGTGCACGATGCGTTCGAGACGACTTCATGGCTCGCCTTAAGCTCGCCGTGATTGACGCCGTAGACGACCGTGGCGTCGACGTCCGAACCGCCGGGCGCCGAAATCAGCACCTTCTTCGCGCCACCCTTGAGGTGTGCGCTCGCCTTCGCCTTGCTGGTGAAGTGGCCGGTGCTCTCGATGACGATGTCGACCCCGAGCTCGCCCCAGGGCAGCTTCGCCGGATCGCGCTCGGCGAACACGCGCACGCGATCGCCGTTCACCAGCATCGAATCACCATCGACGCGCACGTCGCCGGGGAACTTGCCGTGCGCGGTGTCGAAGCGCGTCAGGTGGGCATTGGTGTTCGCGTCGCCGAGATCGTTGACCGCGACGATCCGGATGTCCTGCGTGCGCTGCGTTTCATACAGGGCCCGCAGCGTGTTGCGTCCGATGCGCCCGTACCCGTTGATGCCGACCTTGATTGCCATGTCCGTTCCTTCCTCCGTACCACTTACGCGAGCAGCTTGCCGACGGCCGCCACGATGTGGTCAGCCGTAAAGCCGAAATGCCTGAACAGATCCGCGCCATTGCCGGATGCGCCGAAGGTGTCGATGCCGACCACCACGCCGTCGGTGCCGACGTAGCGCCACCAGCTCTGGCTGGCGGCGGCCTCCACGGCGACGCGGCGCGTGACCGCGCGCGGCAGCACCGCTTCGCGCCATGCCGCATCCTGCGCATCGAATACGCCGGTCGAGGGCATCGACACGAGGCGCACCCGCCGGCCCTGCGCCTGCAGCGCGCGCACGGCGTCCGCCGCGATGCCGACCTCCGAGCCGGTTGCGATGACGATCGCCTCGGGCTCGCCGACCGTATCGATCAGCGTGTAGCCGCCGCGCGCGACCGCGGCGAGTTGGGCCGCCGTGCGCGGCTGCTGCGGCAACGCCTGGCGGGTCAGCACGAGTGCCGTCGGACCGTCCACACGCTCGAGCGCCGCGCGCCACGCGATCGCCGTCTCGACGGCATCGGCCGGGCGCCACAGCGCGAGCCCCGGCATCGCGCGCAGGCTCGCCAAGTGCTCGATCGGCTGGTGGGTCGGGCCATCCTCGCCGAGGCCGATCGAGTCGTGCGTATACACGAGCGTCACCGGCTGATGCATCAGCGCCGCGAGGCGCACTGCGTTGCGCGCATAGTCGGAGAACACCAGGAACGTGCCCGCATACGGCCGCAAGCCGCCGTGCAAGGTGAAGCCGCTCATCATCGCGGTCATCGCGAACTCACGCACGCCGTAATGGATGTAGTTGCCGCTCGCGTCATCGGCGGTCAGCGTGCGCGAATCCTTGCGCTGCGTGTTGACCGAGCCGGTGAGATCCGCCGATCCGCCGATCAGTTCGGGCAGGCCCGGCCCGATGGCATCGAGCACCGCGCCGGAGGACACGCGGGTTGCCTGCGGCGCCGCCAGTGCCTGCGAGGCGGCAAGCGCTGCATCGAACAACTCGCCGTGGTTCGCCGGCAGTTGGCCCGCCATGCGCCGTTCGTACTCGGCCGCGAGTTCGGGGAATGCCTTGCGATAACGGCGAAAGCGGCGCTGCCAGCTCTTCTCGGCCGCGTCGCCTTGCGCGCGGCGGTCCCACTGCGCGCGAATGTCGTCCGGAATCTCGAATGGCCCGTGCGGCCAGCCGAGCGTGGCACGTGCCGCGGCAACCTCGTCGACGCCGAGCGCCTCGCCGTGCACGCCCTTGGTGCCCTGCTTGTTCGGCGCGCCGAAGCCGATGATCGTGCGCGCGAGGATGATGGTGGGCTGCTGCTTGTGGGTACGCGCCTTGCGCAGTGCCGAGGCGATCGCCGCCGAATCATGGCCGTCGACGTCCTTGATCACATGCCAGCCGTATGCCGCGAAGCGCCGCGCGACGTCGTCGGTACACCAGCCCTGGACCTTGCCATCGATCGATATGCCGTTGTCGTCGAACACCGCGATCAGCTTGCCGAGCTTCAGCGTGCCGGCTATCGACGCCGCCTCGTGCGAGATACCCTCCATCAGGCAGCCATCGCCGACGAACACAAAGGTATGGTGGCCGACAATCTCGTGCCCCGGGCGATTGAACTCGGCCGCCAGCATCTTTTCGGCGAGCGCCATGCCGACGGCATTGGCGAACCCCTGGCCGAGCGGTCCGGTGGTCGTCTCGATGCCGATATCGAGATCGCGCTCGGGGTGGCCGGCGGTGCGCGAGCCCAGCTGGCGGAATCTGCGGATCTCCTCGAGCTCGAGCGGATAGCCGGTCAGGTGCAGCAGGGCGTACAGCAGCATCGAGGCGTGTCCGTTCGACAGCACGAAGCGATCGCGGTCGACCCAGCGCGGATTGCCCGGGTTGTGCTTCAGCACATCGCGCCACAACACCTCGGCGATGTCCGCCATGCCCATCGGCGCACCCGGATGCCCGGACTTCGCGGCTTGAACGGCGTCCATGGCTAGGGCGCGGATGGCATTGGCGAGGTCGCGACGCGTCGGCATGGGTGGCAGCGGTACCGGGCAAAAAGGGGCGCGCATTGTCCATCACTGGCGCCGCAACGGCAAACCGGGGAAAAGCCTGAAGCAGGCCCGGCTGCCATTGCAGCGTGCCGCCCGGTATAATGGAAGTTTCGCCAGTCCAACACGTCAAATTCATGCCAAGCAGCTACCTGTTCACGTCCGAGTCGGTTTCCGAAGGCCATCCCGACAAGATCGCCGACCAGATCTCCGATGCGGTGCTCGACGAAATCCTGACCCAGGATCCGCGCGGGCGGGTCGCCTGCGAGACGCTGATCAAGACCGGCGTGGTGATCGTTGCCGGCGAGGTGACCACCAGCGCGTGGGTGGATCTCGAGTCACTGGTACGCAGGACCGTGCTCGGCATCGGCTACAACCATTCCGACATGGGCTTCGACGGCGCCACTTGCGGCGTGCTCAACGTGATCGGCAAGCAGTCGGCCGACATCGCCCAGGGAGTCGACCGCAAGGACGAGCGCAAGCAGGGCGCGGGCGACCAGGGCCTGATGTTCGGCTATGCGAGCAACGAAACCGACGTGCTGATGCCAGCCGCAATCACCTATGCGCATCGCCTGGTGCAGCGCCAGGCGCAGATGCGCAAGCGCGGCAAGCTCCCCTGGCTGCGCCCCGACGCCAAGAGCCAGGTGTCGCTGCGATATGAAGACGACAAGCCGGTCGCGATCGACGCGGTCGTGCTCTCGACCCAGCACTCGCCCGACGTGCCGACCAGGCGGCTGCGCGAGGCGGTGATGGACGAGGTGATCCTGCCGGTGCTGCCGAAGAAGTGGCTGCACAAGGGCACGAAATTCCACATCAACCCGACCGGCCGCTTCGTGATCGGCGGGCCGGTGGGCGACTGCGGCCTGACCGGGCGCAAGATCATCGTCGACACGTATGGCGGCTTCGCGCGTCACGGCGGCGGCGCGTTCTCGGGCAAGGACCCCTCGAAGGTCGACCGCTCGGCCGCCTACGCATGCCGCTACGTGGCGAAGAACATCGTCGCCGCCGGCCTCGCCGAGCGCTGCGAGGTGCAGGTGAGTTACGCGATCGGCGTCGCCGAACCGACTTCGATCATGGTCGAGACCTTCGGCACCGGCAAACTGCCGCGCGAGAAGCTGACGCAGCTCGTGCGCCGCTTCTTCGATCTCACGCCCTACGGCCTGCGCGAGATGCTCGATCTCACGCGCCCGATCTATTTCAAGACGGCGGCCTACGGCCACTTCGGTCGTGAGGACGCCGATTTCACCTGGGAGCGCACCGACAAGGCGGCGGTGCTGGCAGCGGAGCTGCGGCGTACGCGCGCACGCGCCGCGTAACAGGCAGGTTTTGTGGATTACCGGCGGCCAGGGTGGCGGCCGGGCATCGACCTGAGGAGCGCTGCGACGGGGACAAGACCCGCCAGGCTCAGGATCCGATGTGCCAGTGTCAACGGCGCTCGTCATGACGCTCGGAGAATGACATGACTGCAGTAGCCAAACCGTCGGGCAGGGCGCCCGACTATTTCGTACGTGACATCAGGGACGCGGACTGGGGCCGCAAGGAAATGGCCATCGCCGAGACCGAAATGCCCGGTCTGATGGCGATTCGCAAGGAGTTCGGCGCCGTGCTGCCGCTGCGCGGCGCGCGCATCGCCGGATCGCTGCACATGACGATCCAGACTGCCATGCTGATCGAGACGCTGAAGGAACTCGGCGCCGACGTGCGCTGGGCCTCGTGCAACATCTACTCGACGCAGGACCATGCGGCCGCAGCGATCGCCGCGAGCGGCACGCCGGTCTTCGCCTACAAGGGCGAGAGCCTCGACGAGTACTGGAAATTCACCCACGCGATCTTCGAGTGGCCGGGCAACCAGTACGCCAACATGATCCTCGACGACGGCGGCGACGCGACGTTGCTGCTGCTGCTCGGCGCGCAGGCCGAGAAGGACCCGTCGGTGATCGCGAAGGCCACCAACGAGGAGGAAGTCGCGCTGTTCGCCTCGATCCGCGCGCGGCTCGCCGCCAGCCCGGACTGGTACTCGAAGCGCCTCGCGCACATCAAAGGCGTCACCGAGGAGACCACCACCGGCGTGAAGCGGCTCTACCAGCTGCAACGCGACGGCAAGCTGCCCTTCCCGGCGATCAACGTGAACGACTCGGTCACGAAATCGAAGTTCGACAACCTGTACGGCTGCCGCGAATCACTGGTGGATGCCATCAAGCGCGCCACCGACGTGATGGTCGCCGGCAAGGTCGCCGTGGTCGCCGGCTACGGCGACGTCGGCAAGGGTTCGGCCGAATCGCTGCGCGCCCTCTCGGCGCAGGTCTGGATCACCGAGATCGACCCGATCTGCGCACTGCAGGCCGCGATGGAAGGCTACAAGGTAGTCACCATGGACGAGGCCTGCGACAAGGCCGACATTTTCGTCACCGCAACCGGCAACCTGAACGTGATCACGCACGAGCACATGCGCCGCATGAAGCACCAGGCGATCGTGTGCAACATCGGCCACT
>CADEFJ010000010.1:40084-52232 GCA_902826575.1 uncultured Pseudomonadota bacterium | reverse complement strand
CGAAAAGCCTTCTATGAGCGCTGGTTGTCACGGTCGGGCGCCGCGAATCGAAGCTACCCAGTGCGATGACCTTTCCGGTTCCGATGCCCCGCTGCTCTTGCAGGTCATGCGGCATAACTACTAATTGGGTTGGAAAAGTGGCGCGATGAATCGCGACGAAGACGCGAGATAGCATGCTGGCAGAGTTTGAAAGTGTTTGATTTCATTGGAAGCAGAGGGCAATGAGTTCGATCTAACCTGCCGACCCGAATAGCTACCACTCACCTTTCCGATGCATCCTACCTTCGTCCCAGCCCTTCAGGTAGCGCCAGAAGAGCAACGCGGAAACCATCGCGAGCACCGACAGCACACCGAAGAAGCCGATCATCGGCAGGTAGCCGGCCGGGTGCGCGGCACTCGCGCCGTTGGCGTCGTTGAGCGCCCCGGCGGTGAAATTGGCGCCCGCCATGCCGATGTTCTGCAGCATGGTCATGAAGCCGTAGGCCGTGCCTAGCCGCTGCGGCGCGACCAGCAGCGTGACCGCCGGCCACAGCACCGCGGGCACGAGCGAGAACGCGATGCCGATCAACACGGTACTGACGCCGGGCGACAGGTCGGTCGCGCCGAGCACGTAGAACGAGGCGGCGAGCGCGCCCGCGCCCGCCGTGAGCAGCAGGCCGTGGCGGCCGATGCGGTCGTTCAGCCAGCCAAAGAGCGGCGTCGCGAACACGGCGGCCAGGAACACGTGGCTGTTCAGCACGCTGGCGGCCTCGAGCGTCATGCCGCCCGTGTGCTGGAAATACTTGATCGCGAACGTGCTGCGAAACGGGAAGATCACGGAGTAGAAGAGCACGCAGAGCGCGAGCACGTACCAGTAGCCGCGGCTGAAGCGCGCGAGGCCGCGCAGCTCGATGCGCTCGCGCGACAGCCCGAGCACCTGTACGCCGCGCGCGGCAGCGGTCGTCTCGAGGCGCCAGTAGAGAAACGCGGCCACGCAGCCGGCGAGCATCACGCCCGCCGCGAGCCACAACGGCGACTGCCAGCCCGACGCATAGGCGCCGGACGCCCACAGCGGCGAGAGGTCGACGGTGTACGAGCCGATGCGCGCGAAGCTGATCGACAGCGCCATCGCGAGGGCGAGCTGGCGGCCCGCGAACCAGATGCCGAGCGCGACGATGGTCGCGACGATCATGGTCTCGGCGCCGACGCCGAACAGCAGCCGACCCGCCGCCATGACCGCGAACGGCGTGCCGATCGCGGTGAGCAGCGCCCCCGCGAGGCACACGATCGCGGTCCAGAAGGTGACGAGGCCCGGGCCGTAGCGGTCGACGAGGATGCCGCCGACAAAGACGAGGACGATGTTCGGCAGGCTGTAGATCGCATTCAGCGTGCCGATCTGCGTGTCGCTGTGGCCGAGCTCGCGCGAGAGCTGCTCGGCGAGCGGGCCGATCGAGTCGTAGACGTAGTAATTGCCGAAGAGCGCAAGTCCGGTCAGCGCGAGCACCGCCCACGCCGCACCGCCGCGGTTCACGGCACGAGCACCGTGGATCCGGTCGTACGCCGCGCTTCGAGATCGCGATGGGCTTGCCGCGCATCGACGAGCGCGTAACGCTGGCCGATGCGCACGCGGAGCTTTCTCTTCCTGACCATGGCAAAGAGTTCGCGCGCTGCCGCCGCGAGCTCGGCGGGCGAGGCGATATAGCTGAAGAGCGTTGGCCGCGTGAGATACAGCGAGCCGCGCTTGGCGAGTTCGAGTGGCGAGACAGCCGGCGGTGGCCCCGACGCATTACCGTAGCTGACCATCATGCCGCGCGGGCGCAGGCAGTCGAGCGATTCGAAGAAGGTGTCTTTGCCGACCGAGTCGTACACCACGTGCACACCGGCGCCCTTCGTCAGCGCCTTCACGCGATCGACAATGTCGTCGCGACCCGCGAGCAGCACATGGTGGCAGCCATGCTGCTTCGCGAGCTTCGCTTTCGCGTCGCTTCCGACCACGCCGATCACCTTTGCGCCGAGCGCCCTCGCCCATTGGCACAGCAGTAATCCCACACCGCCGGCCGCGGCGTGCACGAGGATCCACTCGCCCTTCTTCACGCGCCAGGTACCGCGCAGCAGATACTGCGCCGTGAGGCCCTTCAACATGATGGCCGCGGCAACCTCATCCTTGACGCCTTTCGGCAGCTTGACCACCCGCGCTGCCGGCACGTTGCGCAGCTGCGTATACGCACCAGGCACGGAGAGCGCATAGGCGATGCGATCGCCGACGCGCAGGCCCTTCACCTTGCGACCGAGCGCGGTGACGATGCCGGCGGCCTCGCGACCGGGCACGGCAGGCAGCGGCGTTGCATACAGGCCGGTGCGATCGTAGACATCGATGAAGTTGAGGCCGATCGCGGTGTGCCGTACCTGCACTTCGCCGGCGCCGGGCGCCGGCACGGTGACCTCCTCGATGCGCAGGACTTCCGGTCCGCCGGTCTCGCGGATGACGATCGCTTGTGGCATGGCGAAAGTCTACGCGGACTTGCCGGTCTGCGCGATGCGCAGCTCCTCGACGATGCGGCCGCCGATCAGGTGTTGCTGGATGATCCGCTCGAGGTTCTCGGCCGTGCAGCTCCGGTACCAGGTGCCCTCGGGGTACACCACCGCGATGGGTCCGCCGACACAGACGCGCAGGCAATCGGCCTTGGTGCGCAGGACCCCGTGCGGCTTGTCGACGAGGCCCAGTTCCCGCAGGCGCCGCTTGAGGAAACTCCAGCTCGCCTGCTGCTCGCCCTCGTCGGCGCACTTGCCGCCGACGCACAGGAAGATGTGCCGGCGTGCAGTACCAATTTCGAGACCGGCGACTGCGCGTTCGAGCGCCTCGGGCTCAGGCGCGCCGGCGGCCATCGTCAAAGTGCGGCGTCGTCGGTCTCACCGGTGCGGATGCGCACGACCCGATCGATGCCGGTGATGAAGATCTTGCCGTCGCCGACCTTGCCGGTCTTGGCCGCCTTCAGTATCGCGTCGACCACCTGGTCCACGAGACTGTCGCTGACGGCGACTTCGATGCGGGTCTTGGGCACGAAATCGACGACGTACTCGGCGCCGCGATACAGCTCGGTGTGACCGCGCTGGCGGCCGAAGCCTTTCACCTCGGTGACAGTCATGCCCGACACTCCGATCTCGGAAAGCGCGGCGCGTACGTCGTCGAGTTTGAAGGGCTTGATAATCGCGGTGACCAGTTTCATGCACTCACTCCCGTCGCTGGCGTTCTGGCTGGCTCGAAAGTGCAGCTTTCATGCCAGCGGCAGCAAGGCCTGAAATCAGCCATTTCCTGCACCAACCCCTGCATCGCGCGAGGGGTCGTGCACCATTCTAGCGCAAGTTCTCCGCGGCGGTGCCCGTCCTTGGTGCGCTTGGGTTCATGCAGCGCGGCCAGTATGCTCGTGCGTCCATGTCGAAACACATCTTGATCGTCGGCGCCGGACAGGCCGCCGCGCAAGCCGTCGAGACACTGCGCAAGAAGGGGTACACGGAGGCGCTCACCGTGATCGGTGACGAGCCTCTCTTCCCCTATCAACGACCGCCGCTGTCGAAGAAGTACCTTGCCGGCAGCCTCGAGGCCGATCGCCTGCTGATCCGCCAGCCCGCTTTCTACGAGGAGCACGGCGTCACGATGCAGCTCGGACGGCGGGTCGCGCGCATCGATCGCGGCAGGCGCAGCGTACATCTCGATGACGGCTCGACCGTGGCCTATGACACGCTGCTGCTCGCCACGGGCAGCCGCGCGCGGCGGATTGCCGTACCCGGTGCCGATCTGCCGGGCATCCATACGCTGCGCTCGGCCGCCGACGTCGATGCCATTCGCGCCGCGGCACGCCCGGGCGCGCGCGCAGTGATCGTCGGGGGCGGCTACATCGGCCTCGAAGCCGCCGCTACGCTGCGCGAGCTCGGGCTCGAAATTACCGTGGTCGAGCTCGCGGACCGCGTGATGAATCGCGTCGTGTGCGAGCACGTGTCGCGTTTCTATGAGGCCGAGCACGCGAAGCATGGCGTACGCATCCTGTTGCAAGGCGGCCTCGACGCCTTCGTCGGTGATACGCAGCTGCGCGCCGTGCGCGACTCGACCGGCACCGAGCACCCGGCCGATCTCGCGATCATCGGTGTCGGCGTCCTGCCGGTGGACGACCTGGCGCGCGACGCCGGCCTCAGCTGCGACAACGGCATCGTCGTCGACGAGCACTGCCGCAGCTCAGACCCGCATATTTTTGCCGCGGGCGACTGCACCAACCATCCGAGCCAGCGCTACGGCCGGCGCGTGCGCCTCGAATCGGTCGACAATGCCTTCGAGCAGGGCACGAGCGCCGCCCTCAACATGCTCGGAATCACGACCGTGCACGACAAGACACCGTGGTTCTGGTCCGACCAGTACGACCTGAAGCTGATCATCATCGGGCTCTCGCAGGGGCACGACCAGGTCGTCCTGCGCGGCGATCCTGCCACGCGCAGTTTCTCGGTGTGCTACCTGCGGGGCGGCGAACTGATCGCGACCGACACCGTCAACCGCCCAAAGGACCAGATGGCCGCGCGCAAGCTCATTGCCACGCGCGCGCGACCCGATCCGGCGCGCCTTGCGGACATAATGGTGCCGCTGAAGGATTGTGCGGGCTGAATTCCACGGAATGCCGACTTTTCACCGCGCACACGGTGCGCTGATCGGGCCATAATCCGCCCGATGATCAAGGGGGTGGCGTCAGCCGGGGGAATCGCGCTGGCACTGGTGCTTGCGGCACCGTGGGCCGAGGCGCGTGCGCCTGCCCGCATCGTCTACCTCGAACCCGCGCGCGCCATGCAGGCGCAGCGCGATGTGGCCTCCGGTCGCGAGCGGATTGCCTTCGAAGCCTACGGCAAGCGATTCGAGCTGCAGCTCGAACCCAACGCGCGGCTGCGTGGCGCCGTACCGACGGGTCGCGGCGACCTCGTTGCGCTCGAGGGTCGCATCATCGGCCTGCCGGATTCCTGGGCGCGCATCACCCGCACCCGCCAGGGCCTGAGCGGCCTCGTCTCGGACGGTCGCGAGCTGTACGCCGTCGAACCGGCGCCGCAGGTTGCAGCGTTTGCCGATCCCGCCCTCACGCCGCCGGATTCGGGCACGGTCGTCTACCGGCTCGCGGACACCCTGATCGACGAGGGCGCCGTGAGCTGCGGTGTCGCGGCCGCCGGCGAACCTGTCAGTGCGCTGGCGCTCTACGAAGCGGTCGGTGCGGAACTCACGGCCCTCGCCGCCGTCGCGGTCGACAAGCAGCTCGATGTCGCAATGATCGCCGACTACGAGCTGTTCCAGGCCTACGGCTCCTCGACCGACGACTTCCTCGTCGCGCGCATGAACATCGTCGACGGCATCTATGCCGCGCAGGCGGGCCTGCGCGTGCGGGTGGGATCGACACGCATCCACGACACACCGCAGGATCAGTTCACCACCACGGTCGCGGATGACCTGCTGCGCCAGGTCGCCGACGCCCGTCGCCTCACGCCCGTCTCGCAGCGCCTGGCACTCACGCACCTGATGACCGGGCGCGAACTCGACGACACGACCGTCGGCATCGCCTACCTCGACGCGATCTGCTCCGGCAGCTCGGCAAGCCTCACCGAAGCAAAGTTCGGCAAGCTGAGCGCGACGCTCATTTCGCTGGTCGCCGCCCACGAGATCGGCCACAACTTCGGCGCGCCGCACGACGGCGAGGCCGGCAAGGCCTGCGCGACGACACCGACGACCTTCCTGATGGCGCCGTCCCTGTCCACGCAGAACTCGCAGTTCTCGCAGTGCAGCCTCACGCAGATCTCGCAGCGCATCGCGAACGCCGCCTGCCTCGGCAACGTGGACCAGGCGGACGTCGCCATCGTCGCGCCGGTCGCCACGGTGCGGCACGGGCTGGAAGAGAACTACTCGCTGACTTTCACCGTGCGCTCGATCGGCACGCGCACGGCCGATCTCGTCTCGGCGGCGTTCACCGTCCCGCCGGCCAGCACGCTCGATGCGATCAACGCGGCGGGTGGCACCTGCACCAGCATCGGTTCACAGGCGAGCTGCTCGCTCGGCTCGCTGGCGCCGGGCACCAGCCGCACGGTAACGCTATCGCTCACCGGGCGTGCCCTGGGGACCGAGACTCTCAACGCCAGGGTGTTCGCGGCCAACGACGCGGCGCCCGGCAACAACAGCATGACTGTGGAGGTCGTCACCGACCCGATCGCCGATCTCGGCGTGACCCTCATCGCGACGCCGGCGAGCCTCGTGGTGGGGGATGACACGACGCTCACGGTGACGATGAACAACGCGGGGCCGGCCGCTGCCGCCGATGCGCGGCTGTCGATCGACGTGCCTGCCGGCATCACGATCGGCAGCTTCGGGGCCGACGGCCTCTCGTGCCTCGCGAGCGCCAACAGCATCTCCTGCAGCCCGGTCGCGCTGGCAGTGGGCGAGGCGCGCAGTGTCACGGTGACCGCGCACGCCGCCACCGCCGGGACCCGTACTGTCAGTGCATTGGCGCTGTCGTCGGCCATTGATCCGGTCAGCGGCAACAATTCGGCAAGCGCCGTGCTGACGATCAGCGCGGGCGGCGGAGGTGGCGGACCGCCGAATCCGCCGCCACCCAGCAGCGGCGCCAGTGGCGGCGGCGGCGGTGGCAGCCTGTCGCTGCCGCTGCTTGCGGCGCTCGCGCTCGCGCTCGGCGTTAGCCGAAGACGACCAGCAGGTCCTTCGCGTCGACCTGCATGCCGGGCTTCGCCAGTACTTCGGCGACCTGACCGTCCTGTTCGGCCCGCACGGCCGTTTCCATTTTCATCGCCTCGAGCGTGACGACCACATCACCGCGGGCAATCTTCTGCCCGGCGGTGACCGCAACAGTGGCGACACTGCCCGGCATGGGCGCACCGACGTGCTTCGTGTTGCCCGACTCGGCCTTGCGCTGCGGCGGGCGGCGCGCGACCTGGCTGCGATCAAGGACCCGCACGGCGCGCGGCTCGCCGTTCAATTCGAAGAACACCGTGCGCGTACCGTCGTCGTGCGTCTCGCTGACGGCGACGAAGTTGACGATCAGGGTCTTGCCGCGCTCGAGATCGATGCTGATCTCCTGCCCCGGCTCCATGCCGTAGAAGAAGGCAGGAGTCGGCAGGCGGCCGACATCGCCGTACGAGGCACGATCCTTCGCGTACTCCAGGAACACGCGCGGGTACATCAGATAGGACGCGAGCTGATAGTCGGTGACGTCGCGGCCGATCTTCGTCGCGACCTCGCGGCGCGTGGCCTCGAGGTCCGTCGGCGGCAATACCTTGCCCGGCCGCACGGTCAGCGGCTCGATGCCATTCAGCACTTTCTTCTGCAGCGCCGGCGGGAATCCGCCGAGCGGCTGCCCCAGGTCGCCGCGCATCAGCTGCACCAGCGACTCGGGGAACGCGATCTGTGTGTGCGGATCCTCCACCTGCGCGCGGGTCAGGCCGCTCGTGACCATCAGGATCGCCATGTCGCCGACCACCTTCGAGGTCGGCGTGACCTTCACGATGTCGCCCAGCATGTCGTTCACGTCGGCGTAGGCCTGCGCGACGTCCGGCCAGCGCGCGTCGTCGATCCCGAGCGCACGGGCCTGCTCGCGCAGATTGGTGTATTGCCCGCCCGGCATGCCGTGCACGTAGACCTCGGAGGCGCCCGAGCGGATATCGCTCTCGAACGCCGCATAGCCGTGGCGGACCTGCTCCCAGTAGGACGACAGGCGACGCAACTGCGCGGTATCGATCCCCGGATCGCGCTCGCCGTGGCGCAGCGCCTCGGCGATCGATCCGAGATTGGGCTGCGAGGTGAGACCGCTCATCGCATCGATCGCGCCATCGATGGCATCGCAGCCGGCTTCCGCTGCGGCCAGCACGCTCGCCGCCGCAATGCCGCTCGTGTCGTGCGTGTGGAAGTGCAGCGGCAGGCCGGTCTCCGCCTTCAGTGCGGTGACGAGCGCGCGCGCCGCCGCCGGCCGGCACAGGCCCGCCATGTCCTTGATGGCGATGATGTGCGCGCCCGCGGCCTTCAGCTCACGCGCCAGCGACACGTAGTAGTCGAGCGTGTATTTCTTCTCGCGCGGATCCGAGAGGTTGCCGGTGTAGCAGATCGCCGCCTCGCACAGGCGCCCGGTTTCAAGCACCGCGTCCATCGCGACGCGCATGTTCTCGACCCAGTTGAGCGAATCGAACACGCGGAACACATCGACGCCGCAGGCCGCCGCCTGCCTGACGAAGTAGCGCACGACATTGTCGGGATAATTCGTGTAGCCGACCGCGTTCGAAGCGCGCAGCAGCATCTGCAACAGCAGGTTCGGCAGACATTCGCGAAACTGCGTGAGGCGCTCCCACGGGTCTTCCTTCAGGAAGCGCATCGCGACATCGAAAGTCGCCCCGCCCCAGCACTCCACCGAGAACAACTCCGGCAGCAAGCGGGCGTAGTACGGCGCGATCGCCGCCATGTCGATAGTGCGCATGCGGGTTGCGAGCAGCGACTGGTGCGCATCGCGCATCGTGGTGTCGGTCAGCAGCACGCGCCGCTCGGCGAGCATCCACTGCGCGAACTTCTCCGGGCCCAGCTCATCGAGCTTCTGTTTGGTGCCTGCCGGTGGATCGGACTTCAGTGACACTTTCGGCAGGCGCGCCAGCCCCATGCGCGCCGGGCGCGTACGCGCCTTCGTCTCGACATTGCCGTTGACCACGGTCTCCGCGAGATAAGTGAGCATGCGCGTCGCCCGGTCGCGCTTGCGCGGGAAGCGGAACAGTTCCGGCGTCAAATCGATGAAGCGCGTGGTGTACTCACCGCTCACGAACGCCGGATGCGTGATCACCTGATCGAGGAACCGCAGGTTGGTGACGACGCCGCGGATGCGGAACTCCCACAGCGCGCGATGCATGCGCGCACTCGCCTCCTCGGCGGTCTGCGCCCAGGCGGTGATCTTCACGAGCAGCGAATCGTAGGAGCGCGTGATGATCGCGCCGGCGTAGGCGGTGCCGGCGTCGAGGCGAATGCCGAAGCCCGCCGGGCTGCGATAGGCGGTGACACGGCCGTAGTCCGGGATGAAATTGTTCTCCGGATCCTCGGTCGTGACGCGGCATTGCATCGCGTGCGCCTGCACGCGGATCTCCTGCTGCGGCGGCACGCCGCTCTCCGGCGTGCCGATGCGCGCACCCGCGGCGATGCGGATCTGCGCCTTGACGATGTCGATGCCGACCGCGCACTCGGTCACGGTGTGCTCGACCTGGATGCGCGGATTGACCTCGATGAAATAGAACTCGCCGGTGTCCGCGTCCTGCAGGAACTCGACGGTGCCGGCGTTGAGGTAGTCCACCGCGCGGCCCAGCTTGAGCCCGGCCTCGCACAGCTGCGTGCGCTGCGCGTCGCTCAGGAACACCGCCGGCGCGCGCTCGACCACTTTCTGGTTGCGCCGCTGCACCGTGCAATCACGCTCGAACAGGTGCACCAGGTTGCCGTAACGGTCGCCGAGTATCTGCACTTCGAGGTGGCGCGCGTGGCGCACCAGCTTCTCGAGATACACCTCGTCATTGCCGAACGCCGCCTGCGCCTCCCGCCTCGCGACCGGCAGCAGCTCGGCAAGCTGTGCGTCGCTCTCGATCACGCGCATGCCGCGCCCACCGCCGCCCCAGCTCGCCTTCAGCATCACCGGGTAGCCGACCTCGCGCGCAAGCGCCTGCGCGGCGGCGAGGTCCGGCGGCAGCGGCGGTGTCGCCGGCATCACCGGCACGCCCACCGATGCCGCGGCATTGCGCGCCGACACCTTGTTGCCGAGCGTGCGCATGATCTGCGGAGTCGGGCCGACGAAGATCACGCCGTCGCGCTCGCACGCTTCCGCGAACTGTGGATTCTCGGAGAGGAAGCCGTAGCCCGGATGGATCGCGTCCGCGTGCGACTCGCGCGCGATGCGCAGCACGTCCTCGATATCGAGATAGGCTTCGACAGCGCCCTTGCCGCGCCCGACCAGGTAGGCCTCGTCGGCCTTGGTGCGATGGAGCGAGAAGCGGTCTTCCTGCGAATAGATCGCAATGGTGCGAATGCCGAGTTCGGCGGCGGCCCGCATCACGCGGATCGCGATCTCGCCTCGGTTCGCAACCAGCAGGCTGCGAATCCCGGAAAACTGGGGTGTAACCACTGGTACTTGCACCCGATCTGGCTGGAGGAAATGGCGCCCGCGGCGCTGGCGGACCGCCAGGTTCAGGCTGCAGGGATGATAGCCGCAGCCGGCGCTCGATGTCGCCCCTTGCGGCGTAGGCAATTTCCCCGGGGTTATGGCATCGTTCCGGCGGCACACTGTGCGACCAATGAAGCGACCCATCCTCATGTCCCTGTTGCTCGCGGCCTGCGGCGCCATTGCCGCACACGCGGGAGAGCCCCCCATGTACGCCATTGCCATCCACGGCGGCGCCGGCACGCTGCCGCGCGCCGAAATGACGCCGGAGCGCGAAACCGCCTATCGGGCCGGCCTTGCGGCCGCACTCGACGCGGGCTACGCGGTACTCGATGCGGGCGGCACGAGCCTCGAGGCGGTCACCACCGCCGTGCGGATCCTCGAGGACGATCCGATGTTCAACGCCGGTCGCGGCGCGGTGCTGACCCACGAGGGCATCGCCGAGCTCGACGCGTCGATCATGAATGGTGCGAACCTGGCCGCAGGCGCCATCGCCGGCGTGCGGCACGTGAAGAACCCGATCGAGCTGGCGCGCGCGGTCATGGAACACTCCGCCCACGTGATGCTGATCGGCAGCGGCGCCGAAGAGTTCGCGCTCGAGCGCGGCCTCGCGCTCGTGCCGAACGAGTACTTCCGTACCGAGACGCGCAAAGCGCAGTTGCAGCGCGTGCTGACAGGCGACACGCGCCCGGCGAACGAACTGTCCGCGCTCGGCACGGTCGGCGCCGTGGCGCTCGATCGCGCTGGAAACCTCGCCGCCGCCACCTCGACCGGCGGCATGACGGCCAAGCGGTATGGCCGCGTGGGCGACTCGCCGATCATCGGCGCAGGGACCTGGGCCGACAACGCGAGCTGCGCGGTATCGGCAACCGGGCACGGCGAATACTTCATCCGCGCGGCGGTGGCGCACGACATCTGCGCGCGCGTCGCCTACGGCGGCAAGAGCCTCGCCCAAGCCGCCGACGCCGTGGTCATGGAACACCTGGTGAAGCTCGGCGGCGAAGGCGGCGTGATCGCGATCGACCCGCAGGGCCGCATCGCGATGCCGTTCAACAGCGAGGGAATGTTTCGCGGCGCCCGGACTTCGGATGGGGAACGGGAGATTTCGATCTATCGCGACCGGTGAGGCACGGGCGCCGCGGGCGAACGGCGAGGGGCGAACAGAGCACGGCCAAGCGGGCGAGCAGCGAGGGGCGAGCAGAGCACAGCCAGACCGGAAGACCGTCCCCGCTGACCTGCGATTCTGGCTGTAATCGGTTCGCGGCCCGCTGTTCGCTCCTTCGGGCTGTAATCTGCTCGCCCCTCGCTGCACGCTCCTTCGGGCTGCAATCGGTTCGCTCCCCGCTGTTCGCTTCTCGTTGTTCGCTCGCCGTCAATTCCTGTTTCCGCCCGCTTCGGCACGGTTCGCGGGTACCAATCCGGTTCGCGCTCCGCCATCTTTCTGCCATGCGCAATCTCGACAAACTCGAGGTCTTTCGCTACGCGGATCGACTGGCTATCGAGGTATACCGCACGACCGCGTCGCTGCCGGTCGCCGAGAAGTACGGTCTCGTCACGCAAATGCGGCGCGCCGCCGTGTCAGTCGTCAGCAATATCGCCGAGGGCTCGGCGCGCAATTCCGACACCGACTTCGCCCGATTCCTGGAAATTGCGCTGGGGTCGGCGCGCGAATTGAGCGATCAACTCCACTTCACCGACCGATTGAATCTTGCCCAGGCCGAACTCGCGATGGCGAGCGCATTGTGCGAAGAATGCACCCGAATGCTCGCGGCGCTGTTGAAAACTCTCCGCAGCAGAATGAAGCGAATGGGATAGCGAACAGCGAGGAGCGAACAGATCGCAGCCAGAAGCGCAGGTCAGCGAGGAGGGCCTTCCGGTCTGGCTGTAATCTGTTCGCTCCCTTCATCCCGCCATTTCCCTGCCGACGAGAACAACCGTCGCTTCGCCAAAATCTCCCTCAT
>CADEFJ010000010.1:0-39984 GCA_902826575.1 uncultured Pseudomonadota bacterium | reverse complement strand
CCCGCCATTTCCCTGCCGACGAGAACAACCGTCGCTTCGCCAAAATCTCCCTCATCGAGCGCCGCGTGCCGGTTTCGCCCCAGCTCCTTCGCGAGGTACAGCGCGCGATCGGCAACGCGCACGATCTGGTCATGCGACGAACCGCGCTCGGGCTGCATCGTGGCAACGCCGATGCTCACGCTGACATGCGGTGCGGTCAGCGAACGCTCGTGCGGGATCGCGAGTGCGGCCACTTCGTCGAGCATCGCGCGGGCGACCTGGTCGCCACCGGCACGGTCCGCGCCCGGCAGGATCGCGATCATTTCCTCGCCACCGTAGCGCGCCACGCAGTCGTGTGCGCGGGTACCCGCCGCGCGGCGGATCGCTCCCGAGACGGCGCGCAGGCACGCGTCTCCTGCCTGGTGTCCGTAGTGGTCGTTGTAGGCCTTGAAGTGATCGATGTCGAGCATCACGACCGTGACAACTTCGCGATCGCGGATCGACTGCTGCCAGATGCGATGGATCTCGCTCTCGAAGGCCGAGCGGTTCAGCAATCGCGTGAGTCCGTCGTGGGTCGCCACTTCACGCAGCATGCGGCCTTCGAGGAAGGCGACCCGGTTGGCGTGCTCGAGCGCGTAGCTGCCGGCGCCGGCGTAGAGGTTCGCGCACAGCAGCAGAAAGATCTGGTAGATCGAGGTCTGCGGCGCGATGTCGCCGACGAATGCCGCAACGACGAAGCCGGCGAGCGTCAGGAGGTTCGTGCGCAGCGCCGCCTTGAACGACAGGCCGAGCATGAAATAGAAGAAAAACGTCGCGAGCACGAGCCGCGCGTGGATGAAAGCCGTAAGCGTCTCGGAAGCGTTGGCGGCGAGCAGCACCGTGGCGAGGCCGTAGAGTGGCGCAAACACGTGGACGAACGGCCAGTACCAGCGGTAGCAGCGCTGCGAGGTCAGCACGATCGCGGTGACGACGAGCGGCAGGTGCACGCCAAAGCGGATCGCGTCGGGAATGCCGTGCGCACCGGGCCCGAGCAGCCAGCGGTCGAGGATCGCAAGGCCGATGATCGTGGCGAGTGCCAGGCAAATGCCGATGCGCACGATGCGTCGGCGCGAGTTGCGGTACTCGGCGACGAACTCCCGCTCGAGTTCGCCTGGAAACCTGAGCCATGGAAATCCCGCGCGCAGCGTGCGGGCGACGGGCGATTCAGCCTCTTCCGGCACCCCTGCCGTGGGCATCTGTCAGCCGACGGGCTTGTCGCTCTCGCGCGGGGTCTTCACGCGCGTGCGCCACACGTCGAAAGGATCCCAGCCGCGTGGCGCGGTCGCATCGGGCGCGCGTTCCTTGCGTGGCAGTTCGGAGATCGTCGGCTCGTTGGCGGCGACAAGCGAAGCGGAAGCGTATCTGTCAGCCTCGAAAGGCTTGATCGTTTTCATCGTCGGAGGTCATCCCTGATGCCAGGCTGTCTCTTGCTGGCGACGGATTCTAACGCGCGGTATGTGACAAAGGCATTACAAATTCGCTGCCCGCATATGTCAAATCAGGGGTTTGGTGCTGGTTCTGTGAGCTAGTTCTCAAAATAGAGCCGCAGGTAATCCTCGAAGCTTGCCGTGTCCGCTGCCTCGATGGCCTGTTGCTCTGCGATCGATTCCGCGGCCTGCTGCTGGAACTCGGCCAGCCGGCCCGGATTGGGGGGGTGCAGTTCGAGGAAATAGGACTTGTGGGCACTCGACATCTGCTGGGCCACGCTGAAGAACGACTCTCCGGAGGTGTGGATTTCATGCAACAGCCGGGCCGACGGAGTGAGCGCGGGATCGCGCAGCTTGGCGCGCTGGGCAGCCAATGCGGCTGAGTAGGGCCGAGCGGCATGCCCTTCGTCGAGGATCTCGCACAGGCCGGTCATGCCGTCGAGCAACTCGTCGGCCCAGTCCGTGAGGCGCACCGCCCGCCCGTCACGTTGCAGCGTGAGCCCGGGCTCGCGTCCGCGGCGTGCCACCACCACATGGTTGAGGTCGAGCGCCTCCTGCTCGTCGCTGCCCAGCGGTGCGCTGTCTCGCAGCAGGCAGAGCGCGAGGAAGGCTTCGAGGAAGCGCAGGTTCACCTGGTTCACGCCGACCGGGTCGAAGGCGCTGACGTCGAGCGCGCGCACTTCGACGTACTCGACGCCACCGCGCAGCAGGGCCTTAGTCGGCCGCTCGCCCGAGCGCGCGACGCGCTTCGGGCGGATATTGCCGTAGTACTCGTTCTCGATCTGCAGCAGGTTGGCATTGAGCTGGCGCCACTCGCCGTCGACGTGCACGCCCAGCGCCTCGTACGGTGGATACGGCGTGGTGATTGCGCGGGTAAGGTCGCGCACATAGTC
Organism: uncultured Pseudomonadota bacterium; assembly: GCA_902826575.1. Classification (GTDB taxonomy): domain Bacteria; phylum Pseudomonadota; class Gammaproteobacteria; order Steroidobacterales; family Steroidobacteraceae; genus CADEFQ01. The sequence goes on along the minus strand of CADEFJ010000010.1, from coordinate 37,646 downwards.
CTCGAGACTGTTCACCGACACCGAAACGCCCGCCTGCTTGCGGTTGCGATATCCGAGGTCGCTCATGCGCAGTGTCGTGGCGTACGGCTCGTACGCCGTGCCCTGCGTGAGTTGCGGCAGCGTCTCGCCGCGCACGCGCAGGAAGGAATTGCACACCGCCGGCGAGGTGCCGAACAGGTACAGCACGAGCCAGCCATGGCGACGGTAGTTGCGCAGCAGGTCGAAATAGGCCGCCGAGCGCAGCGCGCGTTCATCCGCGCGTTCGCGCAACGCGGCGTACGGCTCCCAGAACTTTTCCGGGAAGGAATAATTGAAATGCACGCCGGAGATCGCCTGCATGACGCGGCCGTAGCGGTTGCCAAGCCCGTTGCGATACACGGTCTTCATCCGCCCGACGTTCGAGCTGCCATATTGGGCGATCGGGATCGCGTCGTCGGTTTCGATGCGGCATGGCATCGATGTCGCCCACAGCAACTCGTCGCCAATGTGGCGGTAGACGAACTGGTGCATGTCGCACAGGTACTGCAGCAACTCCCAGTTCGTCGTGAAGGTCGGCGTGACCAGCTCGATCAGCGCCTCGGAGTAATCGGTGGTGAACTGGCCGTTGGTGAGCGCCGAACCGAGTGCATGCGGGTGCGGCGTCGTCGCGAGGCGCCCGTCCGGCGTGACCCGCAGCGATTCCTTTTCGACACCGCGCAGGCCGCCCTGCAGCAGCCGCGCGCCGCCGCCATTGACGAGCGAGGCCACGCGGCGCTCGAACAAGCGATCGATGGCGGGCCTGGCCACCGCGCTACCAGGGCAAGCGGCGCAGCAGGACGTCGCGCAGCATCGTGAAATCGCCGCGCAGGCTGTACAGCGGATACTGGAATGTCGCCGGACGATTCTTCTCGAACACGAAGTGCCCGATCCACGCCAGGGCGTAGGCGATGACGATGCCGGCGAGCACGAGCCGCCAGTTGCGTGTCACGAGCGCGAGCACGGTGATGACGAGCACGCTCAACGTGCCGACCACATGCAGCCGGCGCGACACCGGATGGCGGTGCTCCCCCAGGTAGAAGGGGTAGAACTCGCGGAAGCTGGTGTAGCGCGGCGCCATTATCCGGGCATCTTGCCGCTTGCCCGCATCGGGTCGCAAGGGCCGGCATCGCGACCCGCACGGCTCGCCGCAACGCGGTGCACGCCGCCGCGGCAGTCATTGTCCGTTCAGGATCGTCGGCGTACCGTGCCCCAATGACGATCAGGCGGCTATTCGCGGTTGTGCTGCTGGGCGCGCTCGGCATCCCCGCGGCGCAGGCCGACAGCATGCGCTGCGGCCAGCGCCTCGTGGTGGACGACACCACTCGCGACCAGGTGCTCACCTGGTGCGGCGAGCCCACCGAAGTGCAGCAGCGGACGACGCTGCGCCCGCCGATCGTGTGGTACTACGGCCGCCCGGTGAACGTCGGGGGCGGATACATCGAGGTGCTGGTCGAGACCTGGACCTACAACCTCGGCCCGAACAAATTGATGCGGCGTGTGATTTTCGAGGACGGGCTGGTGGTCGATGTCGAGACACTCGGCTACGGCTATCGCGGCTCGGCGCCCAGGCGCGAATACTGACCCGGGGCGGATATTGGCTGAACGGGTGCGCAGCGTGGCATCCTAGCTGTCTATGCTCGCAGGATCAGCCATCAGGCGCGTCGCGATCGTCGGCGGCCAGCGCATCCCCTTCGCACGGGCGCATGGCGCCTATGCCGCGGTCGGCAACCAGGACATGCTCACCGCGGCGCTGCGCGCCGTCGTAGAAAAGTACGGGCTGGCCGGTGTGCGCCTCGGCGACGTGATCGCCGGCGCCACGATCAAGCACTCGAAAGACTTCAGCCTGGTGCGCGAGTGCGTGCTGTCGAGCGGGCTCGACCCGCAAACACCCGGGCTCGACGTGCAGCGCGCCTGTGGCACGAGCCTCGAGGCGGCGATCCTGGTCGCGAACAAGATCGCGCTCGGCCAGATCGATGCCGGCATCGCCGGTGGCGTCGACACGGTGAGCGATCCGCCGATCGTCTATCCGCGCTCCTACCAGCAGAAGCTGTTGCGCAGCTACCGCGGCCGCAGCTTCGGCCAGCGGATCGCGCCGTTCTTCGGCCTGCGGGCGCGCGACTTCAAGCCGGTGATGCCCGCGGTGATCGAGCCGCGCACCGGCATGTCGATGGGCGAGCACTGCGAGGTCATGGCGAAGACCTGGAACATCGCGCGCGAGGCGCAGGACCAGCTCGCCTACGAGAGTCACGTGAAGGCGGCAACGGCCTGGAAGGACGGCTTCTACGATGACCTAGTCGTCGACTTCCAGGGCCTGAAGATCGACAACAACATCCGCGCCGACACCTCGCCAGAAAGACTCGCGAAGCTGAAGCCCTCATTCGACCGCGAGGCCGGCACGCTCACGGCTGGCAACAGCACGCCGCTCACCGACGGCGCATCCGCAGTGCTGCTCGCGTCGGAGGAATGGGCCCGGGCCCGCAACCTGCCGGTACTCGCATGGCTCAGCTACGGCAAGGCCTGGGCGGTCGACTATGTGGCCGGCCACGAGGGCCTGCTGATGGCGCCGGCGTATGCGGTGCCCGCAATGTTGAAGGACGCAAACCTCACATTGCAGGACTTCGACTTCTACGAAATCCACGAGGCTTTCGAAGCGCAGGTGCTGTGCACCCTCGCCGCGTGGGAATCCGCCGACTACTGCCGCGAGCGCCTCGGCCTTGCGCAGCCACTCGGCAGCATCGATCGCGGCAAGCTGAACCTGCGCGGCGGCAGCGTCGCGATCGGCCATCCGTTCGCCGCAACCGGCACGCGTATTGTTGCCTCGCTGGCCAAGCAGCTCGCGCAAGCGCCGGCGAGCAAGCGCGGGCTGATCTCGGTGTGTACGGCAGGCGGGCAGGGAGTGGTTGCCGTGCTTGAGCGGGCGTAGCGCCTCGGATTTGCGGCGAACAGCGGGCGGCGAACAGATTACAGCCAGAGCTCAAGACCCGGGCGCGGATGCGAAGGCTCGCGCTCTGGCTGTACTCTGCAAGCTGTTCGCTGTTCGCCGCCAACTTGATAATGGTTTCATTTGAAACTATATTTCCCCCATGCCCCGCTACATCGGTTTCCCGCGAGTCGAGGGCACCGCCTCGCGCCAGGCGCACGCCGACCTGCCACCCGGCACCTACGAACGCGAGATCAGCAAAGAGGGCTTCTTCGGACCTGCGGCGCACCTGTACCACCGCCACCCGCCGACCGGCTGGGTGAGTTTCGAGGGACCGCTGCGCCCGCACGCTTTCGACCTCACGCGCCTCGCCGAGGCCGCGCCCTCGCCGTGGGACGCGCCGCGGATACTCGGCAATGCGTCGGTCGAGGTACGCTGGTGGCAGCTCGCGGGCGCCATGCCGGCGCTCGCGCGCAATGCGGATGGCGATCAGCTCATCTTCATCCATCGCGGCGCGGGCGCGCTGTTTTGCGATTTCGGCCATCTCGATTTCGAAGCCGGCGATTACCTGCTGCTGCCGCGCGGCACCATGTGGCGGCTCGAGTGCACCGCACCGGTCGCGGCGCTGCTGATCGAGGCAACCAACACGAGCTTCACGCTGCCAGATCGCGGCCTCGTCGGCCCGCACGCCATATTCGATCCGGCGATCCTCGACACCCCGCGCATCGACGCGGCCTTCGAGGCGCAGCAATCGTCGTCGCAGCCCTGGCGCGTCGAAGTGAAGCGGCGTGGCGCGCGCTCGATCATCGGATATCCGTTCAATCCGCTCGACGCGGTCGGCTGGCACGGTGATCTCGCGCCTGTACGCCTGAACGTGCGCGACATCCGCCCGCTGATGAGCCATCGCTATCACCTGCCACCGTCGGCACACACCACTTTCCTTGCCGGGCGCTTCGTCGTGTGCACTTTCGTGCCGCGGCCGTTCGAAACCGATCCGGGCGCGATCAAAGTGCCGTTCTTCCACAACAACGACGACTATGACGAAGTCATCTTCTATCACGCCGGCGACTTCTTCAGCCGCGACAACATCCAGCCCGGCATGATGACCCTGCACCCTGCCGGGTTTACGCATGGACCGCATCCGAAGGCGCTCGCAAACATCGCGACGCAGGCGAAGGCCGCCACCGACGAATATGCCGTGATGATCGATACGCGCGACGCCCTCGACATCGCGCCCGCCGCCGCCAGTGTCGAATGGGCCGGCTACGTCGACAGCTGGAAAGGCGCGTGAAGCTTGCAAGCCTGAAAAGCGGCCGTGACGGTCGGCTGGTGGTCGTCAGTCGCGACCTGGCGCGCTGCGTGCTCGCCGACGGCATTGCCGCGACGTTGCAGCAGGCACTCGATGACTGGCAGCACACCGCCCCGGCACTGGCCGAACTTGCGGTGCGCGTCGAAGCCGGCACCGTTGCCGCCGCCATGCCGTTCCGCCCGGGCGACTGTGCCGCGCCGCTGCCGCGCGCGCATCACTGGGTCGACGGCAGCGCCTACGTGAACCACGTCGAACTCGTACGCAAGGCGCGCGGCGCGGAGATGCCGGCCACTTTCTGGACCGATCCGCTCCTCTACCAGGGCGGCTCGGACGACCTGCTCGGCCCCACCGACGACGCCATTTTCGGCAGCGAGGAGTTCGGTATCGACCTCGAAGCCGAAGCAGCGGTCATCGTCGATGATGTGCCGATGGCCTGCAGCGCCGCCGATGCCGCAGGCCGCATCCGGCTGTTGATGCTCGTCAACGACTGGTCGCTGCGCAATCTCATCCCGGGAGAGCTCGCCAAGGGCTTCGGCTTCTACCAGTCGAAGCCGGCGACGGCGTTCTCGCCCGTCGCGGTGACGCCCGACGAGCTCGGTGACGCGTGGCGTGATGGCAAGCTGCATCTGCCGCTCGTGAGCCATATCAACGGCAAGCACTTCGGCGCACCCGATGCCGGCGTCGACATGACCTTCAGCTTTCCGCAGCTCATTGCGCATGCCGCGCGCACACGCCGCCTCGGCGCCGGCGCGATCGTCGGCTCGGGCACCGTCTCGAACTACGACCGCAGCCGTGGCTCGAGCTGCCTTGCCGAGCGGCGCATGCTTGAGCAGCTTGCGCACGGCAAGGCGCAGACACCGTTCCTGCGCTTCGGCGACCGCGTACGCATCGAGATGTTCGATGCCGCGGGCGCGTCCATTTTCGGCGCCATCGATCAGCGCGTGGTTCCTGCCGCCTGAGCGCGGTATTCTTGTCGGTCCCCGCTCCTGCTGAGGGTCTGCCGATGGGTGAGTTCACGACGCTGATGGCCCGCGACGGCCACGAGTTCCAGGCCTATCTCGCCGCGCCCAAGGGCGCGCCGCGGGGCGCCGTGGTGGTCGCGCAGGAAATCTTCGGCGTCAACAGCCACATCCGCGCCGTCACCGATGCCTATGCGGCCCAGGGCTATACCGCGATTGCACCGGCACTGTTCGACAGGGTGCGCCGCGGCATCGAGCTCGGCTACACCGCCGACACCGTGCAGGAAGGCATCGGCTACATGCTGCAGGTGAAGCCGGAGCATTTCCTGGCCGATGTCGGTGCCGCGATCAACGCGGTCAAAGGCTCGGGCCGGGTCGGCATCGTCGGTTACTGCTGGGGCGGCACCGTGGCGTGGCTCGCGGCCTGCGAGCTGCCGGTTGCAGCCGCCTCGTCGTACTACGGCGGCGGCATCGTGAACCTGCTCGAGCACAAGCCGAAGCGTCCGGTGATCTACCATTTCGGCGAGAAGGACGCGCACATCCCGCCCGCCGATGTCGAGAAGATCAAGGCTGCGCATCCTGCCGGCGTGTTCCACCTTTATCCTGCCGACCACGGCTTCAACTGCAACGACCGCGCGTCGTACGACGCGCCGAGCGCCCGGCTCGCACTCGAGCGCACGCTCGCATTCTTTGCCGAACACGTAGGCTGAGCTGCCACGGAGAGAGCATGAAGCTGCACGACCCCGCATTGCTGCGCCAGCAGTGCTACATCGACGGCCAATGGACCGACGCGGACTCGAAGCGCGCGATCGATGTGACGAATCCCGCTTCTGGCGACAAGCTCGGCACGATTCCCGACGCCGGCAGCGCCGAGACACGCCGGGCCATCGAGGCCGCAGCACGGGCCTTTCCGGCCTGGGCGGCGCGCACCGCGAAGGAGCGCGCCAGTATCCTGCGTCGCTGGAGCGAGCTGATGCTTGCACACCAGGACGACCTCGCCGCCCTGATGACCGCCGAGCAGGGCAAGCCGCTCGCCGAGTCGAAAGGAGAGATCGCTTATGCCGCCTCGTTCATCGAATGGTTCGGCGAGGAAGCCAAGCGCCTCTACGGCGACCTTATCCCTGGCCACCAGCCTGACAAGCGCATCCTGGTGCTGCGCCAGCCCGTCGGCGTGGTCGCGGCGATCACGCCGTGGAATTTCCCGTCGGCGATGATCACGCGCAAGGCGGGCCCCGCGCTCGCGGCGGGCTGCACCTTCGTGTGCAAGCCCGCGACGCAGACGCCCTACTCGGCACTCGCGCTTGCGGAACTCGCTGAACGCGCTGGCGTGCCGGCGGGTGTGTTCAGCGTGATCACCGGCAGTGCGACCGCGATCGGCGGCGAGATGACCTCCAACCCCGTCGTGCGCAAGGTCACTTTCACCGGCTCGACCGAGATCGGCAAGAAGCTGATGGTGCAGTCGGCCGGCACCTTGAAGAAACTCTCGCTCGAACTCGGCGGCAATGCGCCGTTCATCGTGTTCGACGACGCCGATCTCGATGCCGCCGTGCAGGGCGCGATTGCAAGCAAGTATCGCAATACGGGCCAGACCTGCGTGTGCGCCAACCGCCTGCTGGTGCAGGCCGGTGTGTACGAGGCGTTCACCGCAAAGCTCATCGAAGCCGTCGCAAAGCTGCGGGTTGGCGATGGGCTCAAGGGCGCCACGGAACAGGGCCCGCTGATCGACGCGAACGCCATCGCCAAGGTCGAAGAGCACATCAGCGATGCGCTCGCCAAAGGCGCAAAAGTTGCTTTTGGCGGCAAGCGCCACACGCTCGGCGGCACGTTCTTCGAGCCGACCATCCTGACCGGCGTCACGCCGCAGATGATGGTCGCGCGCGAGGAGACCTTCGGCCCGGTCGCGCCGCTGTTTCGCTTCGAGACGGAAGCCGAAGCGCTGCGGATGGCCAACGACACCGAGTTCGGCCTGGCCGCCTACTTCTACACCCGCGACCTCGCGCGCTCCTGGCGCGTACAGGAAGGCCTCGAGTACGGCATCGTCGGCGTCAACACCGGCATCATCTCGACGGAAGTGGCGCCGTTCGGCGGCATGAAGGAATCGGGCTTCGGCCGCGAGGGCTCGAAGTACGGCATACTCGATTACACGGAACTCAAGTACGTGTGCGTCGGCGGCGTGGCCTGACGCGCGAGGATTGCATGCCGCAATACCACGGCGCAGTGGAGCCCGAACACGACAGCAGCGAACGCATCGGCGTGCTGCTGGTCAATTCCGGCTCGCCCGATTCGGCGTCCGTGCGCGACATCCGCCGCTTCCTCGACAGGCTGCTGTCCGATCCGCGTGTGGTTGAGCTGCCGCGCTGGCTGTGGCTGCCGATCCTGCGCGGCATCATCCTGCCGCTGCGCCCGCTGCGCAGCGCGCACAAGTACCGGGCGATTTTCGCCGCGGGCCGCTCGCCGCTGCTGCAGCTGTCGGGTGAGTTGCGCGCGGCCCTCGAAGCTGAACTCGCAACGCGCCCCACTCCGCCGGTGTCGGTGGCGATCGGCATGTTGTATTCGAAGCCGTCGGTCCACGATGCCATCGTGGGCCTGATCGACGCCGGCGTGCGGCGCCTGATCGTCGTGCCGCTGTTCGCCCAGTACAGCGGCGTCACCACCGCCGCGGTATACGACAAGGTCGGCAGCGTGCTCGCCTCGCTGCGCCGGGTTCCCGAAGTGCGCTACGTCGCCGATTTCCACGATCACCCCGACTACATCGAGGCGTTGCGCGCAAGCATTGCGGCGCACTGGGCCGCGCACGGCCGCAGCGGCCACCTGCTGCTGTCCTGGCACGGCATCCCGAGCGCCTACTGCGACAAGGGCGACCCGTACCCGAGGCGCTGCCATGCGACCGCGCAACTGCTCGCCGACGCGCTCAAGCTGCGCGAGGGCGAGTGGAGCGTGGCGTTCCAGTCGCGCTTCGGTGGCGGCAAATGGCTGCGGCCCTACACCGAGGAAGTGCTCGATGCGCTGCCGGCGCGCGGCGTGCGGACAGTGACCGTGGCCTGTCCCGGCTTCGCGATCGATTGCCTCGAGACACTCGAGGAGATCGACGTGACCGATCGTGCGCGTTTCCTCGCTGCCGGCGGCACGCGGTTCGACTACGTGCCGGCGCTCAACGCGCGCCCCGCGCATGTCCTGGCGCTCGCCAATCTCGTGCAAAGCCACGCGCGCGGCTGGAGCAACGACAGCGCGGCGCGCAGCGGCGTTGCGTTCCCGCGCGTCGTCTCGATCACCTGACAGGCGCGATCGCGCGATGCTCGGCCGCTTCCTCGAACTTTCGGTCATGACTGCCGACATTCGCGCCTCGGTCGAGTTCTACGAGCGGCTCGGCTTCACGCAATGCGCGACCGGTGATATCTGGCCACATCCCTATGGCGTGCTGAGCGACGGGCACATTTCGATTGGCCTGCACCAGTTGCGCTTTCCCGCACCCTCGCTGACCTTCGTGCGCGACGGGATCGCACAGCGCATCGCGCAGCTCGAGGCAGCCGGCGTCGAGATTGCGTTCAGACGCACCGGAGACGACATATTCAACGAGGTCGGGTTCGTCGATCCCACCGGCCACATGGTCACGGTGCTCGAGGCCCGCACGTTCTCGCCGGTGAACCGTGATCCGGGCGAAACCACGCTGTGCGGCGACTTTCGCGAATACAGCCTGCCGGCGCGCGACTTCGAGCTCGCGCGGCAGCGTTGGGAATCGTTCGGATTCGTCGCCATCGAAGACGAGGGCGAGGACCTGCCGTATCGCCGTCTATCGCTGACGAGCGATCACCTGAACCTCGCGTTCCATTCGCCACGCTTCTTCGCGCAGCCGCTGCTGGTGTTCTCGGGCGCGGATCCCGGCGGGCGTCGCGAGCGCCTGGCCGCGCTCGGCATTGCCGCCTCCCCCGACCTGCCGGCCGCCCTCGACGCCGAGCGGTACACGCTGATCGAAAGCCCCGCGGGCGTCGCAATCCTGCTGGCGCCCGAGTAACCCATCGCGCGGGTCGTTTCGTCGCATTGCCGGCGCCGGCCAGTGTCCGCCGTCGCCCCGGGCGCCCCGCGACGGCTAGAATCGCCCGATCAGAATTTCGCGAGGCCCACATGCGCAAGTCCATATCCGTCCTGCTGCTCGCCGCCGCCGCACTGCCCGCCGTTGCCGATGAGGGCATGTGGACCTTCGACAACTTTCCGTCCGCCAAGGTGAAGGAACAATACGGCGCCACCATCGACGCGGCCTGGCTCGATCGCGTTCGTCGCAGCACGATCCGCCTGGCGAACTGCACCGCATCGTTCGTTTCGCCCGACGGGCTGATCCTCACCAACCACCACTGCGTGAGAAGCTGCCTCGCCGAACTGTCGACGCGGGAGACGAGCCTCGAGGAGAACGGCTTCGTCGCGCGCCAGCGCGGCGACGAGCGTCGCTGCGAAACCCAAATGGCCGACGTACTGCAGTCGATGGAGGACATCACGGACAAGGTCGCCAGGGCCGTCGCCGGGCTCGATGCCGGCGCAGCCAACGAGGCACGCAAGAAGACGCTCACCCAGCTCGAGAGCGACTGCGAGCGGGACACGAAGCTCAAGTGCCAGAGCGTCACCCTTTACCAGGGCGGCCAGTATTTCCTCTACCGCTACAAGCGCTACTCCGACGTGCGGCTGGTGCTTGCGCCGGAAGCCGACATCGCGGCGTTTGGCGGCGATCCCGACAATTTCCAGTTTCCGCGCTGGTCGCTCGATTACTCGATGCTGCGCGCCTACGAGGATGGCAAGCCGGTGAAGACCGCGAACTACCTGCCAATCCGGTTCGAAGGCCCGCAGGCGGGCGAGTTCGTGCTGGTGCCGGGCCACCCGGGCTCCACGTCGCGGCTCGATACGCGCGCCGAACTCGAGTTCGCCCGCGACATCGTGATGCCGAACTGGCTGCTGCGCTACTCCGAGCTGCGCGGCCGCTACATCCAGTTCGGCAAGACCGGCGAGAGCGCCGCCCGCATCGTCGAGGAACCGCTCAGCAGCATCGAGAACGGCATCAAGGTACGCCGCAAGCTACTCGATACCCTGCACGAGAATGCGCTGCTCGAAGCGAAGAGCGAGGCCGAGCACGACCTGCGCGCGAAGGTGGCGGGTGATGCCGCGTTCGGCGATCCGTGGGCCGACATCGCCGGCGCGGTCGGCATCCAGCGGAACATCTACCTGCCGTACGCGTTCCTGGAAGGCGCCGCCGGATTCAACAGCGCGGCGTTTCGTTATGCACGCACGCTGGTGCGCGCCGCCGCCGAGCGGCCGAAGGAGAACACCGCGCGCCTGCGCGAGTACACCGATACGGCGCTGCCGCGGCTCGAGCGCCAGACGCTGGCGGCCGTGCCGGTGTATCCGGAGCTCGAGAACCTCACGTTGTCCTGGTCGCTCGAGCGCATGCGCGAATGGCTGGGGCCGGACCACCCGGTCGTGAAACAGCTGCTCGCGGCGGACTCGCCGGACACGCTGGCGGCAAAACTGATCTCGGGCACGAAGCTGTCGGATCCCGCCGAGCGCAAGCGCCTGTGGGACGGTGGCCAGGCTGCGATCGACGCCTCGGATGATCCGATGATCAAGCTCGCACACGCGGTCGATCAACCCTCGCGCGCGGTGCGCAAACAGTATGAGGACGAGGTCGAAGCCCCGATCTCCACCGCGTCGGAGAAGATCGCCGCCGCGCGTTTCAAGGCATACGGCACCAATGTGTACCCCGATGCCACGTTCACGCTGCGCCTCAATTACGGCACGGTGGCGGGCTGGAAGGAGCGCGGCGAGGACGTCGCGCCGTTCACTTACCTGAAGCGGGCCTTCGAGCGCGCGACCGGCGAGCCGCCGTTTCGCATCCCGGCGAGCTGGGAGCAGGTGCGCGGTACGCTCGACATGGATACGCCATTCTGCCTCTCGACGACCAGCGACATCGTCGGTGGCAATTCGGGCAGCGCGCTGGTCGACGCGCAGGGACGCATCGTCGGCCTGCTGTTCGACGGCAACATCCACTCGATATCGGGCAACTACTGGTTCGACACCGCCAAGAACCGCGCGGTCGCCGTGCATCCGGCGATCATCCGCGAGTCGCTGCAGAAGGTGTATCGCGCCGACGCGATACTCAAGGAACTCGGCGTGCGGTGAGGTCGAGTTCGACCTCGAGCATGTCCTCGACCCGGAGTGCGCCGAGCATCACGCTGAAGGGCGTCAGGCCGAGCGCACTCTGGGCGACGGGGAATCCCGCGCTGACGCGCAGCGTGCCGGCAGCGGCAGGTTCGAGGCGCAGCGGCACCTCCATCATGTAGCGTTGCGCGCGCACGGTGAGTTCGACCTGCGCGGCAAAGTTCCGCGGCCCGCCGGCGAGTGCCACGCTGCGCACGATGATCTGCGGATGGTGCGCGGCATCCAGCAAGTCTTCGCCGAGCATGTTGCGCCGCGTGCCCGCGCGCGCATCTTCCGGCACGTCGCTCTCGAAGTCCGCGCCGCGTCCGGCACGCAACTGCGGCTCATCGACAGTCAGGGTCCCGATCGGTATGCGCAGGAACAGCACACTCGATGCAGGCGGCTCGGCGAGGTCGATGTAGCCCGACAGGTCGTGCGAGGCGATGACGTGGTTGTGCCCGACGGATGCGAGCGCGCCGCCGCGCCGGGCGACAACTACCAGCAGTGACTCGCCCGCCACGATCCTGTGGCGCTGCATGCCCGGAGCCGGGGGCGGATCGCCGGGCAGCGGGACGTCGCGCGGCGGCCCGGTCGGCGTCTCCGCCGGACCGCGACCCGCTGTCGGGCAACCCGCCAGGCACAGCGCCAGGACGATCGCCGCCGCGACAGCCGCCTTGCTAGACTGGGTGTGCCTTTCGCCCACGGAGTCGAGCTTATGCAATTTCGCAATACTCTGGAACGCTGGGGCTCGGTCGCCAAGTTCTTCCACTGGACGATCGTGCTGCTCGTGATCTGCCAGTTCGTGCTGGCATTCCTGGCGGACGATCTGCCGATCGGCATGGAGAAGCTCACCCTGCTCGCGCGCCACAAGTCGATCGGCATCACGATCCTGGCACTCGCCACGCTGCGCCTGCTGTGGCGCGCGGCGAACCGCTCGCCGATCCTGCCGCCGACGATGGCAGCCTGGGAGAGGTTCGCGGCGAAGGGCGCGCACGCGCTGCTGTACGTATTGCTGTTCGCCGTGCCGCTGGCAGGCTGGACGATGTCGTCGGCGAGGAACTTTCCGGTCTCCTGGTTCGGGCTCTACCAGTTGCCCGACTTCGTTGCACCGAACGAATCCACCTACGAAACCGCGCACACGATCCATGAAGTGCTTGCATTCTCGCTCGGCATCATCGCGGTGCTGCACCTGCTGGCTGCGCTCAAGCACCATTTCGTCAATCGCGATGAGGTGCTGAAGCGCATGTGGCCGTTCGCGCGCGTGCCGGTGGTGCTGGTTGCCGTGGCCGCGGCTGCTATCGGGACGGCCGGCCAGACGCTGGCGGCCGAGCCCGGCACCGCCACGCTGCGCGGTAACGGCACGGGCAGCAAACTCACCTTCGACTTCACCCAGGCCGGCGCCGGGACGACCGGTTCGTTCAAGGCATTCACCACGACCATGGTGACCGGCACGGACGGCGCGCCCGTTTCGCTGCAGGTCGCCATCGACGTGCAGTCACTCGACACCGGTGACAAGGAACGCGATGGCCTGCTGCGCGACAAGGACCTCTTCGACGTGAAGCGCTTTGCCGAGGCGAAGTTCACCGCGACCCGGTTCACGAGCGAAGCCAAGGGGCGCTACCAGGCGCTTGGCAAGCTGACGATTCGCGACGTCACGCGCGATGTCACGCTGCCGTTTGCGCTCACCCAAACACCCGGCGGTGGCGCGCCGAGTTGGCTGCTGGCCGGCGAGATCGTCCTCAACCGGCTCGACTATGGCGTCGGCCAGGGCGAATGGCGCGACACCGGGATGGTCGGCAACGCGGTCACCGTCAAGTACTCGGTCAAACTCACGCCCGTGCCCTGAGTTGACGCAGGTCTTCGACACGATCGAGACTTGCGTCGATGCCACGCTGGAACGCATCGGCCAGCGCGTCGTGCTCGGCCTGCCGCTCGGCATCGGCAAGCCGAACCTCGTTGCCAACGAGTTCTTCCGCCGCGCGACCGGCGACCCGACTCTCAAGCTGACGATCCTGACGGCGCTGTCGCTGGCTCGGCCGCGCCCGCGCAACGACCTCGAGCGCCGGCTGCTCGAGCCGATCGTCGAGCGTGTGTTCGCCGACTATCCCGAACTCGAGTACGTGCAGGCGGCGAAGCGCGGCAACCTGCCGCCCAATGTCGAGGTGATCGAGTTCTACTTCGAGCCCGGCGCCTGGCTCGGTGTCGAGTCGGCGCAGCAGAATTACCTGTCGTCCAATTACACCCACGTCGGGCGCGATTTCCTCGCGCGCGGCGCCAACGTGATCGCCCAGCTGGTCGCCAGGCGCGCGGTCGGCAGCGATACGCAGCTCTCGCTCGGCTCGAACCCCGACATCCTCGCCGACCTGCTGCCCGATATCGCGGCGGCGCGCGCCGCCGGGCGCGACATCGTGTTGATCGGCGCCGTGCATCCCCGCATGCCGTTCATGTTCGGCGGGGCGTGCATCGACCCGGAGCGGTTCGACTACCTGATCGACCACCCGAACTACGATTACGAACTCTTCTGCCCGCCGAACCCGCCGCTGCGCACCGTGGACCACGCCATCGCGATGCATGTGAGCGCGCAGATCCGGGACGGCGGCACGCTGCAGATCGGCATCGGCGAGCTCGGCGACGCGCTGGTCTACGCGCTGCTGCTGCGCCACCAGCAGCACGAGGCCTGGCGCGCGGCGCTCACCGCACTCGGCGGTGCCGGGGAAGACCTCGCACCGTTTCGCGACGGCCTGTATGCGTGCACCGAGATGCTGGTCGACCAGATGCTCGACCTGATGCGCGCCGGGATCCTGCGCCGCCACGTGTATGGCTCGCTGCCGCTGATGCGCCTGCTGGCGAGCGGGCGCATCGGTGAGCGTTTCGACGGGACCATCCTCGAGGCGCTGCGCGACGTCGGCGTCGGACCACGGCTCGAGGCGTGCGAGTTCGAGGAGCTGCGCCGCCATGGCGTGTTCCGCAGCGACACGCGCTTCCGCGACGGCCGGATCCGCAGCCCCGACGGCGCGTGGATCACCGCGGACCTCGCCGACGACGCAGCGCGCCGCGCGCTCGCGGCGGAGTGCATCGGCCGGGAACTGCGCGGCGGAGTGGTCGCGCATGCGTCGTTCTTCGTCGGCCCGCGCGGCTTCTATGCCAAGCTGCGCGAGATGCCGGAGCGCGAATTGCGCCGGATCGACATGTGCGGTGTCGGCTACGTCAATCAGCTCTACGGCACGGACTACGAGCTGCGCTGCCTGCAGCGCCGGCACGCGCGCTTCGTCAACACGACGATGATGGTCACGCTGCTGGGAGCCGCGGTTTCCGACACGCTGGCGGACGGCCGCGTCGTCAGCGGCGTGGGCGGCCAGTACAACTTCGTCGCGATGGCGCACGCCCTGCCCGACGCACGCGCGATCGTGTGCGTGCGCGCGACGCGCGAGAAGGCCGGGCGCGTGACGTCGAACATCGTGTGGAACTACCCGCAAGCCACTATCGCGCGCCACCTGCGCGACATCGTCGTGACCGAGTATGGGGTCGCGGACCTGCGCAGCGCGACGGACAGCGAGGTCATCCAGCGGCTGCTGAACATCGCCGATTCGCGCTTCCAGGACGAGTTGCTGGCAGCCGCGCAGGCGGCTGGCAAGGTCGCGCGCGACTATCGGATTCCCGCGCAGCACCGGCACAACACGCCCGGGCGCATTGCGTCGGTGTTCGCGATACCCCGCAGTGCGGGCCTGTTCACCGAGTACCCGTTCGGCACCGACCTCACGAGCGAGGAGATCCGGCTCGCGCAAGCGCTCACGGCACTTGTGGCGCAAACCACCACGGCGCGCGGTCGCGCCGGCACGTTCATCGCCGCCCTGCGCGGGGGTATCGAGCCCGGGGCACAGCAGGCCCTGGCGCGCATGGGACTCGCGCATCCCCGGGGATGGCGTGAGCGCCTCGCGCGCCGCCTCGTCGCGCTCGCGCTGCGGCGGCTCAGCGTGCGAACAACTGCGAGGGATCCCGAAACGCCTTGAATTCGAGCGCGTTGCCCGACGGATCGTGAAGAAACATCGTCGCCTGCTCGCCGACGAGACCCTGGAAGCGGATCCCCGGCTCGATCACGAAGCGCGTACCGGCTGCCCGCAGGCGGGCGGCCAGCGTGTGCCATGCCTCCCACTCGAGCACCACCCCGAAGTGCGGCACCGGCACGTCGTGGCCGTCGACCGGATTGTGATGCACGGGCCCGCCGCGCGCGCCGGGGTCCAGATGCACGACGAGCTGGTGACCGAAGAAATCGAAGTCGACCCACTCGGCGGCGCTGCGCCCCTCCGCGCAGCCGAACAGCTCGCCATAGAACGCGCGCGCCAGCGCCAGGTCATGAACCGCAATGGCGAGATGGAACGGCTGCAGTGTCATGTCGACGCTAGCGGTGCTTGCGCGCCGCGGTCTTTCGATGCGGTGCGGCCTTGCGCGGCGCGGCCGTGCGTGATGCTACCCTGCGAGGCGGCGCCTTGGAGCTCTTCCGCTTGGCCGCCGCCCGCTTCTTCTTAACGACCGCCCGGTTCTTTTTCGGCACAGCGCGCGCCTTCTTCGGCGCCGTCCGCGTCGTGCGCCTCTGGCTCGCAAGCTCTCCGCTCTCAGCTCTCTTGCGCGCCGTAGGCGCCGCCGGCGCCGGCGCGCCCCGCAGCTGATCGACGATCGCCGGATTCTCGAGCGTCGAGATGTCCTGGCTGATCTCCTCGCCACGCGCGATCGCGCGCAGCAACCGCCGCATGATCTTGCCGGAGCGCGTCTTCGGCAGGTTGTCGGCGAAGCGGATGTCGTCGGGGCGCGCCAGCGCGCCGAGCTGCTCCGTCACCCAATCGCGCAGTTCCCTGACCAGCGGTGCCGTGTCGCCGTCCGGTCGCGCGCCGCGGCACACCACGAACGCGAACACCGACTCACCCTTGATTTCGTGCGGCCGGCCGACGACGGCGGCCTCGACGACGCGCGGATGCGCAACCAGCGCCGACTCGATCTCCATCGTGCCGAGCCGATGCCCGGCGACGTTCAGCACGTCGTCGATCCGGCCCATGATCCAGTAGTAGCCGTCGGCGTCGCGATGCGCGCTGTCGCCCGCGACATAGAAGCGGTTCTGGAACTTCGCCCAGTAGGTCGAGCGATAGCGCGCGTCGTCGCCCCAGATCGTGCGCAGCATGAACGGCCACGGCTTGCGGATGACGAGATAGCCCCCCGCGTCGGGTTGGGTCACCGGATCGCCGGCCTCGTCGACGATGTCGGCGAGAATTCCGGGCAACGGCTGGGTGCAGGAACCCGGCTTGGTTGGCGTCACGCCCGGAATCGGGCTGATCATGATCGCGCCGGTCTCGGTCTGCCACCAGGTGTCGACGATCGGGCAGCGCTCCCGCCCGATCACGCGCTGGTACCACATCCACGCTTCCGGGTTGATCGGCTCGCCGACCGAGCCGAGCAGGCGAAGCTTCGACAGGTCGTAGCGCGCCGGGATCTCCTCGCCGAGCTTCATCAGCGCGCGGATCGCGGTGGGCGCGGTGTAGAAGATCGTCACACCGTGCGTTTCGCAGATCTTCCAGAAGCGCCCGCCGTCGGGAATCGTCGGCGCGCCCTCGTACATCACGATCGTCGCGCCGGCGGCGAGCGGCCCGTAGGCGTTGTAGCTGTGGCCGGTTACCCAGCCCACATCGGCCGTACACCAGAACACATCGTCCTCGCGCAGATCGAAGACCCACTGCGTGGTGACTTTCGCGCCGAGCAGGAAGCCGGCGCTCGCGTGCTGGATGCCTTTGGGTTTTCCGGTCGAGCCGGACGTGTAGAGCAGGAACAGCGGGTGCTCGGCATCGACCGGGTCGGGCTCGCAGACCGGCGAGGCGCCGTCGACCACGTCGTGCCACCACAGATCGCGCCCGGCCCGCATCGTGACGGGCTGGCCCACGCGCCGGCAAACGATCACGTTTTCGACCGACCCGCAGTCCGCGGCGAGCGCCTTGTCGGTCGCCTCCTTCAGCGGGATGACATGGCCGCCCCGGTGACCGCCATCGGCGGTGATGACGAGTTTCGCGCCCGCGTCCCGGATCCGCTCGCGCAGCGCGACCGAGGAGAAGCCGCCGAATACGACCGAGTGGATCGCGCCGATGCGCGCACAGGCATGCATCGCGATGATCGATTCCGGAATGAGCGGCATGTAGATCACGACGCGATCGCCGTGCCCGACCCCGAGCTTCACGAGTGCGTTGGCGAGGCGGCAGACCTCGGCGTGCAGTTCCCGGTAGGACAGCCGTCGGGTATCGCCCGGCTCGCCCTCGAAAATGAGCGCGGTCTTGTGGCCGCGAGAGTCGAGGTGGCGGTCGAGGCAATTGGCGGAGACATTGAGCCGCCCGCCCTCGAACCAGCGATAGTGCGGCGCGCCGGAATCGTCCAGCGCCTGCGTGAACGGCCGCTCCCACACGAGTTCGGTACGGGCCAGATCGGCCCAGAAGCCCACCGGATCGGCCGCGGCCCGTGACCGCAGATCCGCAAGGTCGCCGGGCTTCACCCGCGCGCGCGCGGCAAAATCGGCGGGCGGGTCGAAAAGGCGTTCCTCTCGCAGGACGGACTGGATATTCTTGCTGCTCACGGCCACCCCTCGATCATTCCTCCAGAGCGTAACAGCGTAGCAACCCAGGGACCGCGGCGCGCATCCAAACACATACGGGCGTGTTTTTAGGCGCCAGCAAGGGAGAAATCAATGCGGATAGGCGTAATGTTCACGGTCCTCGCCCTGGTGGCGGGAGGCCCCGGCGTGGCGCAGGCAACCTGCAAATTTGCCGCAACGCGCGACGGCTCGGCCGATCTCGCGGGGGTCGCGAAGGTGGTGATCGCGACGGGGCCGGGAGACCTCAAGGTGGTCGCCAGCGCCGACGCCCGGCGCATCGTCGCGCGCGGCAGTGCCTGCGCGTCCAGCCAGGAGTTGCTCGACAAGCTCGATGTCGAAGTGCGCCGCGAGGGCGACACGGTCTTCATCGACGCTGGCCTCGCGGACGCCCGCGACATGATCACGGTCGGCAAAATCTACGCCCATATCAACATCGGGGTCGCGCTGCCCCCGGACCTGCCGGTCGAGTTGCGCGACTCGAGCGGCGCCATCAGCGTATCCGGCGTCGCAGCCCTGAAGCTCGATGACAGCTCGGGAAACATCGAAGTGGACGATGTCGGCAGTGTCGAAATCAAGGACAGCTCGGGCGATATCGCCGTGACCAAGGCGCGCGGCGACGTCACGGTAACCTTCGACGGCTCGGGCGATATCGTGATCCGCGATGTCGGCGGCAATGCCGAAGTCGGCAGCGACGGCTCCGGCGACATCCGCATCTCCGATGTGAAAGGCAACGTCGTGATCGGCAACGACGGCTCGGGCGAGATCCTCGTCGAGAACGTGGGCGGCGACTTTACCGTCGGCAATGACGGCAGTGGCGGCATCACCCACCGCGGCGTCACCGGCAAGATCGCGATTCCCGAGCGTTAGGCCGAGCGCTGGAGCGGCCGGGTTCGCCAGCGTGCGCTAAGGCGCGAGCGCCGCGAGCCGCTCCACCTGCCGTCGCAGCATCGGCCCGAAGCCGCTGCGGTCGAAGAAGGCATTGAGCGCGGCAATGTCGGGTGCGCGCGGCCGCAGCTGGCCGTGGTCGAGGTCGAGGTCGAGCGGCATGTCGCAGGCGATGCCGGTGAGGCGACGCGCCAGATACGCCGCCTCACGATGCTGGCGCAACTTCTCCGCCAGCTTCGAAGCCCCGCGGATTGGCAGGCCGGCCACCCGCTCGAGGCCGCCATACAACTCATCGAGTGAGGCGAACTCGCGCATCAGCGCCGTCGCGGTCTTCGGCCCGACACCGGGCACGCCCGGGATGTTGTCGACGCTGTCGCCGGTGAGCGCGAGGTAATCGGCAAAGCGCTCGGGCGCGACACCGAAACGGCCCTCGATCTCGTGATAGCGGTAGCGCTCGTTGGCCGCGTAATCCCAGTACACATCGCCGTCGCGCACGAGTTGCGCCATGTCCTTGTCGCGCGTGACGACCGTGAACGGCAACCCGCCGGCGCGGGCACGCGCGGCGAGCGTGCCGATGATGTCGTCGGCTTCGTATTCATTGCTCGACAGGTGACGCACGCCGGCGAGCTCGCAGAACTCGCGGCAGCGCGCGAACTGCCACAACAGGTCGGCTGGCGCCGGGTCGCGGTTCGCCTTGTAGGCGGGGTAAAGCTGGTTGCGAAACGACGAGGTGAGACTTTCGTCGAACGCCACCGCGAGATACTCGGGCCTGGCGCGCTCGATCAGGTCGCCGAGGAAGCGCGCGAAGCCGAACAGCGCATGCGTCGGGTTGCCATCGCCGTCCGCCATGTCGGGCGGCATGGAGTAATAGGCGCGGAAGACGTAAACGGAGGCGTCGACGAGGTAAATCATTGGAGGAGCTTACAGCGGGCAGCGAGCAGCTTGCAGCCAGAAGCGCGCGGCGGCTATGCCGCGGCGCGCCGGCCGAGGCCCAGCAACCACACCACGAGCGGCAGCATGGTGACCAATTTGGCAGCGTCGACCAACTGGATCACCTGCAGTCGCGGTGTGGTTTGCAAACCGAAAGTGATCAGCATCGGGATGCCAATCAGTAGCGCGGGGAGTACGGTCACTGCGAGTGCAAACCACACCGCCTTGCGCGGGACGAAGACCTGGATCGCGCACGCCATGGGAATCGACACGACGGCCAAGACGGCGGTATGCGCGAACTGGCTCCAGGTAATGGACCGCCAAACGGCATTGTGTTCGAACGGCCACCAGGCCGGTGCCGGCAATGCCAGCGACAAACCGACGCCCGGTGTCTGCCAGTACAGATACGCGTACGACGCGAGCGCCACGCCGACCAATGTGACAAGAAATCGAACAATTCGCGGCATGCGACCCATCCCCAACGACTCCGCACCGCCTCTGGCTGCAAGCTGTTCGCTGTCAGCTGCTCGCCATCTTCATGCCATCCATCGCTGGATCCGCGCATGCAGCGGCGACGTGCGCGGAAAATGCGCCAGCAGATATTCCATCTGGTCCGCCAGCACGCGGCGGCCCTTGAGGAAAATGTACTCGGCGTAGGTGGGCGTGAAAGGCACCGCGATCAACTGCATGCGTGCCTGCTCGGGCGTGCGCGAGGCCTTGAGGTTGTTGCAGCGGCGGCAGGCCGTGACCACGTTGTTCCAGGTGTCCTTGCCGCCCTGGCTGAACGGGCGGATGTGGTCGCGCGACAGCTCGCGCGCCGCAAAACGCTGCGCGCAGTACAGGCACAGGTAGGCGTCGCGGCGGAACAGGGTCTGGTTGTTGAGTGGCGGCACGTAGTCGTGGCGCGAATTGCCCGGATTGCCGGTGTGGCCGACCGTTGCCACAATGGAATTCACATCGAGGACGGTACGCTCGCCGGTGCGCGCATTGGTGCCGCCGCAGAGACGGAAGATCGAGCGGCCGCAGGTGTACGCCACCTGCTCCTGGTGGTAGAGGCGGGCCGCTTCCTTGTAATCGATCCACTCGAGGGGCATGCCAGACACGTCGGTGCGGAGCACGAGCTGGGAGAGCGAGCTTGGCTGCGCGCTCGCGATGATGTGCAGATCCTGGCGGGAGCCGCGATCCACATGATCGAGATCAATACCGTCCATCGCGCTGTTAGATTATGCAGGTTTGTGCCACAATTCAACGTCGCAAGACATTAATTTTACGAGACATTTCCTGGGGCGTGGTCGATGAACCACGCTTTTTTGCATGAGGGAGCCCGACAGATGCCGGTAACCATAGGGGTGCTTCGCGAAGCCGCGCCCCAGGAGTCGCGCGTGAGCCTCGTTCCCGAGTCCGCCGCCAAGTTCGCCACGCTGGGTGCACGCGTGCTGATCGAGCGGGGCGCGGGAGTCGCCGCGCAGTTCCCCGACGCACTCTACAAGCAGGTCGAGTGGGCGGACACGGCCGCCGCGGTGCTCGATGCCGCCGACATCGTGCTGACGGTGCAGCCGCTGACCACCGCGCAGATCGGCGCGTTGCGGCCCGGCGCGGTCGTCGTCGGCTATGCGCAGGCCCATGCGAAGCTCGCCGAAGTGCGGGCACTGCGCGACCAGAAGGTCACGAGCTTCGCGATGGAATTCGTGCCGCGCATCTCGCGCGCGCAGTCGATGGACGCACTGTCCTCGCAGGCCGCGATCGCCGGCTACAAGGCCGTGCTGATCGCCGCCGACAACCTGCAGAAGTTCATGCCCATGCTGACGACCGCGGCGGGCACGATCCGCCCCTCGCAGGTGCTCGTGATCGGCGCGGGCGTTGCCGGCCTGCAGGCGATCGCGACCGCGCGGCGCCTCGGCGCCGTGGTCGAGGCATACGACGTGCGCAGTGCGACCCGCGAGCAGGTCAAGTCGCTGGGTGCCAAGTTCGTCGACGTCGGCGTCTCGGCCGAAGGTGCCGGCGGCTACGCGCGCGAACTCACCGCCGAAGAGAAAGCCAAACAGCAGGAAGTGCTCGATGCGCGCATCGCGGCGGCCGATGCCGTGATCAGCACCGCATCCGTGCCGGGCCGGCCGGCGCCCAAGATCGTGTCGCGCAGCGCGGTCGAGCGCATGCGCGCCGGCTCGGTCGTCGTCGACATCGCCGCCGAGCAGGGTGGCAACTGCGAACTGACCCGCGCCGGCGAGACCGTGGTGCACCAGGGCGTGAAGGTGATCGGCCCGGTCAACCTGCCCGCGCAACTCGCCTACAACGCAAGCGAGATGTACTCGCGCAACCTGTTCAACTTCCTCTCGCCCGCGCTCAAAGGCGGCGAGCTGTCGATCGATTGGAACGATGAGGTCTTTGCCCAGGCGTGCCTCACACATGAGGGCACGGTGCGGCATGAGGCGACTGGGAAAAACATCTAGTGCGAGCAGCGGACAGCTGACAGATTACAGCCAGAGGCCGAGCGGAGTCCTTCTGGCTGTAATCTGTAATCCGTAATCTGTTCGCTGTTCGCCGTTGGAGCTAGTCATGACCGGAATAGTAGCGCTTTACATTTTCATGCTTGCCGCCTTCACCGGCTACGAAGTGATTGCGAAGGTTCCCGTGATCCTTCACACGCCACTGATGTCGGGATCGAACTTCGTGCACGGCATCGTGCTGGTCGGTGCGATGGTCGCGCTCGGCACCGCCGACACCACGCTCGAGAAGACCATCGGCTTCATCGGCGTGCTGCTCGCGGCGGGTAACGCGGTCGGCGGCTACGTCGTGACCGAGCGCATGCTCGAAATGTTCAAGTCGAGTGGCGCGAACAAGGGCGGCAGGTCGAAGGGAGCGCACTGAAATGCCCGCGTTCCTTTCCGCCGACCTCCTGATCCAGGGCAGTTACCTGCTCACGGCGTTCCTGTTCATCATGGGCTTGAAGCGCATGAGTTCGCCGGTGACCGCGCGCAGCGGCATCGTGTGGGCCGGCGCCGGCATGCTGCTCGCAACGCTCGTCACGTTCCTCTATCCGGACATGACGAACTATCCGCTGATCATCGCCGCGATCGTGGTCGGCTCGGCTGTAGCGTGGTGGAGCGGCAAGCGCGTCGCGATGACCGACATGCCGCAGATGATCGCCCTCTACAACGGCATGGGCGGCGGCGCGGCCGCGGCGATCGCCGCGGTCGAGCTCTACCGCGGCGGCGACCACGGCCTCGTGACGATGGTGCTGGCGGTGGCGGGCGGCCTGATCGGCGCCGTGTCGTTCAGCGGCAGCCTGATCGCGTTCGGCAAGCTGCAGGGGCTGATCAAGCGCTCGTTCCGCTTCAGTGGCCAGCAGATCTTCAACCTGCTGTTGCTGGTCGTGGCGCTCGCCCTCGGCGGCATGGTGGCGCTGCACCTGAATGCCTCGCCGGCGATCGTCACCGCGTTCTTCGCGGCCGCGCTGCTGCTCGGCATCACGATGACGCTGCCGATCGGCGGCGCCGACATGCCGGTGGTGATCTCGCTGTACAACGCCCTGACCGGCCTCGCGGTCGCCTTCGAGGGCTTCGTGCTTGGAAACGCGGCGATGATCATCGCCGGCACGGTGGTCGGCTCCGCGGGCACGCTGCTCACGCAATTGATGGCGCGCGCGATGAACCGCTCGCTCGGCAACGTGCTGTTCTCGGGCTTCGGCGAAAGCGGCGGCGGGGCCGCGGGCGAAGTCACCGGCAGCATGAAGTCGATCGAGGCGTCGGACGTCGGCGTCATGATGGCGTTCGCCAGCAAGGTCATCATCATTCCCGGCTACGGCATGGCCGTCGCGCAGGCCCAGCACAAGGTGTGGGAACTGACCCAGCTGCTGGTCGATCGCGGCGTTACGGTGAAGTTCGCGATCCATCCGGTCGCGGGCCGCATGCCGGGCCACATGAACGTGCTGCTGGCCGAGGCCGGCGTGCCCTATGACCTGATCGCCGACCTCGACGAAATCAATGCCGAGTTCGAGACCGCCGATGTCGCGCTCGTGATCGGCGCCAACGACGTGGTGAACCCGGTGGCGCGCAACGACAAGTCGAGCCCGATCTACGGCATGCCGATCCTGAACGCCGACAAGGCGAAGAACTGCATCGTGGTGAAACGCGGCCAGGGCGCGGGCTTCTCGGGCATCGAGAACGCCCTCTTCTATCTCGACAACACCCGCATGTTGTACGGCGACGGCCAGAAGGCGGTCGCCGAACTGATTGCCGCGGTGAAGGCGATCGGCTGATGGAGGTGCGCGCCTGTACAGCAGCGGACTTGCCCGCGGTGCAGGCGATCTACGCGCACCATGTGCTGCACGGCACGGGCACTTTCGAGGAAGTACCCCCGACGCTGGACGAGATGACCGCACGCCACGCACGCATCGTGGCGAACGCCAGGTTCCCCTTCCTCGTCGCGGCGGAAGATGGCGTCATCCTGGGATTTGCCTACGCGACCGAGTTCCGCCAGCGAGCCGCCTATCGCCATACCTGCGAGAGCTCGGTGTATATCGCGCCCGACGCGCAGCGTCGCGGCATCGGCTACGCGCTGATGCGCGAAGTGATCGACCAGTGCACGACGCAGGGCCTGCGCGAAATGCTCGCGGTGATCGGCGATACGCAGAACTACGCCTCGATCGGCCTGCACGCCGCGCTCGGCTTCGCGCACGTCGGCACGTTCCACAATGTCGGCCACAAGTTCGATCGCTGGATCGACGTCGTGCTGATGCAGCGCTCCCTGCAGCCCGGCCACTAGGCGGGAAGGCATGCTGCCGCCACTTTCGGTCCTGGATCTCGCGCCGGTGCCGCAAGGGACGCCGGCCTCCGAGGCAATCCGCCGCACCGTCGATCTCGCGCGGCTCGCCGAGGAGCTCGGCTTCGTGCGCTACTGGTTCGCCGAGCATCACAGCATGCCGAGCGTCGCGAGCTCCTCACCCGAAATCCTGATCGGCCACGCCGCCGGCGCCACGCGGCAGATTCGCGTGGGCTCGGGCGGCATCATGTTGCCGAACCACGCGCCGCTGCGCATCGCGGAGGCCTTTCGCACGCTCGCTGCGCTCTATCCCGACCGGATCGACCTCGGCCTCGGCCGCGCACCGGGCGCCGACCTCAATGCGTCGCGGGCCATGCGTGCGTTCAACGGCGAGGACTTCCCGCACCTCGTCGCGGAGCTGCTCGCCTTCAACACGCCGGAGCGCTTCGCGGACGATCACCCGCTCCGTCAGGTGCGGGCGGTGCCCGACGACGTGCCGCTGCCACCGATCTGGATCCTCGGCTCGAGCGGCGCGAGCGCCGCCTACGCCGGCAAGTCCGGCATGGGCTACAGCTACGCGAGCCACTTCAGCCCGGCGCCCGCCGCGCCCGCGTTCAGCGCCTATCGCGAGCACTTCACGCCCTCGGCACAGTTCCCGGCCCCACACACCATCCTCGGCGTCGCCGTGGTATGCGCCGAGACCACCGATCGCGCCCGCTTCCTCGCCTCGACGATGCAGCTCGCGTGGCTGCGCATCCGCCGCGGCCAGTTCCTGCCGCTGCCGAGCCCGGAAGAGGCGAGCGCCTATCCCTACAGTGCCGCCGAGCGCGACGCCGTGCGCGAGTACGAGGCGCTGACGGTGGTTGGAAATGTGCAGGAGGTCCGCGCACGGCTCGCCGCGATGGCGGCAGACTGTGGCGCTGACGAGCTGATGGTCGTCACCAACGTCTACGATCATGGCGAGCGCCTGCGCTCCTACGAATTGCTGGCACGGGAATAAGGAAGGTCGGACATGCTCGGCACACTCGTTCTGCTGGTTATCGTCGCCGCCGTCGCCTTCGGTGGCATCGGCCTCTACAACCGCCTGGTCGCGCTCAAGCATCGCGTCGCCACCTCGTGGTCCAACATCGACGTGCTGCTGAAGCAGCGCCACGACGAGCTGCCGAAGCTCGTCGACACCTGCAAGCAGTACATGCAGTACGAGCAGGAGACGCTCGAGAAGGTGATGCAGGCGCGCAATGCCGTGTACGCGGCGGGCGAGAGCGGTGACGTCGCCGGCGTGAGCGCCGCCGAGGGCGGGCTGCGCGCGCAGCTCGGCAAGCTGTTCGCGCTCGCCGAGGCCTATCCGGACCTCAAGGCGAACGCCTCGTTCCAGCAACTTCAGGCGCGTATCAGCGCGCTCGAGACCGGCATCTCCGACCGCCGCGAGCTCTACAACGAGGCCGTGAACGTCAACAACGCGTCGATCGAGCAGTTTCCGGCATCGATCATTGCCGGCATGTTCAGCTTCAAGCCGGCGAAGCTGCTCGAGTTCGCCGACGCCGAAAAGGCCGACGTCAGCGTCAAGGCGCTGTTCAACGGCTGAGCCCGATGGCAGGCTTCGTCGCCCTGTTGCTGCTGTTCGTGGCGGGTGTGTACGTCGTCGCCCTCTACAATCAGCTCGTGCTGGTGAAGCACAACGTCACCAAGGCGTGGGCCAATATCGACGTGCTGCTGAAGCAGCGCAATGACGAGATCCCCGAGCTGGTCGACGTCTGCCGGCAATACTCGCAGTTCGAAGCCGCGCTGCTCGCGCAGCTGACCAGCGCGCGCGCCGCGGCGGTCACCGCCCAGCAGGGCGCGAACGCGCAGTCGGTGGGTACCGCGGAGCGGGCGCTGCGGGGGAGCCTCGCGCAGGTGATTGCGCTGGCCGAGGCCTACCCTGACCTCAAGGCGAACGCGCAGTTCCTCGCGCTGCAGGATCGCATCTCCGCGCTCGATACGGCCATTGCCCATCGGCGCGAGTTCTACAACGAGAGCGTGCGCATCAACAATGTGACGATCGAGCGCTTCCCGGGCAACCTGATGGCCGGCTGGTTCGGGTTTCGTCCCGCCACGTTGCTGAAGTTCCAGGATGGCTGACGACGGCCAGGCATTCGCGGCCGCCGTCGCCATCGCGGTGAGCGGCTATGTCATGTGGCGGCGCTACATGCGCGCGGCCAACCTGATGGAAGGCACGGCCACTGCGCGCGTCGCGACCGCTGCCAAGGGCTATGTCGAATTGGTCGGCACCGCCCGCGCCGCGGGAGTCGCCCCGGTGCGCGACCCGATCCAGATGCAGGAATGCCTGTGGTTCCATGTCGTCACCGAGAAGCGCGGCAGCTTCAAGAACAACAGCCGCTGGCGCGTCGAGAAGAGCGTGGCAAGCACGGAGCTGCTCGCGTTGCAGGACGAGACCGGTTTCTGCCTGATCGTGCCCGGCGAGGCGAAGATTTCCGAGGAGCAGGAGCCCGAAGTCATCGTGAAGGAAAGCTCGTCGCGGCGTCACAAGATCTGGCGCATCCGCGACGGCGACCCGCTCTACGCGCTTGGCTTCCTGTCCCGCCGCAGCCCGCCGCTCGCGGGGCCCGCTCCCGGCAGCATCGCGTACGCGCACGCCGAGGTCGAGTTGCTGCGGGTATGGAAGCGCGACCAGGCCGATCTCCACAAGCGCTTCGACACCAACAACGACGGGCGAATCGACGCCGCGGAGTGGGAGCGCGCGCGCCTCGCGGCGCGCGAGGCCGTCGCAGCGGATGCCGCCGAGGCTGCGGACCGCAGCCGGCAGGCCGCCGCCGCCGCCCCCGATGCGCACATCACGCACGAACTGCGCCGACCTGAAGACGGCCGGCCATTGCTGGTCACCAGCGAGCACGAGGAGAAGCTGACGAAGCGGGTGAAGCGGCGTTCACGCATCGGATTGGCGATGTTCGTCGGCGGTACGCTCTATATACTGTTCGCTTTGAGCCGCTGCGTTGCATGAAAATCCAGTTCAACCCCCTCGAGGCGCGCGTGATCGGTTGCCTGATCGAAAAGCAGGTGACCACGCCGGACCAGTACCCGCTGTCGCTCAACGCGCTGGTGAATGCCTGCAACCAGAAGAGCAACCGCGATCCGGTGCTCGCGCTCGACGAGCGTGAGGTGCAACAGACGGTCGATGCCCTGTCGCGCAAGCATCTCGTGATCGAGCGCTCGGGCTTTGGCAGCCGCGTGCCGAAGTACCAGCAGTGCTTCTGCAATACCGAGTACGGCTCGCTCAAGTTCACGCCAGTCGAACTCGGCATCGTGTGCGAGCTGCTGCTGCGCGGCCCGCAGACGCCCGGCGAACTGCGCACCCGCGTGCCGCGCATGGCACCGCTCGGCGACCCGGCCGAGATCGACACGGCGCTGCAGGCGCTTGCCGCTCGCGAGAGTGGCCCGCTCGTCGTGCGCCTGGCGCGGGAGGCGGGTCGTCGCGATGCGCGTTTCGCGCATCTGTTCTCGGGTGACATCGAAGTCGGCGAGGATGCGCCGTTGCCGGCCGCGGCGCCCGCACCCGCAGCGGCCACGGCACGCACTGTCGCGCCGGTCGATGAGGACCGGTTGGCCCGCCTCGAGGAGCAAGTGCGCGCGCTGCGCGCCGAAGTCGACGAACTGAAGAGCCGCGCTACGGAGTAGGCGCGAACCACGGCGCGTGAAACGCGCGGAACTCCGGTAGCCCCTCGCACCGCGCGACCAGCGCGCGCAGCGCCGGATACGGCGCGGACTCCGGCACCACTCCCACCGATTCGGTCAGGAAGGTCACCATGCAGGCCGTAGTGATGTCGGCCTGCGTCATGCGCGAGCCGACGAGCCAGGCGCCTGCGCCGCGCGCGGCGCTCGCACGATCGAGCTCGACGAGCGCACCGTGCATCTGCGCGCGGCAGCGTTCGAGCCACGGCTCGTGGCGTTTCTCGGGCGGGCGAAACGCGCTCTCGTAGATTTGCTCCCGGCCCTTCTCCGCCGCACCCACCGCGAGCGCCATCCACTGCAGGGCCTGGCGTCGATCTGCGCCGCTGGCAGGCAGCAGCGCGCGCTGCGGACCGGCGAGTTCGTCGAGGAAGTCGAGAATGGCCGCGGACTCCATCAGTACCTCGCCGTCATCGAGCACCAGCGTGGGCACGCGACCCAGCGGGCTGTACTCGCGGATCCGCGCGAAGTCGCGACCGACAGACCAGTCGAGGTGCTCGAATGGCATGCCGTGGATGCGCATCGCGATCGCCACGCGCCTGACGAAGGGGGAATCGAACATGCCCAACAGTTTCATGGCGCAATTCTATGCCCGGATTCGATTACGATGCGATCCATGCCGACCCCTGCCGTGCGCATCGAATCCCTCGCCTTCTACCCGATCAAGGGCTGCCGCCGCATCGCCCTCGAGACAGCGGAACTGCTGCCGAGCGGACTGTCGCACGACCGCGAGTGGATGCTGGTTGACGCAAAGGGCATGTTCATCACGCAGCGCACCGACCCGGTACTCGCCACGGTGGCTCCCGCGCTCTCGGCCGACGCGCTGGCGATCGACGCACCCGGTCGCGAGCGGCTCACCCTGCCGCTCGATCGCCGCGGCCAGCGCCTCAAGGTGCGCGTATGGCGCGACGAGGTCGATGCGGACGACATGGGCGATGAGGCGGCAAGCTGGTTCACGGCAGTTGCCGGTCGACCGGTACGCCTCGTGCGCTACGCACTCGATGCCGCGCGACTCGCCGATCCGCTTTACGCCCGCGATGCGTATGCGCCGGTGCGCTTTCCCGACGGCTTTCCGGTGCTGGTCACGCTCACTGCCTCGCTCGCCGCGCTCAATGCGCAACTCGACACGCCGCTGCCGATGACGCGCTTTCGGCCCAGCATCGTGCTCGAGGGCCTCGGAGCCTTCGACGAGGATCGCATCGATACACTGCGCATCGGCGACGCCGAACTGCGCTGCGTGAAGCCGTGCGCGCGCTGCATCGTCACGACCACCGACCAACTGAGCGGCGAGCGCGGCGTCGAGCCATTGCCGACGCTGAAACGCCTGCGCTGGAACCGCGCAATGAAGGGTGTCATGTTCGGCGAAAACGCCGTGGTCCTGCGTCCGGGGCGCCTGAATGTCAGCGATACGGTGACGGTGACCTGGCGCGCCCACTGACCGAAAGGCAAGCGTAGGGGGCCTTGGTCCTGTAAAGTGTGCAGTCGCGCGCGATCTCCTGCGCCTCCGCCGCGTGGCGGCCCACTCGGATCAGTTCGGACAGTTCATTGGCCAAGCCCAATTTCAGACACCAGAAACTTTTGAGGGAACGGGCCAAGAAGGCGCGCCAGCTCGAGAAAGAGCAGCGCAAGAGCGCCGCGCGCGCGCCGCAGGAATCGCCTGGGGAGTCGGTCACCGATGACTCGGCACCCGTGCCCACGCCCGACACCGTGGAAACCCCATGAGGAATGCGCGCGCCAAGCCCGGTACATCGAAGTCGGCGCACCGGGAGCGTCGCGAGAAGAGCCTGCGCGATCGCGCCGCGAGCGACACGATGCGCACTGCGTATCCGGCCGTCGAACACCTGCGCCTCACGCTCACGTTTGTCGACGTCGCCGATCCGGTGCCCGCGCCGCAATCCTTCGTGCTGCATCCCCCGGCACGCGCCTATTTCGAGTTTCCCTGTCCGTATTCGGATTGCGATGGCAAGTTCGATCTCACCACCATCGCGCGGGACACGATCAAGCCGGGCAAGAAGCACGCCGAGGGCACCCTGGTGTGCAGCGGCGAGCGCACGCGCGGCCGCATCCCGAAGCAGCCGTGCGAGCTGCGCGTCAACTATTCCGTCGACGCCAAATATCAGGACTGAAGAAACCGCGCCAGCGTGACGAGCACTTCGGTGTCACGCCGGCAGTAGTCGAGCAACTCGCGCATGAGTCGCGCGCGCCGCGCGGCATCGGGCACACCGCTGCGCAATTCGAGGAACGCCCGCTGCGCGCCCTCGCCCTCCTGCACCTCTCCCAGCGTGTCGTAAGCGAGCTCGGCAGTGATCGTCGGGATCACGGCCTTGATCGACCATGAGCCCGACATCCGGGGGTGGTAGTACGCGCGCCGCGTGATCGGCAGCAGGTCCACCAGCCGCGCGCGCAGCCTCGTCAATGCGGCCTCATGCGCCGGCACGAGGCGCGCCAGCAGCGCGAGTGCCCGGCCTTCGAACGGCGCGTTGTAGGCGAACACCGGGCCCTCGTCAGGCACTGCCTCGATGAGCGCCTTCGACAGCGCCGCAAAGTCACCGAAGCTCTCGATCGCGAGGAACTCGGCATGCTGCAACTCACCGCCGGCGGCCTCGACGTGCAGCGACCACTGGAACGGCAACTGCTCGTACGGCCGCGTGCCCGGCACTTCGGGCACCGCGAAGCCGATCGTCTCGAAATCGAGGTAGCTGCGCGGAAAGGGCTGCGCGCGCAGTTCCGCGGCCTGCCGCGGATCGAAGAAGGTGGTGCTGTTTGCCGCACCCGCGCGCACCCGCGGATCCTTGTGATGCAACAGGTCCTGAAGCGGCGGTGATCCGCGCGAGCAGCGCTCGATGAACGGACAGTCATGCGGTGACGTGCACTGCGGGCCCATCGCGATCTGCGGCATTTCGCGCGCCGACATGACGCGGTGCAGATCGATGGCCTGATCCGCCAATGCCGGCAGCAGCGCCTCGACCGTCGCGGTGATGTCTTCCTCGATGAGCAGTCCGCGGTAGTCGCCCTCGCGCTCCAGCGTGAACGCATTGTTGACGTGACCGATCAACGCACGCTCGACCGGCACGCGCGCGCCGCGCAGTACCAGCACCTGGTAGGCGGCGTCCGGCACATGCTCCGGCTTCACGCTCGTCGACGCCTTGATCTCGATGAGTTCGGTGCCGCCGCGATCACGGCGCAACACATCGGCGATGATGGCGAACTCGCCGTTGCGCACCGCGGCCTGATGCAGCACCGGCGCACCGCCGGCGTCGATCACGCGGCGCGTCTGCGCGATCGCCGCGGGCATGCCGCGTGCGCGGTCGATCACCTCTCCCGGCCACAGCGTGCGCACGAAATCATCGAAGGCGCGCCCTTGCA
This sequence comes from uncultured Pseudomonadota bacterium, assembly GCA_902826575.1. Taxonomy (GTDB): domain Bacteria; phylum Pseudomonadota; class Gammaproteobacteria; order Steroidobacterales; family Steroidobacteraceae; genus CADEFQ01. Next base: position 5,967 of record CADEFJ010000010.1, on the reverse strand, counting down.
GGATCGCGAGACTTTCGGGCGCGCGCACTTCGAGCGGCGCATTGACCTCGAACCACAGCCGCTTCACGCATTGGCGGCCGGCCATGAAGCGGGACTTGGTCAGCCAGGGCATCGGCGCACCTTGCCCTATAACAGCAACCAGGGCCAGAAGGCCCTCGCCGCCTTCGTCACATTCGCGTCTTCCAGCCGCGTTATGCTGCCTGCGTGAGGCACGTGCCCTTCATGTTGGTGCTGGCGCTGCAGGCCGCTGGAGCGCAAACGCCCGTGGCGCCGGCACCGGATACCCCGACCGAGCCCGTCGAGGAAATCATCATTGCCGCGCCCGAACCCCGCTACGTCGCGCCCACACTGCGCGATCGCATCGGGCGCGTGTGGGCCCCGGTGTACGTCAACGGCAAGGGGCCGCTGCGGCTCGTACTCGATACCGGCGCGAGCCGTTCGGCCGTCACCACGGCCGCCGCGGAGCGCCTTGGCCTGCCGGTCGCCACATCGCCGACCGTCCTGCTGCGCGGCATGACGGGCGAGGCACAGGCGCCGCTCGTCGACGTCGAGCGCCTCGAAATCGGCGACCTGACGATCGAGCCCGCCAAAGTGCTGGTGGTCCCCGACGCCTTCGGCGGTGCCGAAGGCGTGCTCGCCGCGCGCGGCCTGAAGGACCGGCGTATCGAAATCGAGTTCCGCAAGGACCGCATCGAGATCGTGCGATCCCGGAATCAGCGCGCACCCAAGGGCTACTCGGCACTGCCGATCCGGCTGATCCGCGGGCATGTCCCGACCGTGTTTGCGCGCGTGGGACGCATTCCGGTACGGGCGATCGTCGACACCGGGGCGCAGCAGACCACCGGCAATCTCGCGCTGCGCGAAGCGCTGCTCGCGCAGCGGCGGCTCGAGGAAGCGAGCGACGTGATCATCGGGGTCACCGGTGATACGCAGGAAGGGGCGACGAGCAGCGTGCCGCCGATCTACCTCGGTGATGTCAAAGTGAGCAATGCACAGATCACCTTCGTCGACCTCTTCATCTTCAAGCATTGGCGCATGACGGAAGAACCGGCGATCATGATCGGCATGGATGTGCTGGGGGTCCTGGACACGCTGATCATCGACTACAAGCGCAGGGAGATGCAGATCCGCCTCGTGCAGTGAAACAAGGCAAGAATGCTGCTGCGCGCTGCAACTTTTCACCCCTCTGATGCATCCAACCCCGATGCCCGGCAGGCTTGCGCCGGATTCAGGGGGAATACCGGATGTTCCGACTCACGACCCTCGCAGCACTCTGCGCCGGTGCCTGTTCAACCGCCGCCCTCGGCTCGGCCCTTACCCCCCTGCTCGAGAAGCACACCGTCGCGCGCGGTGGCCGGGCAGCGATCGAAGCGGTTCGCGCCGTCGAGATCGACCTCCGGATCACCGAACACGAGTTCACCTTCGACGGAACCTACATGGCCGAGCGCGAGGGGCGCATGCGCATCGACGTGTACTCCGACGGCCGGCGTGTCTACACCGAGGGGCTGGACGGCATTCGCGCGTGGTCGATGGCCGCCGATGCGCGCGAGGGCACGCCCAGCCCACCCGCGGCCGCGGCAGCGCTGCGCCACGACCTGGAGTTTCCCTTCAAGCTCTACGGCCTGCACGAGACAACCTCCCGCGGACATCGCCTGCGCCGGCTCGAAGACGAAACGCTGGACGGCGTGACCTACAACGTCGTGCAACTCACGCTCAACGACGGCCACGAAGTGAAGTATTACTTCAAGGACTGCGGACTGATCGAGCGCGACCGCCAGCGGCGCGCGCTGCATGTTGAAGTCGACCCGCGGCCACAATGGATCGAGACACGATACGCTGACTATCGCGCGGTAGCCGGCGTGATGTACCCGTTCCGCCAGAGCGAGCGCGTGGTCGCGACCGGCGAATTGCTCTCCAGCAGCGTGGTCAAATCGATTCGCGTGAATCCGCCGCTCGACGAGCAATGGTTCGAGCGGCCTGTCGCGAGTGACGGGTTGCGGCGGGGATCGTTGCGAGGGGTTGGGCGATCGGCGGATACTTGGCTGTAGACGTCGCCCCGCGGCACCGTGCTACGGTGCGGCCATGGGCACCGACAGCGGCGACGCACTGATCACCCTGCGCAACTCACTGCGCGACTTCGCCAACGAGCGCGATTGGGACCAGTTCCACTCGCCGAAGAATCTCGCGATGGCGCTCGCCGTCGAAGCCGCGGAACTGCTCGAGCACTACCAATGGCAGGAGGCAGCGGAGAATCCCGCGAAAGTGCGCGAGGAAGTGGCCGACGTGCTGCTCTACCTGATCCGGCTTGCCGACAGGCTCGACATCGACCTCGCCGCCGCCGCGCGGGACAAGATCGCGCTCAATGCGCAGAAGTATCCCGTGGAGAAGGCGCGCGGAAGTGCGCGCAAATACACTGAACTCTAGGCCAATGTGCGCCCGGCGCGCGCGCTCGTCATCACCGAAGCGGTCAGGTGAGTTTGAGCGCGGCGAAAAGGATGCCGCAGGCGACCACTTGAATGGAGTCCAGACGCACCGTCATCGACATGCGCAACAGTTCCAGGTCTTTCGCGACATCGCGACGGCGCGCCTCGATGTCCCGCTGCAGCATCTGGATGTCGGACTTCGTGGCTATTGACGTACTCACGAGGCATCATACAGCGAGTAGAGAAAATCCATGCGCGCAACACCTTGGGATCAGACAACCTCACACGCGAGGAGTAGCGTCACCTCAAGGAAGGCGCCTTCTGCGGCTGGGAGCTGATGCAGGCCACCGCGCGCGTGTGCGCGATGAACCTGATGCTGCACGGGATCGGCTCGGAGAAGAGCGTGCCCGTCAAGGTGGCCGACGCGCTCGCGGCCGACCCCGGCGAGCGCTTCGACGTGGTGTTGGCCAACCCGCCCTTCGGCAAGAAGAGCAGCACGATGATCGTCGGCGAGGACGGCCGCACCACCACCGAGAAGGACATCGTCGAGCGCGATGACTTCTGGGCCACCACCTCGAACAAACAGTTGAACTTCGTGCAGCACATCACCAATCGGCGGAGCCGATTGGGACGGCCGAAGGCCGCCCGCAGGGCGAGCCGCCGTCCCCGGCGGCGAGTCCACACGCTGCTCAAGGTGAACGGCCGCGCCGCCGTGGTGGTGCCCGACAACGTGCTGTTCGAAGGCGGTGCCGGCGAGACCATCCGCAGGAAGGTCATGCACGAGTGCGACGTGCACACCCTGCTGCGCCTGCCCACCGGCCTGTTATACGCGCAGGGCGTGAAGGCGAACGTGCTTTTCTTCGACAAGAAGCCGGCCGCCTAAACACCGTGGACCCGCAAGTTGTGGATCTACGACCTGCGCACCAACAAGCACTTCACGCTCAAGACGAACCCGCTGAAGCGCGAGGACCTCGACGAGTTCGTGAAGGTCTACAATCCTGCGAACCGCAACAAGCGCAAGGCAACGTGGAGCAGCGATCGGCCCGACGGCCGCTGGCGCGTCTACGACTACGACAAATTGATTGCCCGCGACAAGGCGAGTCTCGACATCTTCTGGCTGAAGGATGAATCACTCGCGGACAGCGAGAACCTGCCGCCGCCGGCGGAGATCGCGCGGGACATCATCGAGGATCTGGAGGCGGCGCTGGAGCAGTTCCGGTTGATTGTGGCCAATCTGGCGGCACCGAATGGAGCTGTCGATGGCAATACCTGACTACGAGGCACTTATGTTTCCTGTGAAATCACCCGAAGACTCGAATTGACACCCAGGCTGTATATTCATACAGTCGCAACATGTCCAGCCAAACCGGCATCGAATGGACCGACTCCACCTGGAATCCGGTAAGCGGCTGCACGAAAGTTAGCCCCGGTTGCGACAACTGCTACGCAGAGCGCATTGCGGAGCGGTTCAGGAGTACTTCCGGCCACCCGTTTGAACACGGCTTCGATCTCACTCTTCGGCCGCACAAATTGCAGGAGCCGCTCTCATGGAAGCGGCCGCGGCGCATCTTCGTCAACTCGATGAGCGATCTATTCCACAAGGACATTCCGCGGCCGTTCATAGATCAGGTGTTCAACACCATGGAGGCAGCGAACTGGCATGTTTACCAGGTGCTGACCAAGCGCAGCTCTCTATTGCGCCGATACATCAATGAGCGCTTTGGCGGTTCGGCATGCCCGCCTCACATCTGGCTGGGCGTGTCTGTGGAAGACCGACGCGCCTTGGTCCGCCTGCGACATCTGTCTCAATCCAATGTCACGATTCGATTCGCTTCCTTTGAACCGCTGCTCGAGGATCTGGGTGAGATCGACCTCGCAGGGATTCACTGGGCGATCGTCGGCGGCGAAAGCGGACCACGGGCACGGCCCATCGAGGCCGACTGGGTGAGAAAGATTCGCGATCAGTGCCTCGCTTCGCGCGTTGCATTCTTCTTCAAGCAATGGGGCGGTGTCACGTCGAAGGCGGGCGGCAATCGGCTCGACAAGCGAAAGTGGCTCGAGTATCCGAGGATGGTGACTTCGCAACAGGCATAGGTCGACGCTGGAGGGATTCTGCGGTGGCGAAGAGGGATCGGGATCATTTCGCTACCTATAGCGCGAGAAACAGGGTCAAGCATCAGATCCTGAGCCGGTACCTGCGTGCTTACATGCAGGCACTGAGCAAAACTGCGAATGCTTTCCACTACATAGACGGCTTTGCGGGTCCGGGCTCATACGCGCAGACTTCCGATGGATCCCCTCTTCTCGCCCTCTCCCTCCTTGCCAAGCAGCCGCTGCCGAACGCCATGAGTTTGGTTGAACGCGATCCGGAGAATTTTCATCAACTCTAAGCGGCGCTGACGAACCGCCCGGAACTGTCCAAGCTCTGGCAGTTGCCGGTGCTTCGGCAGGGCCTGTTTGAAGAATTCGCCGACGAGATTCTTGCGCATCCCATCTATACGCAGTTCGCCCATACCGCAACTTTCGCCTTCATTGATCCCTGCGCCGTCCGCGGTGTGCGAATGCAGGATCTGCGTTCCATTATCGGCCGTCGGTTCGGCGAATTTCTGTTGTTCTGGAACTACGACGGCCTGAACCGTTGGCTGGGCCTCATCAACAAGGAAGGTGGCACAGCAAGTGAGCTTGCGGACTTATTCGGCGACACTGGAGCTGCACGGCGGGCTCTGGAATGCTTCCGAAGTGCATCAGCGACCGAAGCCAAAGAGCAGGGCCTTCGTGAACTGTTCGCGGAATCCATCAGATCCCGGTCCGGGGCCCGATTCGTACTTCCGTTTCGCTTCGAGTCCGACGATGCTGAACGCACCAGCCACTATTTGATTCATTACTCCAGTAACGCATTGGCCTTCAGGCTCATGAAAGACATCATGCACGACTCCGCCTCCGGCATGAGCGATTCCGGAACCTTTCAACACCTGGGTGAGAAGGAGCACGGAGCCACACTTGATCTGTTTCGACCACGTTTGGATCAGGCTCGCGCCGAGATTCTTCAGCGCCTCTCCCTCGGCCCAGCCGCAGTCAGCTCCTTCACAATCGAATGGGCGAACAGGCCCGATGACTACGTCGCGCCAAAGGGTTATCGCCAGTTATTGCTCGACCTCGAACGGGAAGGAAAACTTGAAGTCCTGAAGAAGAGTGCAAGAGACCGAAAACCCGTATCGGCGCGTATCAAGGCAGGAAAGCCTACGCTTGGAGATACGTTGGTCGTCAGGCGAGTGCCGCCTCCATAAAGAATGGACGCGGCCGGCATTGAAAGCACCCGCCGTTGGCCTTTACGGAGCATGGCGTCGCGGTGGCCGCCACAGTCCTCAATAGTCCGCGTGCCGTCGAAATGAGAGCCTGCCTGCGAATACCCCCGGATTGTGGTTGATCCCTTGATCGAGAGTGCTGAGTCCGGGAGCAAGCCAGTCCTGGTAGGATTCGGCGCACTTCGACGACAAGTGAGCTGGCGCGCACATTGCATTACTGGTGGGTCAATCAAAACAAG
>CADEFJ010000009.1 GCA_902826575.1 uncultured Pseudomonadota bacterium | reverse complement strand
AGGTGATCGCCGCCGCTGCCGGCGTGCTGCCCGCAGGCGCGCTCGATCGGCACGAGCCGGACGTCGCGCAGCGCGAGGAGCAGGCGCAGTGGGACGAGCAGCTGTTGCGGCGCGTTTTCTATCGCTACATCGAAAGGACGAAATGATGCACCGACTGATCCTGGCATGCGCTGCGGCGGTGTGCGCAAGTTGCGCCGCCACGACGACGGAGACCGTGGCGCCCCCGTTCGCCGTGAAGATGCATCCGCAGGAGCTGCCGGTGTGGAAGGTGCCGAACCTCGGCATCGGGGGCGAGGCGTACTACGCGCCGGACAGCTTCCACGTAATCGCTCAGGTCCAGGATCCGGACGCCACGAAGCCCGTCGATCCGCGCGCGCAGTTCGGCTCGTTCACCTACACGTTCACCGATCACGGGACCGAAATCCGCCGCATCAACAATCGCGGCAACGATGCGTGCTCGTACTATTTCCCGGACATGTTGCGCCTGGTATGGACTTCGACTCGTGACAACCCGCAGCTGCCGGCCGGCAACTGGAACGACGACGCGGACTATCCGACCGGCGCCGAGCTCTATGTGTCGGACCTCGAGGGCGGCAATGTGCGGCGCCTGACGCACAACCAGTATTACGACGCCGAGGTCACGGTCTCGCCGAATGGCGAGTGGATTCTCTTCGGTCGGCAGATCGAGGGCAGGATGGACCTGTGGCGCATGCGCCCGGACGGCAGCGGCGAGCAGCAGATCACCTTCACGGGCGACTGGCAGGAAGGTGGCGCCGCCTACCTGCCGGACAACGAGACGATCCTGTTCCGGGCGTGGAAGCGCAGCGATTACGGCCGCAGCCCGCTGCCCATGACGCTGTTCACGATCAGGCATGACGGCACGGGGCTCAAGCAGCTCACTTTCGACGATGAAATGAACTGGGCGCCGTTCCCGGCCCCGGACGGTCGTCACTATGTGTACGTCCGCAATGTGGGCGAGCAGAAGAACAACCGCGAGGTGTTCCTCGGCGACCTCGAGGGTGGCGAGCCCGTGCGCCTGACCTACAACGACGGCTTCGACGGGTTTCCGTCGGTGTCGCCCGACGGCACGAAGATGCTGTTCACGCGCAAGAGCGCGCACGAAGTGGGCGTCTTCACCTACGTCATGGACATCTCGACCCTGAATGTGGGGCCCAAACAGGGGCATTGACGCCACCGGCGTCATATCGCAATGTGACGCGACCAGCCAGCAGGGAGTCGCGGAACATGGCAGCCACGAAGCGCGCCCAGCGCAAGAGCAAGGCAGGCAAGAAGGTCGCGAAGGTGCGCCGTACCATCGTGCGCAGGCGCAAGGTGGCTACGGCCAAGCGCAAGGTCGCCACGGCCAGGCGCAAGGCGAGCAGCGCGCAGCGCAAGGTCAAGCGCGGTGTGGCGGGTGCCAGGCGCAAGGCGAAGCGCAAGGTCGCCGTCGCCAAGCGCAAGCTGGCCGTTACCGGACGCAAGGTTGCCACCCGCGCGCGCCGCCTGAAGCGCAAGGCCAAGGCAGGCATCCATCGGGCCGCACTCACCACACGGCGGGTCGCGCGTCGCGCGCGCCGCCGCGCGAAGCCCGTCATCCAGGGCGGCTCCACCGGGGTCCAGCAGGCGACCCGGAAGGTCGAGAACGTCATCATCCGCGGCGTCGAAACGGGCGCCGCGGCGCTCGAGCGCGTGGCGGATCGCACCGCAGAACTCACGCAGGAACCTGTTGGCGGACCGCAGTCGCCCGCCGATTCCGATTCCCAGGAAGGAGAACCGCAATGAATTTCATCATCTGGATCGTCGTCGGCGGCATCATCGGTTGGGTCGCCAGCAAGATCATGAATACCGACGCGCAGCAGGGCATGTTCCTGAACGTGATCGTCGGCGTGGTCGGTGCGCTGCTGGCGGGCTTCATGGCGCCCAGGCTGGGCGTCGGTACGATCAATTCCAGCGATTTCAGCCTCGGCGGGCTGCTGTTGTCATTGCTTGGCGCAGTGATCCTGCTCGCGATCGTCAACCTGATCCGGAAGGGGAAGGTGCGCTGACCCGCACCGGCAGCGGCACGCTGCACAGGTCGATATAGCCGGCGGGGACCTTGTACCACTCGTCGGCGCGATTGCGGCGCAGTTCGACCAGCTGCGCGAACAGCGGCCTGTCGGTGCGCAGCACTTCGATCGGGGTGCGCTCGGCGGCAGGCGTATCTGCCGCCAGGCGCACGCGCTCGATATTCACTGCTGCTGCCGGCGCCTCATAAAAGCCCATTGGTCCGGTCCCGCGTGGCAGAGCTGCCAGCAGTTCCATGCCTTGCAGGACCCTGCCTGCAACGGTGATATTGCGGTCCAGCTGGCGCGGCGCGTGTCCGATCACCACGTAGAGTTCCGCTCCGCCGCCGGAGTCGGCGGCGTTGTCGCGCCCGACGCCGAGCGTGCCGTAGCAGTGTGCAAGCCAGCCTGTGGTCCCCGCGGCATCGCGCGCGGCCGGCATGCCGCCCGCGAATCCGACCTGCGGCGCATAGCCGTCGGTGCTGGCAAGGGGCGTGAACGGCACTGATGCATCGACCGGCCGCGTGAACTCGGCGGGCAGGGTGCGGGCGGCGGTGCCGATCGGCTTGGCGGGGTCGCCCCATTGGACGACGAAGTTGTCCTGTACCCGGGTGATGGCGAGGCCGTCGTAATAGCCGGCGCGCGCCAGGACCCTGATGTTGGCGACGTGGCGGGGTGCGAAGTGCGGGGCCAGTTCGATGATCACGCGGCCGGCAGCGAGATCGAGGTAGAGCGTGTTGGCGGGGTCAGGTACGCGCCAGTCATCCGGCGCCGAGGAGGCGAGAAGCTCCCCCATCGTTTTCGGTGGCGAGGCCGCCACGGCGCAGCCGATTGCCACCAGCATCGCGGCCACATGAATTCGGGTGCGCACCAGGCGATTGTTGCAGAAAGCGACATGTCTTGCGCGCCCGTGCCGCGCGGCGCCAAATGGAGACCCAAGACGGTTGATGCGGAGTGCACCGATGCGCCTGCCCCTGTCCCTCGCGTTGCTTGTACCCGCCCTGTGCGCGGCGCAGGATGACGCGCGTCGCCCGACATTCGAAATCATGCCGGCCATCGGTTACGGCGTCGGCGGTTCGTTCGAGAATTCCGCGACCGACGAAAAAATCGACATCGACGACGGCGAGGTGTTTGCGCTGTCGCTGCGCATGCACCATGGCGGGGAGCAGGAGTGGGAAGTCCTGTATTCGCGCCAGTCCACCGACATCGAAGCGGGCGGCGTGAGCGGCGGCACACCGCGCGTGGAGCTCGATGTGGAGTACCTGCAGTTTGGCGGCAGCTATTTTCCGACCCGGCGCGACTACGCGCCGTACGTGGTCGGGGGTCTCGGCATGAGCCGCTTCAAGCCCGCCGGCGCGGGGCTCGGGGACTCCACCGACTTTTCGATTTCGCTGGGCCTCGGCATGCGTTTCCCGCTGGGTGAGCACTTTGCGTTACGCCTCGAGGGGCGGGGCTTTCTCACCTTCGTCGATACCGACACGGCGTTCTTCTGCTCGTCGGGCGCAAGCGGCGGTGCGTGCCTGATACACGCGAGCGGCAGCACGGTGCTGCAGTTCCAGGCGCTGCTCGGGATTGCGGCCGCCTTCTAGGTGCGCGGCCTGAACGGGACGACCGCTTCGTTGCCGGTCGCGTCTTCGGCGCCGGCCAGCAGTGCCGCGAGCAGTTTCGCGCTGTTGCGCGCGAACGCCGGCACGTCCGCGGCCGCCAGTGGGCGCGACAACAGGTGCCCCTGGACCGCGATCGGGCCGCTGCGACCGAGCAGGCGCAGCTGCTCGACGCGCTCGATGCCCTCGACGGTCACCTCGAGGCCAAGGCTGTGGCACACCGAGATGATCGCGCGCGCGATCGCCGCCGAGCGCATGTTGGTGTCGAGGTCGGCGATCAGGCTGCGATCGAGCTTCACGCGCCGCAGCGGCAGTTGCGAAAGCGAATTGAGCGAAGAGTAGCCGGTGCCGAAATCATCGAGTGCGATCGGCAATCCAAGCTGGCGGGCTCGCTGCAGCGCCTCGATGGTCGCCGCCCCCGTCTGGAACGCCGTTTCAGTGAGCTCGAGCTCGAGCGTCGCCGGTGGCAGGTCGTTGCGGGCGAGCAGCTCCCCGGCACGCTCGATGAAGCTCCTGTCCAGGAGCTGCGGCATCGACACGTTGATGGCAATGCGTGGCTGCTCGATGCCCGCGCTGCGCCATTCGCTGGCAGTCTGTATCGCCGATTCGAGCACCCAGTCGCCCAGCGCGATGATGAGACCGGATTGCTCGGCGATCCCGATGAAGTCGCCGGCGGTAACCAGCGAGCCATCCTCGCGACGCCAGCGCACCAGCGCCTCGACCGAGGTGGTCTGCCCGCCATTGAGCGCCACCTGCGGCTGGTACTCGAGCACCAGCTCGCGTGCCTGGATCGCGCGGCGCAGCGCCTGCTCCATGCGAAAGCGCGCGGCGGTGCCCGCGAGCAGGTCAGGGGTAAATACACTGACGCGATTGCGCCCGAGCGATTTGGCGCGAAACAGCGCCGCGTCGGCGGCACGCGCCAGCGCGGTGGCGTCGCTCGCGTGCTCGGGCAAAACGCTGACGCCGACACTGACGCTGACCAGCAGCTCGCGGTCGCCCACGGCGAGCGGCCGGCGAAACGCTGCGACGATGTGCTCGGCCAGTGACTCGAGTTGCGCAAGGCTTTCGGTGTGCTCGACCAGCACGATGAACTCGTCGCCGCTGAGGCGCGCCGCAAAGGCGCGCTGGCCGACGGCCGTGCGTAGCCGCTCGGCGATCGCCCGCAGCAGTTCGTCGCCCAGGGCGTGCCCGAGGTGATCGTTGATCGCCTTGAAGTTGTCGACGTCGAGCGCCAGCATGCCGACGCTGCGTTGCTCGGCGAGCGCGCGGCGCGTGAGGCGCCGCAGCTGCGTGAAGCCGTAGCGCCGGTTCGGCAGCCCGGTGAGCGTGTCGTGGTGCGCGAGGAAAGTCAGCTTGCGCGTGCGCGCGCGCACCCGGTCTTCTAGCTCGACCTGGTGCTGTGCCACCGTTTCATTTGCCGTGGCGAGCTGTGCGGCCATGGAATTGAACGCGCCCGCCAGTTCGTCGAGCTCCCGCGGCCCGCCGCGCGGCGCGCGCGTACGCCAGGCGCCGCGCGCGAGCGAGCGCGTCGCGCGAATCAGCCGGCGCACCGGTGCCGTGATCGACAGCGTGGCCAGCAGCGACACCAGCAGCGTGAGTCCGATGGCGACGAACGTGAGGTTGCGATAGGTCTGTTGCGCCTCGAGGGTCGCGGCGGCCGCGGCGTCGGTTGAATCGATGACCGCGGCGCTCGCGGGTCGCGCAATGCGCTCGTTGAGCAGCGCCGGGATTGCCGCGCCCGACGAGGCGAATTCGCCGCTGATCGCATCGATCTGCCGGTCGCCGCTGGTGATTGCGGCGAGCAGCCGCGACACCGACGCGAGATCCTCGTCGACCAGGTCGACCCATGCCTTGCCGGGAGACGCGGTGAGTTCGTCCCTATGGCGGGCGAGTGCGCGGCTGACATTGCGCTGGGCGCGCAGCACGCGCGCCGCGGACTCGGCGCTGGCATTGATCAGGTAGCCGTTGAAGGCCGCTCGCAGCTGGCCTACCGCGAGCTCGAGTTCCTGGAAGGAACGGCGCGCGCTGCCTGCGACTTCGAGGCGCGCATTCGCGTCCCAGGTTCGCGAAATGCGCCGCGCGAGCGCGTCGAGGACCTCGACATAGCGGGTGAGTGCCATCGCGCGTTCGGCCGCTGCGTCAGTGAGTCTCGTGCCGGTGTCGACATGATCGCGGATGTCATCGAGCAGGCGGTCGTTGGCGGCGGCGCCGGCCGGACGCTGGGCGACATAAGTGTTCACTGCCGCGGCGAGGCGGCGGGCGGCCTGCGCCGCAGCGTCCCGCGTCAGCGGATCGTTGGTCCGCAGCTGGTCGAACGCCGCCCGATCGAAGGCGAGCAGGTTGTCGATGATGGCGGAAGCGGCCTGTTCGAGCGGGATGTGCTCGACCGTGGTGTCATGCAGGGTGTCGATCGCAAAGCGCGCGCTGCGCGCCGCATACCAGTTGCCCGCCAGCAGGACAAGCGCAATCACGCCAAAGCCAATGACCAGGCGGCTGGCGATGCCGAGGCGCCACCGGCCCGGGGCTGTTGCCGGCTCATTCATGGGGCCAATTTACTCCCCGGTCGCGGCAGGCGTCGTCCCGGAGTTGACATATGCAGGCGCCGATACTTGGCGGTATGCTGTTGCAGTTCACGTTCCCGCCGGGTGGTTATCGCCGATGACCTCGACCAAGCCGTGGTGCATTGCGCTTGCCGTGCCGTCGCTCCTCGTGGGGCTGCTGGCCTGCCAGAGCGTCTCCACGACCGCGCCCGGCGCGGTGGGCGTCGATCGCAAGCAGAACATGCTCGTGTCCGAAGCGCAGATCGAGCAGGCGGCCGCGCAATCGTATGCACAGGAACTCGACAAGGCGCGCGCGAAGAATGCGCTCAACACGGATACCAGGCTGCTCGCGCGGGTGCGCGCCATCACCGACCGCCTCATCCCGCAGACCACGGTATTCAGGCCGGACGCGGCGCAGTGGAACTGGGCGGTCAATGTCGAGACATCCGATGAACTGAATGCGTATTGCATGCCGGGTGGCAAGATCATGGTCTATTCGGGCCTCGTGCAGAAGCTGTCGCTCACCGACGACGAACTCGCCTCGGTCATCGGGCACGAGATGGCGCATGCCTTGCGCGAGCACAGCCGCGAGCGGGTCTCGCGAGCCTACGCACAGCAGCTCGCGATCGCGGGGGTCGCCGCGGCGACCGGTCTCGGCCAGGGCACGGTGGACCTCGTCAGCGCGATCGGCCAGGTCACCTTCCAGTTGCCGCACAGCCGTGAACAGGAAGCCGAGGCGGACATCATCGGTCTCGAGTTGATGGCGCGCGGCGGCTACGATCCGCATGCGGCCCCCAGCGTCTGGAGAAAGATGGGTGCGGCCCAGTCGGGCAACGCACCGCCCGAATTCATGAGCACGCATCCGTCGGGCTCGACGCGTATTGCAGATCTCGAGTCCAACATTCCCAAAGTGCTGCCGCTCTACAGGGCGGCGAAAAAATAACCAGGGTGGACACATGAAGAAGTCAGAAGGAATTGCAGTTACCGGGCTGTCGATGCTGGCGATGCTGCTCGTTGTGGCATGCCAGTCCACGCCGCAGACACCCCAGCCGATGAAGACGATCGAGTCGACCGCGAAGATCACCGCCACGGTGGAGCAGATCGATCACGCCAAGCGCCTGCTGTCGCTCAAGTCGCCGTCGGGGGAGATGGTGACCGTCGAGGTCGATCCGGCCGTGCGCAACCTCGACCAGATGAAGGTCGGCGATCGGGTGGTGGCGACCTATCGCGAGGCGATCGGCGCGCAGATCCGCAGCTCCGCCTCCGGCGCGCCCGCGACCGTAAAGATCAGCGCGGACGTGGCCGAACCCGGCGAGCGTCCGGCCGCGAGTGCCACCTCGACCGTCATGGTGCCGGTCACGATCGCCTCGGTGGACAGCGCGAACGACCTCGTCAGCTTTTATGGTGAAGATGGTCTCGTGCGTGCGATCAACGTGCAGACCGATGAGGCGAGGGCATTCATCAAGCAGCTGAAACCGGGCGATCACGTCGAGGTGACCTTCACCGAGGCGTTTGCGATCAGCGTCGAGCGGGCGCCGTAGCACGCACGGCGGGTCGCTGGTACGACGTATCGCTAGAACGGCGCGCCGAGCACCAGGCGCCAGGCCGAGATGTCGCCGGCGAAGCGGTAGCTGAGCCCGATGCGCGGAATCGGCACTCGCCCCCAGCGCAACGCGGGGCGGGTGCCGAGCATCACGCCGAGTTCGAACTGCACGGCCGGGATGTCGATGCCGGTGGCGAGTCCGGTCGGCGGGTCGACATACCAGTCGAGCACGGCGAAGAAGCCGGTTTCGAGCGCGCGCGCGCCCTCGCTGCCCTTCGGGGCGTTGGTGCCTTCGATGGCATTGCGCCAGCGCATGAACGTGTCGCTCGGCAGGTCGCCGCGGTAGTTCACCCCCGAGTACAGGAGGTCGTCGCGAAAGCGCAGGCGCCAGCCGTCGTCGAAGTGGCGCCCGTATTCGTTGTGGACGCCGACGCTGTAGAGAGTGCCCGCGACGTCTGACTGATCGGCGATCTCGGCACCGATCCTGGCGAACGGCCGCACGCTCCAGTTGCCGAGCAGGAACTCGAGGCCGATGCCCGGAACGAAGCTGATCGAGTCGAAGCGATCGGGCAAGTCGTATTCGACCAGCTGCCCGGGGCTGAAGTCGAGGAAGCCCACGGTCATCGGCAGCAGCAGCGTGATGCCGGGCATGTCGCGGGTCGCTTCGCGGTAGTCCCACCGCAGTGGCAGCCTGTAGATCTGCAGCACCTGCCCGCCTGTCTGGTAGACGCCGGAGCCGAGTTCATGGGCGAACGCGTAGTTCGCGAACTGTTGCTCGGCGCGCGTGTCGCCTTGCGCCAGCGCTGCGGCGGGCGTGAGCAGCAGCAACAGCAGCAGCGGGCAGCCGGGACGAAACACGCTTCCAAGAGTAACGGTTTGCTTCAAGATATGTGTAATGAGTCCACCGCCCGACAAGCCGTCCGCCCGCCGTGAGCGAAGCAGCATGCCGCCCGGGCCGAACGATGCGGCGCTGCAGGGCTTCTTCGGTGTGTTCGTGTACAGCCGCAGGGCCCTGGCACTCGTCTGGACGACCAACCGCTGGTTGACGATCGCGATCGGTATGTTCACGGCGCTGGCCGGCGTGCTGCCGGCCGCGGTGGCGTGGGTTGGTGCACGCATCGTCGATGCCGTGGTGAGCGCGGTGTCGGGCACCCACGACCCGTCGGTCGCGCTGCGTTTCGTCGTCATCGAAGGCGTGCTGGTCGCCGCGGTGGCGGCCGCGCAGCGCATGTTGTCGCTGTGCCAGTCGTTGCTGCGCGCGCAGCTCGGCCAGCGCGTCAACGTGATGATCCTCGAGAAGGCGCTGACGCTCGATCTGGCGCATTTCGAGGATTCCGAGTTCTACGACAAACTCACGCGCGCGCGTCGCGAGGCGTCGAGTCGCCCGCTGTCGCTCGTCATGCGTACCTTCGGGCTCGCGCAGAACGCGGTCTCGATCGTCAGCTTCGCCGTGCTGCTCGCGCAGTTCTCGCCGTGGGCGGTGGTCGTGCTGATCGTCGCGGGCCTGCCCGCATTCGTGGCCGAGACCAAGTTTTCGGGCGATGCGTTTCGCCTGTTTCGCTGGCGCTCGCCCGAGACGCGCATGCAGGCCTACCTCGAGACAGTGCTTGCGCGCGAGGACTACGCCAAGGAAGTCAAGCTCTACGGCCTCGGCGAGCGCTTCCTCGATCGTTATCGCGACATCTTCCGGCGCCTCTACAAGGAGGATCGCGCGCTGACGATCCGCCGCGATGCGTGGGGACTTGGCCTCGGCCTGATCGCAACGCTGACGCTGTACGGCGCCTACGCCTGGATCGCGATCGAGGCGGTGCGCGGCGTGATCACGCTGGGCGAGATGACCATGTACCTGATGCTGTTCCGCCAGGGCCAGTCCGCCGTCTCGGCGAGCCTGGCGGCCATCGGCGGCATGTACGAGGACAACCTGTACCTGTCGACCCTGTACGAGTACCTCGAGACCGAGGTGCCGAGCGAGCGGGGCGCGCTGGTTTACGGGCCGCATCCCGAGGACGGCGTGCGCTTCGAGGATGTCGAATTCCGCTATCCGGATGCGGCCGAGCCCGCAGTTGCCGGCATCGACCTGCATCTGCCGCCCGGGGCGAGCGTGGCGCTGGTCGGCGAGAACGGGTCGGGCAAGACCACGCTGATCAAGTTGCTGACGCGCCTGTATCGGCCGACGCGCGGGCGCATCCTGCTCGATGGCCTCGATCTCGAACAATGGGACGGTGAGGCGCTGCGCGGGCGCATCGGGGTCATTTTCCAGGACTTCGTGCGCTACCAGATGCAGGTCGGGGAGAACATCGGCGCCGGCGACGAGCAGTACTTCGAGGACGAGGAGCGCTGGCGCGTGGCCGCCGAGCGCGGCCAGGCCGATGACTTCATCGACACGCTGCCTGCGGGCTACCAGACCCAGCTCGGCAAGTGGTTCCGCGACGGGCGGGACCTGTCGGGCGGGCAGTGGCAGAAGATCGCGCTGTCACGCGCGTTCATGCGCTCGCGCGCCGATATCCTGGTGCTCGACGAGCCGACCGCCGCCATGGACGCGCAGGCCGAGGCCGACGTGTTCGAGCACTTTCGCAAATTGTCCGAAGGGCGAATCACGATCCTGATCTCGCACCGCTTCTCCACCGTGCGCATGGCCGACCAGATCATCGTGCTCGAGCGCGGGCACATCATCGAACGGGGCAGCCATGAGGAGCTCGTCGCGCTGGGGGGCAGGTATGCGCACCTGTTTGCGTTGCAGGCCAAGGGGTACCGATGAGGCGGACAGCGAACAGCTGGCAGCTTGCAGCCAGAGCCGCGGGGTTCAGCGTTCGTCGGACAGTGGTTGGCGGCGGAAGCTGAAGGGTTCGTCGAGGGCCTTGGCCCACGCGGCATCGCGTCCGTAGACGTCGCGCCTGAAATTCACCACGCCCTCCGGATCCACCCAGGCCGTCCAGTAGGCGAGGATGATCGGCACGCGCCGTCGCAGCGTGACGTTCTGGATATCGCCGCGCGCGATCGTGGCGGCTATCGTGGCCTCGTTCCAGTTCCCGGGATCGTCCAGCAGGAGTTTCGCGAGTTCGAACGGCTGCTGGACGCGCACGCATCCCGAGCTGGTGGTACGCGTGTCCTTGTCGAACAGCGATTTCGACGGCGTGTCGTGCAGGTAGACATTGTACGGATTCGGGAACATGAACTTGACGCGCCCGAGAGCGTTGCTCGGCCCCGGATCCTGGCGCAACGTGTAGGGAATGTGGCCCGTGCTGAACCGCGTCCAGTCGACGCTGCCCGGGTCGATGATCGCGCCGGTCGAATCGATCACATTGAGGCCGCGACGCGTGATCGAGTAGGGGTCGCGGCGCGCGGCGGGCAGGATGTCGTTGCGGATGATGGTGGGAGGGACGGTCCACGTGGGATTGAACACGAGATAGGTGAGCTCGGAGCGATACTCGGGGGTTTCCCGATAGGGCGTGCCGACCTGCACGCGACTGCGCCACAGCACCTCGTCGCCGCGCAGGTAGGCGGCTTCGGCGCCCGCGATGTTGACGACCAGGAATTCTTCCGGGATCTGGTACAGCAGCACGCGGCCGCGGTCGAGGTTGACACGCAGCTGGCGTATGCGGTCTTCGACCGGCACGCGCAGTTCGGCCTGCGTGCCGCTGCCGACGCGGCCATCGGCGCCGAGCCCCATGCGCTGCTGGAAACGCTTGACGGCCTCGAGCAGCGCGGCGTCGTACAGCAATGGGTCGCCGGCCGATGGCGCCTCCGGCCGGAGCGGGGCGTCGAGATCGCCGGTGGCGAGGAGCACCTCCCGCAGCACGGGCACCCGCGCGTCGCTCGCGCCCGGCTCGAGGGTCGGGCCCGCGGACAGCTCGGGCCAGCCACCGGCGAGCGCGACGCGCCGCATTTTCGCCAGCTCGCTGCGCAGCGCCGCATAGAACGGATGCGCGGGCCGGGCACGTGCGATCTGTCGGTACAGCTGTCCGGTGGCGAGCACCGCCTCCAGTTCCGCGGCGGCATCGAGCCCGGGCCATGTGCGGCTCAGGTTCCAGCTGCTGCTGAAGCGCTGGGGATCGACTTTGCCGAACCACAGGTGATAGCCGAGCCGCACGATTGCGTCGGTCAGGAGGAGTTCGAAGTCGGCACGCTCGAAGTCGGTCGTGTCGGGCAGGCGCATCTCGGGCCGCATCTGCGCGAGCGTCGCGAGGTGATAATCGGCGGGGCTCAGGCCATCGTCGGCGCTGTCGACGATCGCACGCAGCAGGTCATCGACATTGCGCGGATCGGTCCAGGCCGGTGCAAAGCCGCGCCGCGTGTAGAAGTCGGCGATCACGCTCGTGGCGGCGATCGCCTGGCCGCGGATCGACAACTCACCCTGATTGACCGTGGTTGCGACGCGCGCCTCGATCGCGGCGGAGAGAGGGGTGGTCTCGCCCCGTGCGGACGCGACGGCTGCCCACGAGAGCAGCAGCAGCCACAGGATCGAAGCCGGCCTGTTTGACATAACTGTTCTTGGAATATTCATGTATTGCGATGCAAGCACTTGACGTGCGCTCTGATATGCTGCGCGAATCAAGTGTCCGGCATTCCGGCATCTTGGCAGTTCGAACTCAAGAATTCAGGGGGATTAACATGAAGCGCCACTTGTCCGTGCTGCTCTGTGCCGCCACTCTGGCGGCGCTCGCTGCACAAAGTCCTGCGGCACCCGTGACCGCAAGCTCACATCCGGATGCCTCCGCGCTCGCTTTGGCGGCGCCTGTCATCGGTTCCCGCAAGATCGACCCATCGCTCGCCGACGTCAAGGGCGAGATCGACGTCATCGTGCAGCTGGCGGGCAAGCCGCTGGCAGTCGCGAACGGCCAGAACTCCAAGAGCCTCGGCGGACTGCTGAACAAGCAGCAGCAGCGCGCGCACAGCGCCACGCTGGCACGCGACCAGGACGCGATGCTCGCCCGCCTGCTGGCGCTCGGCGGCCGTGAAGTGGGTCGCACGCGCATCGCCTACAACGCGGTGATCGTGCGCATCGACGCCGAGCAGCTCTATTCGATCGCAAGCTATCGCGATGTCGTGTCGGTGCGGCCGACGCGTGAATATCGCCTCGACCTGTCGGCCACCGTGCCCTACATCGGCGCGGCAATCGCCCAGGCGCAGGGCGCCACCGGCGCCGGCGTGACCGTCGGCGTGATCGACTCCGGCATCGACTACACGCACTACAACCTGGGTGGTGAAGGCACGCTGGCCGCCTATGAGGCAGCGTACGGCAGCTCGATCACCGATCCGCGCAACACCACACGCGATGGCCTGTTCCCGACCAGCAAGGTCATCGACGGCCACGACTTCATAGGCGAGCAGTGGCCGAATGCGGCGGCGGTCCAGGACGATGACCCGATCGACTTCCAGGGTCACGGCACGCACGTCGCCGACATCATCGCCGGCCTCTCGGCCGACGGTGTGCACAAGGGCGTGGCGCCCGACGCCAAGCTGATTTCGGCCAAGGTGTGCAGCTCCATTGCGACCTCGTGCAATGGCGCGGCAATGCTGCAGGCGCTCGACTACATGCTCGATCCCAACGGCGACGGCTCGATGGACGACGCCGTGGACGTAATCAACATGTCGATCGGTTCGAGCTACGGCCAGATCCAGGACGACACTGCGCTCGCCAGCATCAATGCCGTCAACGCCGGTGTCGTGGTCGTGGCCTCGGCCGGCAACAGCGCCGACCGGCCCTTCATCACCGGCTCACCGGCCTCGACGCCGGAAGTGCTGAGCGTGGCGCAGACGGAAGTACCGGGTGCGCTGGCATATCCGCTCGTCATCGATTCGCCGGCGAGCATTGCCGGCACCTACACCAATACGGCCACCGTCGAGTGGGCGCCCATTGCGGGCACCGTCAGTGGCGAGGTCGTGCCGGTTGCGGGCCTGGCCTGCGATGCAGGCTCGGTACCCGCCACCGTGGCGGGCAAGATCGCGCTGATCAATCGCGGCACCTGCTCGATCAGCCTCAAGGTGGCCAACGCCACTGCGGCCGGTGCGAGCGCCATGATCCTCGGCCTCATCGCCCCGGGTGACGCCGTGTCGTTCTCGAATGGCGGCGAGTGCGTCGGCCAGTGCGTGCCCACGCTCGTCGTCACGCAGCCGGTCGCCAATGCGATCCGCGCAGCGACGACCGCCACGACGGTGGTGACGGCCACGATCTCGGACGCCAACGCGCAGTCGCGCCAGGGCTGGATCGTCGGTACCTCCTCGCGCGGACCGTCGACGAGCTTCGCCGCGATCAAGCCCGAGATCGGCGCGCCGGGCGCGTCGGTGTCGGCGATTGCCGGTACCGGCAACGGCGAGGAAGCCTTCGGCGGCACTTCGGGTGCCGCACCCATGGTGGCCGGCTCGGCCGCGCTGCTGCTCTCGAAGGACCCTTCGCTGACCCCGACACTGGTGCGCGCACTGCTCACCAATACGGCTGACCCGCAGATCTTCCAGCGGGCGCTGGTCGGCGAAGGCACGATGCTCGTGCCGATCACCCGCATCGGCGGTGGCGAAGTGCGCGTCAACAAGGCGCTCGCTTCGCGCACGGCGATGTGGGACAACGAGACGAAGACGCCTGCGCTGTCGTTCGGCTATCACAGTGTCACGTACCCGAAGGTGCTCCAGCGCACCGTCAAGGTCCGCAACTTCACGAACAAGACGCGCCGCTATTCGGTGCAGAAGTCGTTCCGTTATGCCGACGATGCCGCGAGCGGCGCCGTCACGCTCTCGGCGCCGTCGACTGTCACCGTGCCGGCCAACGGCACCGCGACCTTCAAGGTGCTCTTGACGATCAATCCGGCGAAGCTCGGCGACTGGCCGTACACCGGCCTTGGCGGCTCGCAGGGCGGCAATGGCGCGCTTCTGCAGAATGCGGAGTACGACGGTTACCTGACCCTGAAGGAAGGCGCCGACAGCGTGCACGTGCCGTGGCACGTCCTGCCGAAGAAGGCCGCACTCGTGCAGGCGGTTGGTGCCAAGGTCGTCATTCCGCGCAATCAGGCTTCGGCGCAACTGCCGCTGCTCAATCTGTCGTATGCCAAGGCAGGTGAGGTCGATGCCTTCGCGCTGCTCGGCACGAGTGCCCGGATTCCGCGCTCGCAGTTGCCCGGCCCCGGCGAGAACTTCGCCGTGGTCGACCTGCAGTCGCTCGGTGCGCGCCTCGTCGGAATCGGCGGCGGCCAGTTGGGCATCCAGATCGCGGTCAGCACCTACGGCGTCCGGGCTCACCCGAGCTACCCGGCCGAGTTCGATGTGTACCTCGACGTCAACGCCGACGGCGTGGACGACTTCGTGCTGTACACGGCTGAACTCACGGGCTTCGCGGCCACCGGGCAGACCGTGGTGTATGTCTACAACCTGGCGACGGGCGCGGCGACGGCGTACTTCTACGCTGACACCGATCTCGAGACGGGCAACGTGATCCTGACCGCGCCGCTCGCGGCGATGGGTGCCAGCCCGACCTCGCAGTGGGTGATCTCGGCCCTGGCGTTCGACAACTACTTCACGGGCGCACTGACCGACTACATCGACGGCAAGGTGTTCACACCGGCATTGCCGCGGTTCGATGTGTCGGCACCGCCGGCTGCGGGCGTGGCGCCGCTCAGCCTCGCAACGCTGACGGTCACCGCGCCTGCGGGTGGCGAGACGGCATCGCCGTCGCAGGAAGGCTTGCTGTTCTTCTACCGCGACGCCAACGAAGGCCTCGAAGCCGACGTGGTTCCGGTCGAGAAGCGCTAGCCGAGTAGACGTTGAAACCGGCGCCCCGGCGGAGAGATCCGCCGGGGCGCTTTTTTTATTCAGGTCGCGGCGCGCAGCGCTTCGAGTTCTTCCCAGCGCGCCATGGCGGCGTCGATCTCGACGTCGATCGCGGCGATCCGCGCCGAGTCGGTACGCGCGCGCTCCGGCCCGGTGCGATGGTAGTCAGGCGCGCACATCGCGGCGGCAAGCGCAGCCTTCTCGGCTTCCAGCGCCTCGATCGACGCCGGCAGCGCATCGAGCTCTTTCTGTTCACGAAAACCGAAGCGCCGGCGCACGCGCGTGCGCTCGCGTACCGGCGCGGCGTTCGCGGCGCTCTCCCGCACCGCCGTGCCACGCTGTGCGAGCCAGTCGCTGTACCCGCCGACGTACTCGCGCCAGCGGCCGTCGCCTTCGGCGACGAGGGTCTGGGTCACCACGTTGTCGAGGAACTCGCGGTCATGGCTCACGAGCAGCAGCGTGCCGGCATAGCCCTGCAGCGTGGCCTCGAGCAGTTCGAGGGACTCCATGTCGAGGTCGTTGGTCGGCTCGTCGAGGACCAGCAGGTTCGCCGGCTGCGCAAACAGGCGGGCCAGCAGCAGCCGGTGGCGCTCGCCGCCGGAAAGCATGCGCACGGGGGAGCGCGCGCGCCGGGACGAGAACAGGAAATCGGCAAGATAGGTCGCCACGTGCTTGCGCACGCCTCCGACCTCGACCCAGTCGGAGCCCGGACTGATCGTGTCGGCTACTGTTTGCTCGGGATCGAGCTGCGAGCGCAGCTGGTCGAAGTACGCGACCCGCAGGTTGGTGCCGGTGCGCACCGTGCCGGAGTCCGGCGCAAGCTCCCCGAGCATGAGGCGCAGCAGCGTCGTCTTGCCGGCGCCGTTGGCGCCGATCAGGCCGACACGATCGCCGCGCATGATCCGCAGCGACAGATCCGCAACCACCGCTCGTTCGCCGAACCGCTTGCTGAGGCCTTCGAGCTCGATGACGAGTTTGCCCGAGCGATCGCCCGCCGCGAGCGAGAAGCGGACGTCGCCGATGCGCTCGCGCCGCGCGCTGCGGTCCTCGCGCAGTTGCTCGAGCCGGCGAACACGGCCTTCGTTGCGGGTACGGCGCGCTTCGACGCCCTGGCGGATCCAGGCTTCCTCCTGCGCCCAGAACTTGTCGAAACGGCGGTGCGCAACCGCCTCCGCAGCCAGGTCCTGTGCCTTGGCGCGCTCGTATGCGGCAAAGTCGCCGGGCCAGGAGCGCAGCACCCCGCGGTCGAGTTCGATGATGCGCGTGGCGACGCGGTCGAGGAACCGCCGGTCGTGCGTGACGACGATCAGCGCGGGGCCGCGGGTGGCGTCGTCCTCGAGCAGTTCGATGCCCTCGATGTCGAGATGGTTCGTCGGCTCATCGAGCAGCAATAGGCCGGGTTCGAGTGCGAAGCCGAGCGCGAGTGCGGCCCGCTTGCGTTCACCACCCGACATTGCGGCCGGATCGCGATCGGGCGCGAGCCCGTAGCGGTGCAGGTGCGCTGTCAGCCGGACATCGAGCGCGTGGCGGGCGACCTCGTCGTGGCGATCGAGCCCGGCGCGCGCGGCCAGGCTTTCCCGCAACGTGGCTGCCGGGGGAAGTGCCGGCTCCTGCTCCACGAAGGCGATGGTGAGGCCTTCGCGACGGCGCACTTCGCCGGCATCGAGGGGCAGGATGCCCGCGAGCGCCGCGAGCAGCGAGGACTTGCCCGTGCCGTTGCGCCCGATGAGCCCGAGGCGCTCCCCGGCGCTCACCGTGAGGTTCGCACCATCGAGCAGCGGCAGCAGGCCGAAGGCGAGCTGCGCATCGAGCAGGGCGATACGGGTCACGGCGCTACCGCCGTGGCGAGGGCAGGATCGAGGGGACGCATCGCAGCAGCTTACCGGTCGAAGCACTTCGACGCGCGGGTTACAATGGCCCCATGAGCGAACTCGGCAACAGTTTTGACGCGGCCTTCAGCAAGGCGGTCGATCTTGGCAACAAGATCGCCGACAAGGACAAGGACGCCGACCTGTGGGACATCGCGGATGGCCTGCTCGCAGGTGCGGTGCAGTACTGGCTCTATTCGCGCCAGCCTTGCGGTGACCCGCGCTGCCAGGACTGCATGCCGATCAGCACCGCGACCGGCCGCATGGCCGAGCTGAAGCGGCTGATGGAGGAACTCGCCGGCGAAAGCGAGTATTTCCACACTCCGACCGATTCCAACGCCGGGCGCGCGTAAGCGCCCCCAGGCGGGCCTGGACGCGCTCAGGCGCGGCGTTCGAGGCCCGCTGAGGCCGTCACTTCCTCGAGCGCGGCCTCCAGGATCCCGAGACCCTCATCGAGCAGCGCATCCTCGATGGTGAGCGGCGCGAGGAAGCGGATCACGTTCGCATGGATCCCGCACGAGAGGATCACCAGTCCGCGCCTGGCTGCGGCCTGCACGAGGCGTCTGGTCAGGTCCGCGTCGGGGGCATCCCTCTGGCGATTCCTGACGAGTTCCATTGCCACCATCGCGCCGAGGCCGCGTACGTCGCCGATGCAGGTATGGCGCGCCTGCAGCCCCAACAAGTGCGTGACGAGCCGCTCGCCGAGCGCCAATGCGCGTTCCGCAAGCCGCTCGCGTTCGATCGTGTCGAGCACTGCGAGCCCCGCTGCGCAGCCGAGCGGCGAGCCCGCGTAGGTGCCTCCGAGGCCACCGGGTGCGGGTGCGTCCATGATCTCGGCCTTGCCGATCACGGCCGAGAGCGGCACGCCGCCCGCGAGGCTCTTGGCCACTGTCATCAGGTCCGGTTCGATACCCGCATACTCGATCGCGAACATGCGGCCGGTGCGTGCAAAGCCGGTCTGTATTTCATCAAGGATCAGCAGGATGCCGTGCCTGTCGCAAACGGTGCGCAACCGGCGCAGGAAATCGGCCGGCGCCGCGTAGAAGCCGCCTTCGCCGAGCACCGGCTCGATGATGATCGCGGCGACGCGCGCCGGATCGACATCCGCCCTGAACAGCTGCTCGAGCGCAGCGAGCGAATCGTCCGCACCGATGCCGTGGTAGGCGATCGGGTACGGCACGTGGTAGACCTCGGGCATCATGGGTCCGAATCCCGCCTTGTACGGCATCACCTTGCCGGTGAGCGCGCTGCAGGCGAGGGTGCGGCCGTGGAAGCCGCCGGAGAAGGCGATCACCGCCGAACGGCGCGTGTGGTAACGCGCGATCTTGATCGCATTCTCGACGGCCTCGGCGCCCGTCGTCAGGAAGATGGTCTTCTTCGGTGTCGTGCCCGGCGCCAATGCGTTGAGGGCCTCCGCGAGCGCCACGTAGCTCTCGTACGGCGTGACCTGGAAACACGCGTGGGTGAAGCGCTCGATCTGCGCGTCGAGCGCGGCCTGCACCGCGGGATGGCGATGCCCGGTGTTCAGCACCGCGATGCCGCTGGCGAAGTCGATGTAGCGCCGGCCTTCGACGTCCCAGATCTCGGCGTTGCGGGCGCGGTCCGCGTAGATCGCGGTACTGTTGCCGACGCCGCGCGGAATCGCCGCTTCGCGCCGCTTCTGCAGGTCGCTGTTGCCGCTCATGCCAGATTGTGTCTCGTCAGCGGCAGCGAGCGCAGGCGCCGCCTGGTCGCCGCGTAGATGGCGTTGCAGAGGGCCGGCGCGACCAGTGCCGTGGCGGGCTCGCCGATGCCCCCGGGCGATTCGTCGCTTGCGACGAGATGCGTTTCGATGACGGGCACCTCGTTCATGCGCACGACGCGATAGTCGTGGAAATTGCTCTGCTGCACGCGGCCGCCCTGGACATTGATCTCGCCCCACAGCGTGGCCGACAGGCCGAACAGGATCGCGCTTTCCACCTGCGCGACGACGATGGTGGGGTTCACGGCCTGGCCACAATCGACTGCGCAGACGATGCGGTGCACCTTTGCCTTGCCGTCCACGAGCGAGATTTCGGCGACCTGGGCCATGTACGTGCCGTAGCCTTCCATGACGGCGACGCCGCGAAACCGGCCCGGCTCGTTCTTCCCGTAGCCGGAGTGGCGAAGGGCGACTTCCAGCACGCCAAGGTAGCGCGGCTGCTTCGCGAGCAGGGTGCGACGGAATGCTGCCGGATCCTGGCCGGCGGCGAGCGCGAGCTCGTCCATGAAGCTCTCGGCGACGAAGCAATTGAGCGCGTGGCTCACCGAGCGCCAGTAGCCGACATCGAGCCCGACTTCATGCGGCACCCAGTCGACCAGCACGTTCGGCACGTCGTAGGGGTAATTGGAGGCGGCCTCGACCGAGAACGGATCGACGCCACCCGGCGGCACGGCGCCCGGAAAGACCCGCGCGGTGATCGACGGCCCGGTGAGGTGCAGCTTCCATGCGACCAGTTTGCCGTCGCGATCGAAGCCACCCGCCACCGTGTCATAGGCCGGTGGTCGATACACGTCGTGGGTCGTATCGTCCTCGCGCGTCCACAGCAGTTTCACCGGCTTGCCGATGGCTTTCGAGGCCTCGACCGCTGCGGGTATGAAATCGACATCGAGGCGCCGGCCGAAGCCGCCACCCAGGAAGGTCGTGTGGATGTTCACCTGTCCGGGTTGCAGGCCCGCGGCGCGGGCGGCGGCGGCCTGGGCCGCGCCCTGTGTCTGCGTGGGCACGTAGATGTCGCAGCCGTCGGCGCGCACGTCGGCGGTACACACCTGCGGCTCGAGCGTCGCGTGGGCCAGCATCGGCAACTGATACTCGGCACGCACGACCCGTGCCGCCCCGGCGAGCGCGGCATCCGCATCGCCGTCTTTGCGTGCGACGATGCCGTTCGCGGCGGCGGCCTGCTTCAGCCCGCGCAGGATCGAGCCATCGTTCAGTGCGGCGCTCGCACTGCCGTCCCATTCGACCTTCAGGGCATTGCGCGCCTGCAGTGCGTGCCACCAGCTGTCCGCGACGACGGCGATCCCCGTGCTCGTCGCCACGACACCCTGTACGCCCGGCATGGCCCTGGCCGCGGCATCGTCGAAGCTCCTGACCTTGCCGCCGAGCATCGGCGGCATCGCGAGAGATGCGTACAGCATGCCCGGCAATCTGACATCGATGCCGTAAATCGCCGAACCGTCAACCTTCGCTGGTGTATCGAGCCGGGTGGAGGACTTGCCGATCCACCTGAAGTCGCGCGCGTCCTTCAGCTTGATGTCGGCCGGTACCGGCAGGCGCGCGGCCGCAGCCGCCAACTCGCCGTAGGTGAAGCGCTTGCCGAAAGAGGAAACGACTTCACCATTCTCGACGCGGCATGTGCTCGCGGTGGTTTTCCACTCACTGGCGGCGGCGGCCTTCAGCATTTCGCGCGCCTGCGCGCCAGCGATGCGCAGTTTGTCCCAGGCGTCGCGCACGCTCGTGCTGCCGCCCGTGACCTGGCCGCCGAGCAGCGCGTTCGTATAGGCGGCACCCACCGGCGCGAACTCCACCCCGATGCGCCGCGGATCGACTTCGAGCTCCTCGGCGAGGAGGGTGACGAGCCCCGTGTACACACCCTGGCCCATCTCGGAGCGGTCGCACAGGAAGTGGATCGAATTGTCGGTGCCGATGCTCAGCCAGGCGTTGGTGGTGGTGATCTCGCCCGCCGCACTCTTTGCGCCGCGCTTCGAGCAGCCGGTGATATCGATGGCGAGCACCAGGCCACCGATGCCGATGGCGCCGCTTTTCAGGAAGGTCCGTCGCGACAGGGCATTCCGGCCGGGTTGTGCGTTCATGACTGTTCCTTCGCCGCAAGTTCGGCGGCGCGATGAATCGCCGCGCGAATGCGCTGGTAGGTGCCGCAGCGGCAGATGTTGCCGGACATGGCGGCGTCGATGTCCGTATCGGTGGGTTGCGGATTCGCTGCGAGCAGTGCGGTCGCCGACATGATCTGGCCGGACTGGCAGTAGCCGCACTGGGGCACGTCGAGCTCGATCCAGGCCTTCTGCACCGGGTGGCTGCGATCGGCGGAAAGGCCTTCGATCGTGGTGACCTTTGCGGTGCCGACCGCGCTCACGGGCGTGACGCACGCACGGACCGGCTGGCCGTCGAGGTGGACGGTACACGCGCCGCACAGCGCCATGCCGCAGCCGAACTTGGTGCCGGTGAGCCCGATCGTGTCGCGCAGTACCCAAAGCAACGGCGTGGCCGGATCAACGTCTACTGAGCGATCAGAGCCATTGATGTTGATCGTGAGCATGGAGACTCTCCCCGGGGCGCCGCTGACCTGCGCCCAATATAGTCCGTTTGGGGCGTTGCCGGCGAATGAGGCTCCGGGCCCCCGGACTGCTAGAATTTCACCTCGTCCATGGGGAGTTTCGATTGAACCCGATCACTGCGGAAGTCGTCATCATCGGCGCAGGTCCCTGCGGCCTGTTCCAGGTCTTCGAACTGGGGCTGCTGGGCATTTCGGCCCACGTGCTCGATTCGCTGCCGACACCGGGCGGCCAGTGCACGGAGCTGTATCCGGACAAGCCGATTTACGACATCCCGGCGCTGCCGGTGTGCGGAGCCCAGGAGCTCATCGACAGGCTGATGCAGCAGGCGCAGCCGTTCCATCCGCAGTTCCACCTGGGATCCGAGGTCTCGGAGCTGCGCCAACTCGATTCCGGGCGCTTCCTCGTGCGCAACGCCGCGGGTATCACTTTCGATGCCGGCGCCGTGGTCATCGCCGCAGGCGTGGGATCGTTCCAGCCGCGCCATATCGGGGTGGAGGGCGCTGCGGAATTCGAGGGCACGCAGATCCACTACCGGGTGCGAAGTGCGGCCGACTTCCTCGGCAAGCGCCTCGCGATCTTCGGTGGCGGTGATTCCGCGCTCGACTGGGTGAACGAGTTCGCGAGCAAGGGTACCTCCGTGACCCTGGTGCATCGGCGCGCGGAGTTCCGGGCGGCACCTGCGTCGGTCGCGCGGATGCGCGAGTTCGAGGCGGCAGGCAAGGTGCGCCACATCGAAGGTCTCGCGCAATCGTTGCTCGTCGATGGCGCCGGCACCGCCGCCGCCAGACTGCGCGGCATCGAGGTGAAGGCGCGCGAAGGCACCGTGCACGCGCTCGAGGCGGAGCACGTGTTCGCGTTCTTCGGTCTGCACCCGAAGCTCGGCCCGATCGCGGAGTGGGGGCTCGAGCTCGAGAAGAAAGCGCTCAAGGTCGACACCGAAAAATTCCAGACGTCGGTGCCCGGGATTTTCGCGGTGGGTGACATCAATACCTATCCCGGCAAGAAGAAGCTGATCCTGTCGGGCTTCCACGAGGCGGCGCTCGCGGCATTCGCGATCCAGCATCACCTGTTCCCGGCGAAGAAGCAGTTCCTACAGTACACCACGACGAGCCCGGCGCTGCAGAAGCGCCTCGGCGTCACGGGAAGCTGAGCGCGATGGACCCGCGCGTGGCCGACCTGTTGCGGGAATTCGAACTCGAACGCATCGAGGTGAACCTGTTCCGCGGTGCGAGCCGTGACATCGGGGCTCCCCAGGTGTTCGGCGGGCAGGTGCTCGGCCAGGCGCTGATGGCCGCCTATTCCACCGTCGAGTCGCACGACGTGCATTCGCTGCACGCTTATTTCCTGCGCCGCGGCGACTTCAATGCGCCGATCGTCTACCACGTCGATCGGGCGCGTGACGGCCACAGTTTCGATGCGCGACGCGTGGTCGCGATCCAGCACGGCGAGCAGATCTTCAACATGTCGGCCTCGTTCCAGGTGCGCGAGCCCGGCCTCGAGCACCAGGTGCCGATGCCGGATGTGCCGCCGCCCGAGCAGCTGACGGACAACGGTACGCCGCCGCCCGGCGTGATCGAGCAACTGCCCGAGAAGCTGCGTCGCATGTTCGAGAAGCAGCGCCCGTTCGAGTTCCGCACGGTCGAGCCTTTCGATTACCTGCGACCGCGTCAGATGGCGCCGACCCAGCACGTCTGGCTGCGCGCCGTCGGGCGGTTGCCTGACGACGAGCGGCTGCACCGCTGCCTGCTCGCCTATGTTTCGGACTACAACCTGCTCACGACTTCGGTGCGGCCGCACGGGGCGTCGTACCTGTCTGGCGACCTGATCATGGCGAGCATCGATCACGCCATGTGGTTCCACCGGCCCCCGCGCGTCGATGACTGGCTGCTGTACTCGATGGACAGCCCCAGTGCCTCGGGCGCACGCGGCTTCACGCGCGGTACGCTGCACAGTCGCGATGGGCGGCTGATCGCGAGCATTGCGCAAGAGGGCCTGATCCGGATAGCAAAGCCGAAGGAATGAACGCACTGCGACCCCTCGCTTGCGTGGCGATTGCGGTCAGTGCACTCCAGATTGCCCGGGCCGCCGATACCGATGATGTCGCGGTGCTGGCGAGCTGGTGGCCAGGCATCTACGACACTTCGGAACAGCTCGTCTTCGGCCGTGCAGGCGATGCCGCGCGGGCCGAAGGCTCCGAGCTGCGTGTGCGCACGATAGTCGCGCGCGTCGCGGTGCCATGGCTCGGCGAGCACGTGCTCTACACGGAGGAGTTCCTGCACGATGAGCCCGAGCGACTGCGCCGGCAGTTGCTGCTGCGACTTGCGCCGAATCCGGGTGGCGGCGTGCGCGTGCGCCAGTACACACTGCGCGATCCACTGGCGGTTCGGCACCTGCACCGCTCACCGCGGCGGATTGCAGGCCTGCGCCTCGATGACCTCGAGGCGATTGCCGGCTGCGACCTGGTGTTGCGCCGGGAGGTCACGCAGTTCGTCGGCGGCACAGAGGGCAATGCCTGTCGTGATGATGGTGCCGGCGAGGCGCGCTACATCGACTACCGGCTGCTGGTCGGCGAGGACCTGTACTGGTATCGAAAGCGGCGCTACCGCGTCGCCGGCAACGAACTCGAAGACGAGATCGCGGGTTTCACCTGGTTCCCGCTCTACCAGGCGAGGCTGTTCACCTGCCGCGTGCGCTGGTCGCCGACGGGACGCAAGGCGCAACTGCGCGAGCTGCCGAGCGTCGACCTGCATGACCAGGGCGGCCGGGCACGCATCCGCACGCCTGACGGGCGCGAACTCGAAGTCGAGTTGCACGCCGAGGACTGGCCGTTCGCGGACGGGCGGGATGCGCTGATCCTGATGCTCAATGAGGCCGGTGGTCCTGAACCGCTGGCCGCAGCGTGGACCCGCATCGATGCAGATTCGATCACGCTGGGCCTCGGGTGGATCAACTTGCGCTGCGCGGCGATTGCGCCCGACCGGCCTGCGGTTACCGGCTAGCGGAAACTGCTTAATCGGCCGTTCAGGCTGGCACGGTAAGATTGTGCGCAGACCCTGTCGAGAGGATTGCCGATGCTGCGCGTTTTCCTGTCCACCCTGACCCTGGCCGTGCTGCTGTCAGCGCAAGCGCTGGCGGCCGATGCCGCGCCGACCGAGGCGCAGATGAAGCGCGGCAAGGTCCTCTTCATGCAGTGCCAGGCCTGTCACCAGTTGAAGGCAGGCGCTCCCGCGGTACTCGGCCCGAACCTGGGTGGCGTACTGGGCCGCAAGGCTGCCACGGCGCCGGGTTATGCCTATTCCCCTGCGCTGAAGAAGGCGAACCTGACCTGGGACGCGGCGACCCTCGACAAGTGGCTGCTGCGCCCCGGTGCGCTCGTACCCGGCAATACGATGGCCTTCGCCGGCATGCCGAAGGCCGAGGATCGCGCGGCGCTGATTGCCTGGCTGACCGTGCAAACCGCTCCCGCGAAGGCTGTCGCCGGCAAGTAGGGCTCGCCGCCTCAGGTGAGCCAGCGCGCGAGGGCAACGATCCCCGCGATGGCGAGCACCAGCGACACGCTCGCGATCAGCACGATTGCGAGAGGGATGACGAACAGCATCAGCCGCGTGTGGCGCACCACGCGGTGTGGATCGCGCCGCCAGCTCTCGAGCAGCGCGAAGTTGCGCTGGTGCATCTTGAAGGCGAAATCGAACAGGTCGCCTGCGAGTGGCACTGCGCCGATCGTCGAGTCGAGCAGCACGTTCGCCAGCATCCTCACCTGCAGTACGAGCGGGGCACCCATGCGGCGCGCCACCAACACGCCGTACGCGCCGAACAGTCCGCCGACGAAGTCGCCGATGCCCGGCACGAGGCCCATCAGCGCATCGAAGCCGAACCGCCAGCGCGTGCCCGGCACGCGGAAGGCCTGGTCCAGCAGGACACTGAACTGCTGGTAGCGCGCGTAGTGTTCCTCGCCCGTCATCGCGGGTCGTCGGCACCGGCCGTCTCAGCCACGAACCCGGCGATCTCCTTGCGCAGCAGGGCATTGAACCGTGGCGGGTCCTCCATCATCAGGAAATGTCCGCGGCCGGGCATGACCTGGCCGCGAAAACCCGCAACCAACCGGCGGATCCGCTCGACATCGGGCGCGCCGCGCAGGTCGGACAGGATCGCGACCAGTGGTACCCGCAGTTCGGCCAGCGCCGGACCGTAGTCGTAGTTGTCGAGCGCGATCAACGAGGCGATGGCCACTTCGGGGGGCGCGAGCGCAAAGTCGTCGGCGATGCTGCGCGCAAAGGCCGGATCGCCATGCGGGGTGAAGTACTGTTGCGACACGAGTTCGCGGACCGTACCGATATAGTCCTCGCGCAGGCGCGCGATGCGTGTCGCGGCAGCGGCGATCGCTTCAGGCCGGGAAGGAGCGCCGATGTCGTCGAAGGCCTCGACGCCGACGATGCCGATCACGCGTGGCACGCGCCGCGCGGCTTCGAGCGCCACGGCGCCACCCATCCCGTGCCCGACCAGCACGACAGGACCCTCCGGCATGGTGTCCAGCACGGCCACGACATCACCGCCGAAGGCCTCGATGCTCCAGTGGCTGCGATTGCGGCCCGATGCGCCGTGGCCGGCGAGATTGACGGCCACGACGGTGTACGACTGCAACAGGTCGGCGATCTGCGCGCGCCAGTAGTTCGCATCCGCGGACCAGCCATGGATCAGCACGACCAGCGGCTCCCCCGTGCCGAATACGCGGTAGTCGATATGCACACCATCGGGCGCGAGGACGGTGCGTGGCGCGCCGTCCGCGATCGGTGCGCGCTGCGCGGCGGGGGCAGCGGAATCGGCTGGCGGTGCCTGCGGTGGCCCGGCCTGGCGGCTGCAGCCGGCGAGTACCAGCAGCGCGCCGGCAAGGGCGACACAGCGTGCGGAGGCGACCATTCAGCGGCTCCTGCCGGCCTGCCGATCGGCCGTGGCGACCGCTGCCACTTCGGCGCGGAACAGCGGTCTCGTGATCATCATCAGTACGCTCGCGATGAGCGCGGCCGCGCCCGTCACCCAGGCCACGGACTTGCCGACCGCCAGGTCGTCGCCGTACCAGCGGTCGGTGATGAGTGCCGTGATGAAGGGCGCGAGGCCGAGGCCGATCAGGTTCACGATCAGCAGATAGATGGCCGATGCCTGCGCGCGCATGCGCGGCGGGGTCAGTACGACCAGCGCCGCGGCGCCGGCACCGAACGGAAAGCTCGTGAAGAAGCCGATCGGCACCAGCAGCAAGGTCGATACGATGAGGTTGCCGGCGAGCATGCACCAGACGGCGAGCGGTGCAAGCACGACGCCGGCGGTGAGCCCGACGAGGATTCCCGCGTCGGTGTGGCCCGCCGCGCGCCAGCGATCGGTGAGCCAGCCGCCCATCAGGATGCCGGCGGTTCCGAACACGCCGATGGCAATGCCGAGACGAAGGCCGGCCGCGGAGATCGGCAGGTCGTGCACGCGCACGAAAAACTGCACGCCCCAGATCTGGTAGACATTCATCACCATCCCGAGGAGGGCGAAGCCGAGGATCATCGCCCCGTAAACGCGCCAGCGCCGTGCCATGTAGGCGACCGTGGCCGGGATCGAGATATTCTCCATCTCTCCGGGGCGCATGCGGCGTACGGGCTCGCGGATGGTCAGTATCCACAAGGCGAGCAGCAGGCCCGGCAGGCCCACTATGAAGAACACGAGCTGCCACGCGCGTATCGTGCCGATGAACGGCAGCTCGTACTCGGGTGAGCCCGAGACCGCCCTGATGACGAAGCCGCCGATGATCAGCGCGAGGCCGACGCCCACAGGCAGCCCGAACATGAACACCGACAGTGCGCGCCCGAGGCGTTTCTCGGGAAAGCTGTCGCCCACCATCGAATACGCACCAGGCGACAGCGCGGCCTCGCCGATTGCGACGCCGATGCGGGCGAACGCCAGCTGGGTGAAATTGCGCGCGACGCCGCAGAGGATCGTCATCAGGCTCCACAGCGCCACGCTCGCCGCGATGATGTTGCGCCGGTTGTAGCGGTCGATGGCCCAGGCGATCGGCACGCCGATCAGCGTGTAGAAGATCGCGAACACGAACCCGTACAGCAGCGACATCTGCGTGTCGCTGATGCCGAGGTCGGCACGGATCGGCCCGACGAGCAACCCGAGGATCACCCTGTCGATGAACGACAGGATGTAGGCGACCATCATGACGCCCACCATGTACCAGGCGACGGTGGAACGTGGCCAGCCCTGTTCGGTCTGTGTCATATGGCTTTCAGTACTTTGCCCGGATTCATGATGCCGTTGGGATCGAGGGCACTCTTGATCGAGCGCATCAACTCGAGTTCGAGGGCCGGCGCGTAGCGCTCGAGCTCATCGACCTTCAGGCGTCCGATGCCGTGCTCGGCGCTGATGCTGCCGCCCAGCGAGTTGACGAGGTCGTGTACGTGGTGGCGCAGCGCGTCGGCGGATGCGACGAACGCCACCGGGTCCGCGCCGCGGCGCGCGTTGACATTGAAATGCAGGTTGCCGTCGCCGACGTGCCCGTAGGCGACCAGCACCGCTTGCGGGAAGTGCGCGGCTATCCACTCGGAGGCCTGGGCGACGAAGCGGGGCAGGGCGCCGATCGGCAGTGCCACGTCGTGCTTGAGGCTCGGACCCTCGAGGCGCTGCGCCGCCGGTATCGATTCGCGCAGGCGCCAGAAGGCGGCGCGCTGACGCTCGTTCTGTGCGAGCGCGGCATCCTCGAGCAGGCCGCCGTCCATCGCATCGCTTAGCGCGCTTTCCAGCATCGCGTCGAGATCGTCGGCCGCGCGCGACGAGGTCAGTTCGCACAGCACGCACCAGGCGTATTCGCCGGCGAGCGGTTGCACCACGCCCGCGATGTGGCGCGTGGTCAGCTCGATCGCGATATTCGGGATCAGCTCGAAGGAGCTGACCCGATCGCCGCTCGTCTCGCGCAGCAGGTTGAGCAGGTCGACCGCCGCCGCGACGTTGCGCACCGCGACGAAAGCCGTGGCCTGCGCACGCGGTCGCGGCGCGAGCTTGAGGCTCGCGGCGCTGATCACGCCCAGCGTGCCCTCGGCGCCGACGAACAGCGACTTCAGGTCGTAGCCGGTGTTGTCCTTGCGCAGTTCGCCGAGCGTCGACAGTACGCGGCCGTCGGCGAGAACGACTTCGAGCCCGAGCAGCTGATCGCGCGCCATCCCGTAGCGCACGACATTGAGGCCGCCTGCATTGGTCGAAAGGTTGCCGCCGATCTGGCAGCTGCCCTCCGAGCCGAGGCTCAGCGGGAAGTAACGGTCGACTTGCAGCGCGGCCTGCTGCAGGTTGGCGAGGATGCAGCCGGCTTCCGCGACCATCGAGTAATTCACGGGATCGATGGAGCGCACGCGGTCCATGCGCCCGAGCGACAGCACGACCTGCAGGCCGCTGTCATCCGGCGTGGCGCCGCCGCAATAGCCGGTATTGCCGCCCTGGGGGACGACGCCGATGCGCGTGCCATGGCAGAAGGCGAGCAGCTGGGAGACCTGCTCGACCGTGGAGGGGCGCAGCACGGCGAGGGCCTTGCCTTCGTAGAGCCGGCGTTGATCGACCAGGTAAGGGGCGGTGGCCCCGCGGTCAACCAGCACCGCGTCGTCGCCGAGGATGCGACGGAAGCCCGCGAGTGCGACTTTGTCCGCAACGGCTGGCGGCATCAGGTAGCCGCGTGCGTTGCGAGGCGCGTCGACATGATCGCGGGACGGGGATTGCGCTCCATGAGCGCCAATCCTACCGCAAGTGGATCAGCGCGGGCCCTTGATGCGCCGCGCGGAATGATCGCGGGCCGAAATGGGTACGGGCTTCAGGTCCCAGATGATGCCGAGCCAGGACAGCAGCTTCAGCATGTACCAGGTGATGTCGATCTCCCACCAGTAGAAGCCCTGGCGCGCGGAGCTCGGATAGTGGTGGTGGTTGTTGTGCCAGCCCTCGCCAAGCGTGATGAGCGCCAGCAGCCAGTTGTTGCGGCTCGAGTCACCGGTCCGATAGCGCTGGCGACCGAATACGTGCGAGAGGGAGTTGATCGTATAGGTGCCGTGGTAACACGCCACGGTCGAGATGAAGAATCCCCAGACCAGCATCTGCCAGCCGTTCGTGCCGAGCTGCGGCGCAATGCGCTCGAGCAGTACGCCGAGCGCGAACATGCCGATCGCGAGCAGCACGGGCACGAAGATGTCGAAGCGGTCGAGCCAGCGCAGCTCCGGGAACTGCAGCAGGTCGCGTACGCGCTTGAGGTCGGGCACGAAGCCGCGCTTGGTCAGGAACCAGCCCATGTGCGAACGCAGGAACCCGTGCCGCAGCGGCGAGTGCGGGTCTTCATCGCGATCGGAATAGGCGTGGTGCACGCGATGATGCGCGGCCCACCAAAGCGGCCCGCGCTGCACGGCGGCGGCGCCGAGCACACCGAATACGAACTGGCCAATGCGCGAGGTCTTGAATGATCGGTGCGAGAAATAGCGGTGATAGAAGCCGGTGATCGCGAACATGCGCACGAGATACGCGATCACCGCGAACAGGATGGCCACCGGGCTCACCCCGACCGCAAACGCGAAGAGGCACGCGAGGTGCATGCCGACGAACGGGATGATGCGCGCGAGGTCGATGCGATCGGCGGCACCGCTGTGCACGGTGTCGCGTGCCGCGCCCGCTTCGCCGGAGTCGACCCAGGCGACGATCGCGCGCAGGATGCGCGCCGCGCCGCGGGGCGCGGCGCCTGCCGTTGCGGCTTCGGTCACGGCGTTACAGGCGGGCGGTGCGCAGCGCTTCGATGCGTTCATCGAGCGGCGGGTGACTCATGAACAGCCGCTTCAGGCCGCCGCCCTTGCCGCCGGCGATGCCGAATGCGGCCATCTGCGCGGGCAGCGGTTGCGGCTGCCCTGCCTTCAGGCGCTCGAGCGCACTGATCATGTTGGTGGTGCCGGCGAGGTGCGCGCCACCTGCATCCGCGCGAAACTCGCGCTGCCGCGAGAACCACATGACGATCATGCTGGCAAGGATGCCGAGCACGAACTGGGCGATCATGACCGTCGCGAAATAGGCCATGCCGCGGCCATCCTCCCGCCGGTCGACCAGGCTGCCGATCACGCGGGCGAGGAAGATCACGAAGGTGTTCACGACGCCCTGGATCAGCGTGAGGGTGACCATGTCGCCATTGGCGACGTGGCTGATTTCATGGGCCAGTACGGCCTCGGCTTCCTTCTGGTTCATGGCGCGCAGCAGCCCGGTGCTGACTGCGACCAGCGCGGCGTCACGACGTGCGCCGGTCGCGAAGGCGTTGGGTTGCGGCGAGTCGAATATGCCGACTTCCGGCATGCCGATGCGCGCCTGCTCGGCCTGTGCGCGCACGGTGTTGACGAGCCACTGCTCGGTGGGGTTGGCCGGCTGCGTGATGACGCGCACGCCCATCGAGCGCTTGGCCATCCACTTCGACAGCGCGAGCGAAATCAGCGCGCCGCCGAAACCGAAGATCGCGGCAAAGACCAGAAGTCCACCGAGATCGCCACCCTGCGCGGCGAGGTACTGGTCGACCCCGAACAGTCGCGCCACGACCGACAACACCAGGATGACGGCAATGTTGGTGGCGAGGAACAGGATAACTCGCTTCATATCGCGTTCAGGGTCCTTTGAATGAGCCGGCGCAGTGCGGCCTCTCGTGACTTGGGGGCGGGGCGGCGGATTTCAAGCCCGACCGGGCCGCCCGGCATCAACGATCCTCGTCGTCGTCGTCGTCGTCGTCGTCATCGTCGTCATCCCAATCGTCGTCATCATCATCATCTTCGTCTTCATCGTCGTCATCGTCATCGTCATCGCGGTCGGCCCAGCCTTCGGGCTCGCTGACCTTCTCGAGATCCATCTCGTGCCAGGTTTCGACGTCGATCTCCTCGATTTCGCCATCGAGATACTCGATCTCGATCAACTCGGAGTCCTCGTCCACGGTCAACACGCGGAAGGTTTCCTCCTCCTCGACGTTCTCGTACCACTGGCCGGGTGTGGGTTGGTAATCTCTGCTCACGGTGCGGATCCTGTTGTCGCCAGCGAATAGTATGCGGGCACCCCGGAGCCGAGGCAACGCGCCAGTGCCGTATACTGCGGCAGGGTTCCCCCCGGATTTTCCACCCCCACCATGCAGACCAGAAGACCGGTTTCGCCGGCCTCGCCGCTCGCCAAAGCCCGCCGCATCGTCGTCAAGGTGGGCTCGTCCCTGCTCGTCGACGGGACCACCGGGCGGCTGAATCGCGCCTGGCTCGAAACTCTCGCGGCGGACCTCGTGCGCATGCGCCGGCGAGGCCAGCAGATCATCCTGGTGTCATCGGGCGCGATTGCGCTCGGGCGGCGCCAGCTCGGCCTGCCCGGCGGTGCACTGCGCCTCGAGGCCAGCCAGGCGGCCGCGGCCGTCGGCCAGATCCGGCTGGCGCACGCCTATAAAGAAGTGTTCGAAGCGCAGGGCGTCACGGTCGCCCAGGTGCTGCTGACCCTCGAGGACAGTGAGCGTCGCCGCCGCTACCTCAATGCGCGCGCCACGCTCAATGGCCTGCTGGGACTCGGCGCGGTGCCGGTGATCAACGAGAATGATACGGTCGCGACCACCGAAATCCGCTACGGTGACAATGACCGGCTGGCCGCGCGTGTTGCGCAAATGGCCTCGGCCGACTGCGTCGTGCTGTTGTCCGACGTCGAAGGTCTCTACACGGCCGATCCGAACGTCGATGCGAACGCGCAGTTCGTCGATCGCGTGGTACGCGTGACAGCGGCAATCGAGGCGATGGCCGGTACCGCACGCTCCGACTTCGGCACGGGCGGCATGGCCACCAAGGTGGCGGCCGCACGGATTGCCGTGTCGGCCGGTGCGCACTTGTGCGTCGCCGCCGGAGCGCACAAGCATCCGCTGCGCCGCATCGAGCGCGGCGCACGTTGCACGTGGTTCGTCCCGCAGGGCAATCCGCGGACCGCGCGAAAGCAGTGGATAGCCGGATCGCTGCGGCCGAACGGCGCGATCCTGATCGACGAGGGCGCCCTGCGCGCCCTGCGCGCCGGCAAGAGCCTGCTGCCGGCGGGCGTGACAGGTGTTCGCGGCCGCTTCGATCGGGGTGACACCGTAAGCGTCATCACGCCACAAGGGCGCGAGTTCGCGCGGGGCATCGCGGCGTACGCCGACGGCGATGTCACGCGCATCATGGGGCGCAAGACCCGCGAACTGGACGAGCTGCTCGGCTATCGCGGTCGCGATGAAATGATTCACCGCGACGACCTGGTCGTCGTTGCCGACGAGGTGGCTACCGAAAATGAGTGAGACGAAGGCGCAGATCGTCGAATTGATGACGCGGATCGGCCGCGCC
Organism: uncultured Pseudomonadota bacterium; assembly: GCA_902826575.1. Classification (GTDB taxonomy): domain Bacteria; phylum Pseudomonadota; class Gammaproteobacteria; order Steroidobacterales; family Steroidobacteraceae; genus CADEFQ01. Next base: position 20,621 of record CADEFJ010000009.1, on the reverse strand, counting down.
GCGCGAGCAGCGGCGCCGGCGCTCGCGCAGGCCGGTACGGCACAGAAGAATGCCGCGCTCGCAGCGGCCGCCGCTGCGATACGCGCACGCTCGGCCGACATCCTTGCAGCCAATGCCGAAGACATGGCGGCGGCGCGCGCCAGGGACCTGTCGCACGCGCTGCTCGACCGGCTTGCCCTGGACCCCGCGCGGATCGAGTCGATGGCACGCGGACTCGATGCGATTGCGGCGCTGCTGGATCCGGTGGGCGCCATTGCCGGGCAGTGGCGTCAGCCGAACGGCCTGCTGTTCCAGCGCGTGCGCGTGCCGCTCGGCGTCATTGGCATCATCTACGAGAGTCGCCCGAACGTTACCGCGGATGCCGGCGCCCTGTGCCTGAAGTCGGGCAATCCGGTGATCCTGCGCGGCGGGTCGGAAAGCACCCGTTCGAGCCACGCGATCCACGCCTGTCTCACCGCGGGCCTCGAGGCCGCGGGCCTGCCGCTCGAGGCGATACAGCTCGTGCCGACCACCGATCGCGAAGCCGTGGGCTGCATGCTCGGCGGCATGCGCGAGTACATCGACGTGCTGGTGCCGCGCGGTGGCAAGGCGCTGGTCGCGCGTGTGCGCGCCGAAGCCCGCGTGCCGGTGATCGGGCACCTGGAAGGTGTGTGCCACGTTTATGTCGATCGCGATGCCGATGCAGGCATGGCACGCTCGATAGTGCACAACGCGAAGCTGCGACGCACAGGCGTATGCGGGGCCGCCGAGACGCTGCTCGTCGACCGTGCCGCGGGCCCCGGACTGCTCGCGGTGCTGGTGCGCGACCTGCTCGATGCCGGTTGCGAAGTGCGCGGCGACGAGACCGTCCAGGCGGTGGATCTGCGCGTTCGCGCCGCCGACGAGGCGGACTGGTCCGCCGAGTATCTCGATGCGGTGATCGCGGCACGCGTCGTTGATGGCGTCGACGCGGCGATTGCGCATATCGCCCGCTACGGGTCGTCACATACCGAGGCGATCGTCACGGCGAACACGGCGACCGCGGAGCGTTTCCTCACGCGCGTCGACAGCGCGATCGTGCTGCACAATGCGTCGACGCAGTTCGCCGACGGTGGCGAGTTCGGCATGGGAGCGGAGATCGGCATCTCCACCGACCGCTTCCACGCGCGTGGTCCGGTGGGCGTTGAACAGCTGACGAGCTACAAGTACGTGGTGCGCGGCGTCGGTCAGACGCGCGCCTGAGCGCCCCGGCGCCGCTGCGCCAGCGCTGCCGTGCCACCCTGCAGCGAATACACCGCGGGCATGCCGCGCGCCCGCAGCGCCTCGGCCGCAGCGTGACTGCGCACGCCGTGCGCGCAGACGAGCAGGTGGCGCTCACCGGGTGCGAGCGGCGCACCGGAGAGCAGCGCTCCGAGCGGCAATTCCTGCACGGCCTGCCCGACGAGCGGGCTTGCGGCGGTTTCCCCGGACTCGCGTATATCGACGATGGTGAAACCCGCGTCCGCGGCGGCGGCGAGCGAATCGAAGCTGATGTCGATGTCGGCAGGCGCGGTTGCGGCGGGTCGCCTGCCGTGACAGTGGTGATCCGCTGCCGGCCGCGCCTGCAAACGGGTCGTGGCCAGTGACAGCAGGTTGATCAACAGCACATCGTCGCCGAGGCGGCCCGGCAAATCGAGCAGGATCTTCAGCACTTCGAGTGCCTGCAGCGTGCCAAGCGTTCCCGGCACCGGTCCGAGCACGCCGGCGGCTTCGCAATTGCCCACGAGGCCGTCGCGCGTGGCGGCGGGCCACACGCAGCGCAGGCAGGCCGTGCCGCGCCCGGGATCGACGACCTGCAGTTGCCCCTCGTACTGATAGACACTCGCGAACACGGCGATGCGCCCGAGTGCGAGCGCAACATCGTTCAACAGGAACTTGGTCGCGAAGTTGTCCGTGCAGTCGACGACGATGTCGTAGGGCGTGAGCAGACCCGATGCGTTCGACGCATCGAGTCGCGTGGCATGGACATCTATCTGCGCCGGTGTCAGTGCGCGCAGTCGCGCAGCCGCAAGCTGCGCCTTCGGCTGGCCGCAGTCGGCGAGCGCGTACATCGTTTGCCGGTGCAGGTTCGAGGGTTCGAGCAGGTCGTGATCGACGATGCCGAGACGCCCAACGCCGGCGGCGGCCAGGTACTGCAGCACCGGTACGCCGAGGCCGCCTGCGCCGACGACCAGCACCGACGCGGCCGCAAGGCGCGCCTGGCCGGCAGGGCCGACTTCGCGCAGCGCGATCTGCCGCGAGTAGTCCGGCGCGGGGGCGGGTGCAGCGTGATCCGCGTGGGGGTGGGTATGCGCGTGCGTTTCACCTTGATGCCCGTGCCCGTGCCAGGGCTCATGCGGGGCGAGGGGGGCCGTCGCGCAGCGCTCGCAGTTCACCCAGCCCGAGTCGCCATCGACGTAGTGTTCCTTCTTCCAGATCGGTACGCGGTGCTTGACCTCATCGATGATCTGGCGGCACGCGCGGAACGCCTCGTCCCGATGTGGCGCGCTGGCCCCGACCCACACGGCGAGTTCGCCGATGGCGAGGTCGCCAAGCCGGTGAATGCAGACGGCATGTGTGACGCCGTGGTGTTCGCAGGCCTCGGCGAGGATGCGCTCGCCCTCGCGCAACGCCAGCGGTTCGAAAGCTTCGTACTCGAGATGCTCGACCTGGCGGCCCTCGTTGAAGTCGCGGACCCAGCCCTCGAAGGACACATGGCCACCAAACGCGGGATCGGTGAGTTCGCGTTTCGCGGCAGCGACGTCGATCGGTGCACCGGTGAAGCGAAAGCGCGGCACTGCGGGAGTCCTCAGCCGCCCGCGACGGGCGGAATGAACACCACCGCGTCGCCGTCGGCGAGCGGTTGTGACCAGTCGCCGAACTGCGCGTTTACGGCAACGCGCAGCAACTCGGGCGGCAGCGTGAACGGATAACGCACGCGCAGCTCATCGTAGAGATCGCGGGGTGTGCGGGCGCGGGTCGCCAGCGACTCTTCGCTGCGGCCCGCCTGCTCGCGCAGCAAGGCGAAATACTGGACCTTGATGTGCAGCTGGGCAGGCGTGGTGTTCAGCAAGCTCATGGCCGACCAATACTCGTGGCTTTCGTTCACGTTGTCGAGTGCGTGCGGGACGAGCGGATCGAGCAGCAACGCGCCGGCATGGATCAGGAATTTGCGCGGGCAGCTGCGCCCGCTGGCCACCGCCGCGGCGAGCGGCCCGCGGCTGCCGGGCTCCCAGATCGCGCACAGCGGCTCGGGCAGGCCATCGTGCGCGCTGCGATAGGCGGTCGCAGGTCGCCCGGCATCGCGCTGCGCGACGAGACTGCCGAGCGTGCGCGCATCGAGATACGGCAGGTCGCAGGCCAGTACGAGCCATGCTGCATCCGGGTGCGCATTGAGGGCCGCCAGGATGCCGGCGGCCGGCCCCGCATCCGCGATCGAATCGCGAATCTGCGGATAGCCCGCGCGCAGCGGATCGTCCTGCTGGTCGGCGCGCACCGAGACGTAACGCTGCGCAACGACGGGCGCGAGCAGCCGCCATGCGTGCTCGAGCTGCGCCTCGCCGTGATAGGCGAGCGCGGCCTTGTCGCGCTTCATGCGTGTGCTGCGCCCGCCGGCCAGCACCAGGCCAAACAGCGGCGCGAGCGCGTTCATCGCCGCGCGCGGCGGAAGTCGCGTTTGCCGCCGGACTTTGCAATCAGTCGCACGCTCTCGATAACGATGTCGTGCGACAGGGCCTTCGTCATGTCGTACAGCGTGAGTGCGGCGCCGGCGGCGCCGGTGAGCGCCTCCATCTCGACGCCCGTGCGCCCGTGCACTGCCACGTCGCAGCGGATGACGATGCGGCCCGCGCGGGGCTGCTCGATCGTGATGCGGCAGCGCTCGAGCGCGAGCGGGTGGCAGAACGGAATCAACTCGTGCGTGCGCTTTGCAGCCATGACCCCGGCGACGATGGCGGTGTCGAACACCGGCCCTTTCTTCGTGCGCTCCTTGCCGCGGCGCAACGCCAGCGCCGCCGCACGTGGCAGCGTCACGACGGCCTCGGCGCTCGCTTCACGCAAGGTGATGTCCTTCGCGCCGACATCGACCATCGTCGGGCGGCGTGCGGCATCCACATGCGTCAGCGCCGGCTTGGCTTTGCGGGTTGCCATGGTCGGTTGATCCTAGCCGCCGATGTAGTTCATTTCGACTTTGCGCTCGGGCGCAGCGGCCGCCCGCTGCGTGGCGCGCAATTCGCTGTAACGGTCGGCGCGCTGGCTCCAGCGCCCGCGGATGATCGCCAGCAGCTCTTCATCGCTCGCCCCGGCCCGCAACGGCGCGCGCAGGTCGAGCCCGTGCGTCGCGAACAGGCAGGTGTAGAGCGCACCGTCCGATGACAGGCGCGCGCGCGAACAGTCGCCGCAGAACGGCTGCGACACGGAAGAGATGAAGCCGATTTCACCCTGGCCGTCGGCATAGGCATAGTGATCGGCCACCTCACCGACATAGCTGCGACCGCGCGGCACGAGTGGCCAGCGGGCGTGGATGCGTGCGTGCAGTTCGGAGGAGGGCACCACGAGTTCGGGTGTCCACTGGTTGCGATTGCCGACATCCATGTACTCGATGAAGCGCACGCTGACGCCGGTGCCGCGAAAGCGCGCGGCGAGGTCGAGCGCCCCGGCGTCGTTGATGCCGCGCTGGATCACCGCATTCACCTTGATCGGCGTCAGGCCGGCGCGCTGCGCATGCTCGAGGCCCTCGAGCACGGCGTCCAACTCGTCGAAGTCGCCGCTCAGGGCGCGGAACACCTGCGGGTCGATGCTGTCGAGACTCACGGTGACCCGATCGAGGCCGGCGGCCTTGAGCTCGCTCGCGTACTTCGCGAGCAGCACGCCGTTGGTCGTGAGCGCCACGTCCTCCACGCCGGCGAGGGTGGTCAGGTCGCCGACCAGGTCGGCGAGATTGGGGCGCAGCAGCGGCTCGCCGCCCGTGATGCGCAGCTTGCGCACGCCGAGCGCGACGAACAGGCGCGCAATGCGCACGATTTCGTCGAACGACAGGCGTTCGGCACTCTTCAGGAAACGGTAGCGCTCGTGGTAAGTCTCCCGCGGCATGCAATAGGTGCAGCGGAAGTTGCAGCGATCCATGACCGAGATGCGCAGGTCGTGCATCGGCCGCCCGCGCACGTCCCGCGGGCCGCGCGCGCGAGTGATCGGGATGGGCGAGTCGGTCGGGGCCATGTGGGCATTGTCGCGCCCGTGGCCGCGCAGGTACAGCGATCGCTTGCGCAGGGTCAACCCGCGATCGCGGGTCGCACCTGGCGCAATGCGGGTGTTACTTGGCGTTTGCGGCCTTGTAAGCCTTGACCTGCTCGTTGAAGCGACCGGCGACAGCTTCGAGCTCGTCGACCGCGGCGTTGTGCTTCTGCACCTGGCGCTTCTCGAGTTCCGCCTTTTGCTCGGCGGTGAGCGTGCCGTCGTTGCTCGCGACCTGAGAGTCGTACTCTAGCTTGATGCACGACATGTAGGCGTTCATATCCTTGTTGTACTGCTCCACCTGCTTCTTGGCTGCGAGCATGTCTTCCATCGACGCGGTGGCGCCGTTTGGTATCTTGTCCGGGCTCGTCGGATAGGTGCAGGCCGCGTAGACGGGTCCGCCGATGACGGCAAGGGCGAGTGTTGCGGCGGCAATCAACAGCTTCATGGATGACATCCTCGGGTCGGAGTAGGAGGGCAGGCCCTATATTAGGGCCTGCCTCCCCCCCGAGGCCACATTTGCCGCGTTCAGGCTGGGTTCAGCGGCCATTCCCGTTGGCGCACCTCAGGGCCTTTCGGCGCCGATCTCCCAGATGTAGTCGGCGTGCGACCCGCACAGCGCGTCGAAACTGCGCGACAGCGGGTTCTTCTGAAGTGCCTCGACCACCGCAGTGCGTGCCTTCAGCAGCGAGGGCACGTCGGCCGTGGTGATCGTCGAGAGCCGGCGATACTGCGCGCCGACGATGTGCTCATTCCAGCCCCAGGACTTCAGTGTGCCGTCCTGGACGAGCTGGTCATACATCGGCGCGAATACCTGTTTGACGAGCGCATCCACCTCATCCTCGCGGCTCTGGTCGCAGGTGTAGTACACCGAGAAGCTTGCACCGCCACGCGACCCCTCGTTGCCCTTGCCCGCGACGGCCCTCCAGATGTAGTCGTCGTGCGCATTGCAGATCGCGGCGAACTCGGCCCCGAGCTTGCTGTTCTTCGCGTCGGCCTGGTCGCCGAGTTTTTTCTGCGCCGCCAGCAGCGCCTCGAGGCTGCTTGCGCCGAAGTACTGCGCACGACGCCATCCACCGCCCGTGTGGTGGACGAGCCAGCCCCAGGAGGCCACGGTTCCGTCGTCGACCGCAGCGTCCCAAAGTGGCTTCTGCAGTTCCTTCATGATCTCGTCGGCGCGCTCCTGCCGGGCCACGTCACACTTGAAGTAGGTGGAGTAAATGAACGTCTCGGGAGGCTTGTCCTGCGCGAGCGCTGCGCCGGACAGCCATCCCGAGACGAGCGACGCCATCGCCGCCGCCATGACAGTTCCCTTGTTCATGTTTTCCCCTGCCGGCCTGGATGGCCGATCTTGCCGGCCAGTATAGGCGCGCAGGGTTGCGCTCAGCGGAATTTGTCGGGGAACTGCGCCGCGAGCCCGTCGGCCAACGCGTCGGCGATCACGTACATGTGCGCCGACATCGCCGCCCAGTTGCGCGCCTCGGCGTCGTACTGACCGTCGTGCAGCTGCTGGTCCTGCTGGATGTGGTGCGCGCCGTGCGCCGAAAGAAGCCCCCGCAAGGTACCCACCGGCCAGTTGGGATTGGCGCCGGCGAGGAAATCGGCGATCTCGTTCGCGTTGGCGAGGAGCTTCGCGGTCGCGGCGTCCTGGCCGGCCTTCGAGCCCTTCTTCGTGGCGTCGATGTGGTCACTGATCGCGCCCCAGTGGCCAGCGAGCAGACCGAACAGCTTGTCGGAGGCGGCCTTGCCATAGAACGGCTCGATCGCACCGGCGATGGCCTTGGCGTTCGCGACCACCTGCGCCTCGGCAGCCCTGGCGGCGGCGCTGTTGTCGTCATAACGGGCGACGACGACGTTGCGCACCCAGAAGACGTGGCCGATCCACAGGTCGCGCAGCGCGTTGCGGGTCGCGGCGACCTTGACAGGTACGGTGGCGGCGGCAGGGGTAGTTGCCGTGGTGGCGGTCGCGGCCGCGGTCGCGGCAGCGCTGGCGTGCTGCGTGGATGCGCTGGCGAGGCCAGGCACGGCAGTCGCAAGTGCGGTGGCGAGCAGGGTGGGCAGTAGCGCTTTCATGGGTACTCTCCGGGTTGGTTGATGAATCCATGTTTTACGCTCGCAAAAACACTAAAGAAATACTAATATGCCAAAAGCATGGATGAACTCTTCGGTGATCGCCGCCGTCGCCTGTTACGGCACCTGCTCAGGAACAAGGCGGGCGCCTCGGTCGACGAACTGGTTCAGGCGCTCGGCGTCACGCGTACTGCGGTGCGCCAGCACCTGGCCGCGCTTATGCGCGACGGGCTCGTCGAGCCGGGCGCGGAGCGCGAAACCGGCGGGCGGCCCGTGCGTCTGCACGTGCTCACCGAGGCTGGCCGCGAAGTCTTTCCCCGGCGTTACTCCTGGTTCGCCCGCCTGCTCGTCGAAGCCATTGCGCAGGAACATGGGACGGCGGGCCTGCGCACGCGCCTCGGACGCATTGCCGCAACCGTTGTCGCGCAACTGCCCGCGCCAGCGCCAGCGCTTACGGGCGCGAGCGGGCACGACAAGGTCGAGGACCTCTCGACGCTCATGGACCAGCTCGGCTATGACGCGCGCAAGGTCCGCGATGTCGGCGGCGCGCCGACGATCGAAGCCGACAACTGCGTATTCCACGCGCTCGCGATGCAGAACAGCGCAGTCTGCCAGTTCGATCTCGCATTGATGACGAGCTACACCGGCAAGAAAGTCGAGCTGCACGAATGCATGGCGAAGGGCGGCCACGTGTGCCGCTTCCGCTTCCTGCCCCGCGATGCGTCGGCACGCGACGCGTGACTCCATTGCGCGCGATAGGCATATTGCGCGTCTCGCGCCCGTAGCTCAGCCGGATAGAGCATCAGGCTTCGAACCTGAGGGTCGGGAGTTCGAATCTCTCCGGGCGCGCCAGCTATTCGGCGAGCAGGGCCCCTGAGCCACCCATCTCCGCCGGGATGTCCTTGAACTTGGGCAGGCCATCCTTCATCGGCAGGCGCGTCTCTTGATAGTGGACGTGGACGCCGGCCTGGTACGGAAAGCCGGGAATCAGGGCTGCATAGACATCCACGAGGTTCCATTGCGGGTGCTCGGTGAACAGGTGCCCGCCGCAGTTCTTGCACCATTTGCGAATGCTGGCCGGCGTCTTGTTGTACGCGCCGATGCCGTCGGCGCCGCGTGTGATCCGCAGCGCAGCCGGCGCCCAGAGCGTGAAGGCGTTGACCGGTCCGGCCGACCAATGGCGACACGAGTCGCAGTGGCAGTAGCCCATCGCGGCCGGCTCGCCGGTCACCGTGAACTGCACTGCGCCGCAGAAGCAGCCCCCGTCGTATGTCTTCTCGCTGGTCATGACGTACCTCCAGTGTTTCCGGGCCGCTCAAGCCAGGGATGCGGACAGCGCGCGCAGCAATTTCGCGCCGTCGCCGCGCCACGCGCTGCCGTGCATGCAGGCGAGCGTCGTCGGTTGCTCGCCGGCGAGGCGTTCCAGGATCGCGCCCGTTTGCGGTGAATGCGCATAGTAGTCCATCGCCACGCGGAAGCTCTCGCTGGGTCCGAGGATGTCGGACTCGGTGATCGCCACTTCGCCGGCGCCGCCTTGCGTGAACAGGTCGCCGCAGAAGAATGTGCGGGTCGTCATGTCCATCGCGAGGCCACACTCCCAGGAATGCGGGGTGTGCGGCGTGTCGAACCAGCGCATCACGTGGCGACCGAGTGACAGGCTTTCGCCGTCCGCGAGGATGCGCGGCGCGCGCTCGGCAAAATCGTTGATGGCGACCATGGCAGCCACCTGGCCGCAGACAGGCGCGGCCTGCGGCGCTGCGGCCAGGAACAAATTCAGCGCCCCGCACTCGTCGGCCTCGAAATGCGAAAGCCCGATAAATCGCAGGCGATCGACGGGCAGCACGGTATTCATCGCTGCCTGCACCAGCGCAAACAACTGTCGCTGGCCGGTGTGGAACAACATCGGCGCATCGTCCACGATCAGGTACTGATTGAAATTGAACTTGCCCGGGCCGCCCGGAATGGCGACCGGCGTATTGATCCGGTAGATGCCGTCGGCCACTTCGTTGATGTTCGTGCCGGACTGGGTATCGGTGATCATCTTGCACCTCCGGGGAAGCTGTCCTGGTACCGTTCGAGCGTCTCGATGCGTTCCAGCAGTTCGATGGCCAGGGCCGCGCCGGCGACGTTGATGCCGAGATCGCGCCGCAGCCTCACCGCGAGTCGCGCCCGGCGCAGCGAGCGTCCCACGAAGCGCGACTCGGCGGCGCCCTGGGATTCGAGCACACCCTCCTGCACCAACTCGAGGATGAACGATTGCTCGACTGCACAGAGACGACTGAGCTCATCCACGTTCAGGGCTTCCTCTTCCTCGACGATGCGGCCCAGGGTCACCGACAGGCTCTGCATGGTCATGATCCTGCTCCAAGGGAAGATCTGGGGTTGAACGGCGTCGCGGCCGCGAAGGCCTCATAGGCCGCGCGTGTCGCTGGAGTGTCGGCTGGCGGCAGCGCGATCTGCAGCGTGGCATAAAGATCGCCGGGCGGACGCGCGGGCAAGCCCCGGCCGCGCAGGCGCAGGCGCGTGCCGGCCCGGGAGCCCGGTGGCACCTGCAGCGACACCGGACCTTCGGGCGTCGGTACCGCCACCGAGGCACCGAGCGCGGCCTCCCAAGGTGCGATGGGCAGATCGAAATGCAGGTCGCGACCCTCGGGCCGGAACAGGGGGTGCGGCGCAAAGCTCACCTCGAGCAGGAGGTCACCGGCCCTGGCCTCACCGGGCAGTTGCTCTCCTTGTCCGGCAAGCCGGATGTGCTGGCCGGCCTGGATGCCCTTTGGAATCTTGACGTTGAGGGTGCGCCCGCCCACCGTCAGCGTGCGCGTGCCGCCCTCGAGCGACGCGGCGAGATCGATGATGACGCGCGCATGATGATCCGCGCCCCGTTCGCGCGCGCGGTGTGCCCGCCCCTGCGCGCCGCCGGCGCGGCCGAACAAGGCCTCGAAGAACTCACTGGGATCACCCTCGAATGCGAAGCCTGGCCCCTCGCCGCCCGCCTGCCTCGCGTCATGGCGGAAATCGAATCCCGCACCCCAGTCGGGTGGCGGACGGAATTGTTCCCCCGGGCGCGGGCCACTGCCGAGCTGGTCGTAGGCGGCACGCTTGTCCGGATCGCGCAGCACCTCGTAGGCCTCGCCGACTTCCTTGAAACGCGCCTCGGCGTCTGGCTCCTTGCTCACATCCGGGTGATACCGCCGCGCGAGTTTCCGATAGGCCTGCTTGATCTGCGCGGGCGTGGCGTCGCGCGGGACGCCCATCGTCGCGTAGTAGTCCTTGAACTCCATCGGGACGTGTCCGGCACTGCGATGTCAGCCAGTGTATCGCGAATCCATGGGTGCGCCTGTGCGCTCCTGGAGTCCGCCGATCGCACTCACCACAGCCGTGACAGGGGCGCCGTGCGAACACTATCCTCCTTGCGCCCATGGCGGGGAATGGCCGTTAGACTGGCGTCCATGACGGACCCTCACACGATGACCTCCGACGCGCTCGTCATCTTCGGCCTCACCGGCGATCTGGCGTTCAAGAAGATCATCCCGGCGATAGCGGGCCTTGCGCACCGCGGGCGATTCAACGGGCGCGTGCTCGGCGTTGCGCGCGAGGAGTGGACCCCCGACCGGCTGAGCGAGCGCGTCTGCGCGAGCTTGCGTGCGCAGGGGGAAGGCTACGACGACGCGGCGGCCAAGGCGCTCGCGGCGCGCATCCGGTATGTAGCCGGCGATTATCGGGATGCAGCCACATTCGAAGGGCTGAAGGAAGCACTCGACGGCGCGCGCGCGCCGCTTTTCTATCTGGCGATTCCGCCGAGCCTGTTCGGCGAGGTGGTCGCGCACCTGGGTGCATCGGGTTGCGCGGGCGGGGCGGCCAGGGTCGTCGTCGAGAAGCCGCTCGGCCGCGATCTTGCCACGGCGCAGGCCCTGAACCGCCACCTGGCGCAGGTGTTCGACGAGCCGCGCATTTTCCGCATCGATCATTTCCTCGGCAAGGAGCCGGTGCAGAACCTGCTCTATTTCCGCTTCGCGAACCGCTTCCTCGAGCCGATCTGGAATCGCGACCATGTCGCGAGCGTGCAGCTGACGATGGCCGAAGCATTCGGCGTCGAGGGGCGCGGTCGACTCTACGAGGAACTCGGTGCGGTCCGTGACGTCGTGCAGAACCACCTGCTGCAGGTCGTGACGCTGCTCGCGATGGAGCCGCCGGCGCATTACGACAGCGATGCGCTACGCGACGAGAAAGTCAGGGTGCTCGAGGCCATCGCGCCGCTCGATGCCACGCGCATCGTGCGCGGGCAGTATGCGGGTTACCGTGACGAGCAGGACGTCGCGAAGACTTCGACTGTCGAGACCTATGTGGCGCTGCGTTTCGGGATCGATACGCCGCGCTGGCGCGGCGTGCCGTTTCTCGTGCGCGCGGGCAAGGGCATGGCGCTCACCGCAACGCAGGTGAGTGTGCGGTTGCGCGCGGCGGAACCCCAGCTGTTCGACGCCGCGCCCCACGATCCGAATCACTTGCGTTTCCGGCTCGGCCCGGACCGTGTTTCGATCGGCCTCGGCGTACGCACGAAGGCGCCGGGTGAGCAGATGCGTGGCGAGGACGAGGAGTTGCTGATGTGCGATGCGGATACCGGCGCGATGAGCGCCTACGAGCGCCTGATCGGTGACGCGCTGCGCGGCGATCCGTCGCTGTTCGCGCGCCAGGATTCGATCGAGGCCGCGTGGCGCATTGTCGATCACGTCATCGCGGGTGCCGGGGGTGCCCCGCAAGCCTATGCGCAGGGCAGCTGGGGCCCCGCCGCGGCTGACGCGATGGCGGCCGACATCGGCGGCTGGGTCGATCCCGGCAAGGGCTGCTGAGCGCATGGAATGGGTCACCGGCGAGGATGTCGCGACCACCGAGCAAGCGGCGGCGGAGTTCATCGCCGCGCGCCTGCGTGAGGCGATCGCGGCCCGCGGACGCGCCACGCTCGCGGTGAGCGGCGGAACCACACCCTGGCGCATGTTCGGGCGCCTCGCCGGGAGCGTGCTCGATTGGGGTGCCGTGCATCTGTTGCAGGTCGATGAACGTATCGTTCCAGCCGCCGACGACGCACGCAACTGGAAGCGTCTGCTGGCGACGCCGCTCGCCGCGCGCGTTCCGATGGCGCAGCGCCATCCGATGCCGGTCGAGATGCAGGATCCGGAACTCGCCGCGGCGCACTACGCCGTAACGCTCACGCGGACCTGCGGCGATCCACCGGTGCTCGACGTCGTGCAACTCGGGATCGGCGACGACGGCCACACGGCCTCGCTGTTCGCGGGCGATCCGCTGCTCGATGAGACCGGTCGCGAGGTGGGCGTGAGCCAGCCGCGCGAGGGCATCGCACGCCTCACGCTGACTCGTCCGGCGCTCGATCGTGCACGCTGCGTGGTGTGGCTCGCGCTCGGCGCGGCGCGCCAGCCGGCGGTGGCGCGGCTGTTTGCCGCGGATCAGTCGATTCCGGCGAGCCGCGTGGCGCGGGAGCGCGCCACCTGCTTCACGGATCCGGCGGCGGCGCCTTAGGCGGCAGCGCGTGGCCGCCGAAGGCATTGCGCACCAGCGCGAGCAGGCGCGCCCCGAAATCGTCAGCGCCCTGTGAGGCGAAGCGCGCCATCAATGCCGCGCTGATCACCGGCGCGGGTATGCCGAGGTCGATCGCCTCGTGCGCGGTCCAGCGGCCCTCGCCGGAGTCGGCAATGCGCGCACCGACCTGCACGAGCGCTGCCGGATTGCCGAGCACACCTGCGGTGAGATCGAGCAGCCACGAGCGGATCACGGTGCCATGGCGCCAAGCCTCGGCAATCTCGCCGAGCGGCAGATCGAGGTCCTTGCGCGCAGCCAGCAGCGCGAAGCCTTCGGCATAAGCCTGCATCAGGCCGTATTCGATCCCGTTGTGGATCATTTTGGTGAAATGACCCGCGCCACTCGGCCCGCAGTACACCCAGCCGCGATCGGGCGCGGGTGCCAGCGCGCGCACGAGCGGCAGGATCGCCTCGAAGTGCGCACGCTCGCCGCCGATCATCAGGCCATAGCCTTCGTCGAGTCCCCAGACGCCACCCGACACTCCCGCATCGAGGAAGCCGATGCCGTGCTTCGCAAGCGTTGCCGCGCGCCGTTGTGAATCGCGATAGAGCGCATTGCCACCGTCGACGACGATGTCGCCGGCCGCGAGCCGCGTGGCGAGCTCGCTGACGTTCTGCTCGGTCGCGTCCCCCGCGGGCACCATCAGCCACACGATCCGCGGTGCGGGCAGGGCGGCAAGCAGATGGTCGAGCCGGCTGGTAATGCTGATCCGGGCCTCGCCGGCGAACCCCGATGCTGCCGCGGCATCGAGGCTGAAGCCGGTGACCGCAATGCCGCGCCGGGCGAGTCGCCGGGACATGTTGCCGCCCATGCGGCCGAGGCCAATCATGCCGATCTGCATGGGCCCGATGGTAACCCAGGCTGTGGCGTGCATTTGCCATAAGCGGGTGTGTCGCAGTCGGCCGACGCGCCCCCCGGACTTGCGATACATTCGTGCCCTTGAGGTACCGGGAAATCATGGGGGTCGCCACCTCGACCGCAGCCGCGATGGTGTTCGCGTGCGCACTGGCGTCTGCGGCATTCGCTGCCGCGACCCCGCATCCAGCCGAGGTGCTGATCGAGCGCGGCGCCGAGGCCATGCGCTCCGCACCCGACCGCAGCCTGCAGGATGCCCAGGCTGCGCTCGTCGAACTGCGCAAGCGCCCCGACGTCGACCTCGAGATCCGCGCCCGCCTGCTCCTGTGCGATTACTACTCGGAGCGCGACCAGGCAATGCTCGACGCCGAGGTCGCCACGATCGAGAACCTGTTGCCGCGCGCCCAGCGTCGCGGGCTGCGCGCCGGCATGCTGGTGTGCCAGGGCGAAATGTACGAGACGCTCGCCAACAATTCCCAGGCGCTGGCCTACTATGAGCAGGCCGTCCGGGTCGCCGACGAGGCGCGCGACGACGAGATGATGGCCGGTGCGCTGGTATCGCGCGGCTATGTGCTCGGCCTGCAGGGCGAGTACGCGCTGGGTCTTGCGGACTTGCGGCGCGCCCAGGGACTGTACGACGCGCTCGGCATGCGCCACCACGCGATCACCGCCATGAACGGCATCGCGATCCTCTACAACCGCATGGGTGACTATGCGCAGGCGCGCGACATCTACCGTTCGGCGCTCGAGGGACAGCGCGCCGCGCACATGCTCCGCGAGCAGGCCGTCACGCTGCACAACCTCGGCCGCGCGCACGAATACCTGCAGGAGTGGCCGGAAGCGCGCCGTGCGTTCACCGAATCGCTCGCCATCAACCGCGAGATCCGTTACGCGCGCGGCCAGGCCTACGCGCTGCGAGGCCTCGCGGCAGTCGAGAACGGTGCCGGCAACTGGCGCACGGCACTCGACACGCTGGCGCAGGCTGCGTCACTGCAGGCCGAGACGCCCGATGCGCGCCTCGGCGCGCAGATCGACCTTGCGCGCGGCGTGGCGCTGCACGGCCTGGGCAGGCTCGAGGAGGGCGCCGCCGCGCTGCGCGCCGCCATCGAGGTGTTCAGGAGCGGCGAGGCGCGCGGCGAGCTGGTGGCGGGCTATTCGGAACTCGCGGCGATCGAAGCCGAGCGCGGCGATTGGCGCAGCGGCTATACGCAGCTCGCCCTCGCCAAGCAGGTCAACGAGCGCTTGTTGCGCAACCAGATCGACCAGCGCTTCGCGACCCTGCGGGTGGAATTCGATACGGCGGCGACTGAAGCCGAGAACGCCATCCTGCTGCGCGACAACCGCGCCACCGAACTGGCCCTCGAGCAAAGCCGTGCGGTGCGCCGGCTGCAGGCCGTCGTGATCGCACTGGGCGTGTTGCTGCTGCTGCTGCTCGTCACACTTGCGATCCACCAGCGCCGCTCGACGCTGCGCATGCGCGCGCTGGCGCTGACGGACGAACTGACCGGTGCGCCGAACCGGCGTGCGGTGCTCGGGAGCCTCGCAACGGCGCTGACGCGTGAAGGGGCCGGGCCCTGCACGATCCTGATCACCGACATCGACCACTTCAAGGGCATCAACGACCGCTATGGGCATCCGACCGGCGACGAAGTGCTGAAGATCATGGCGGGAGCGGTGCGCGATGCGCTGCGCGAGCCGGGCTTCTTCGGCCGGCTCGGTGGCGAGGAGTTCCTGATCGTGCTGCCCGACACGACTCTTGCCGAAGGGCGGGTAACCGCCGAGCGCATGCGCGAATGTGTCGCCGCGGTCGATCTCGCGCACATCTGCCCCGTGGGGCGCAATATCACGGTCAGCATCGGGGTCACCGTTTCGGTGCCTGGCGATACGCCGAGCACGATGCTGCAGCGAGCCGATGAGGCCTTGTATGCCGCCAAACGCGCCGGGCGCAATGCCGTGCGCGTGTGCCCGCCGCCGGGCGCGTCAGTGCCGGTCGCGGATGGCGCGCAGCGCAACGCGGTCGATCAGGCGCGGGGCGAGAATCTTCAGGACGCGACCCGCCCGACCGCGTAGCGAGGTGATCAGCAGCCGCTTGCGCCGCGCCATCGCCCGGTGCGTGAGCCGCGCGCATTCCTCGGCTGTCATGATGCGCGCGCGCTGCAGCGGGCTCGTGCCGAGCGCCTTGCCGTCGGGACCGATCGCGCGCCTGTGGATCTCGCTCAGCACGAAGTCAGGGGCGATGATGGTCACATCGACGCCGCTGCCTGCGAGCTCGATGCGCAGTGATTCAAAGAAGCCCACCACCGCATGCTTGCTGGCCGCGTACGCCGTGCGCTCCGGCACGCCGGTGAGTCCCGCGACGCTTGCCACCGCGACCAGCAGGCCGCGCGAGCGCTTGAGCGCCGGCAGCGCCGCGGCAGTCAGCCACACGTTGCTGTAGTAGTTGAGTCGCATGAGGTCCTCGAAGATCGCGAGGTCCGACAGCGCATCGAAGCGGCTCCACATGGTGCCGCCGGCGTTGTTGACGAGTACGTCGAGCGCGCCGCAGCACTCGAGCGTCGTTGCGATCAGCGCCTCGCAGGCCGCGCGATCGGTCAGGTCGGCCGGCACCGTGTGCACCGTGGCGCCGAGCGCACGGCACTCGGCGGCGAGTGATTCCAGGCGCTGCGCGTTGCGCGCGGCGAGTACCAGCGTGGCGCGATCGCGTGCCAGTGACAGCGCGAGTGCGCGTCCGATGCCTTCGGAGGCACCGGTCAGGACTATCGACTTGCCCGCGAATGCCATGCGCGCAGTATCGCAACCCGGGCGCGGGGCCGCTATCCTTGCCTGGATGTCCATCGTTCCCGGTCGTGCGGAATCGATCGCGCCGGGCGTGCACCGGGTGCTCGCGCCCAATGCTTCGATGATGACGGGACCGGGCACCAACACCTGGCTGCTCGGCGACCCGCCCGTGGCCGTACTCGATCCCGGTCCGGCCGTGCCGGCGCATATCGAAGCGATCCTCACAGCCGCTCCGCATCTCGAGGCGATTTTCGTCACCCATACCCATCGTGACCACTCGCCGGCGGCGCAGGCGCTCAAGGCGATCACCGGGGCGCGCGTGATCGGGCGCGCGCCGCCGCGCGACGGGTTGCAGGATCAGACGTTCGTCGCCGACGTCGAGCCCGTGCGTGACGAGTTATTCGCGGTCGGCGCCCTGCAGCTGCGGGCGATCGAGACCCCGGGGCATGCATCGAATCATGTGTGCTGGCTGCTCGAGGGCGAGCGGCTGCTGTTCTCGGGCGATCACATCCTCGAGGGCGTGACGCCGGTGATCCTCGTGCCGGATGGCGACATGAGCGCTTACCTCGCCGCGCTCGCGCGACTCAAGGACTACGCGCCACGCGCCATCGCACCCGGCCACGGGCGCGTGATGGGCGAGCCGCCGAAGGTGATCGACGCGCTGATCGCACATCGGCTGGCGCGCGAGCACAAAGTGCATGCAGCGCTCGCGGCGCGCGAGCGCGCGACGCTGGATGAGTTGCTGGTGCCGGTGTATGCCGACGTGCCGGCGGATCGGCACCGGTTCGCGCGCATGACGCTCGAGGCGCACCTGATCAAGCTCGCGCGCGACGGCCGCGCCGCGCGCGAGGGGGAGCACTGGCGTGCCGCCTGACGCCTCGCGACAGGCGTCGCGTTACATCGCCGTTGAGCTCGCGCACATCGATCTCGATCGTGGCGGGCGCGCGGTGCTGCGTGACATACGCTGGACCATCCGTCCCGGCGAGCGCTGGCTGCTGTTCGGTGCGAACGGTGCCGGCAAGACGCAGCTGTTGAAGCTCGTGGCGGGTGCTGTGTGGCCGAAGCCCACCGGACGGGAGCGCCGCCGCTATCGCTGCGCCGGTGAGCTGCATCGCACGCCGCAGGACGTGCTCGCCGAGATCGCTTACCTCGGACCCGAGCGACAGGACAAGTACCAGCGCTATGGCTGGGACATGACCGTCGAGCGCGTCGTGGCCACGGGGCACTTCCGCACCGATGTACTGCTCGATCGCGTCGACGCCACTGCGCGCCGGGCCGTTCGCGCGGCGCTTGCGACGCTGGGCATCGGGCGCCTGTCGCGCCGTTCTTTCCTGTCGTTGTCGTATGGCGAGCGGCGCCTCGCGCTGATCGCCCGGGCCCTTGCGGCGCGACCGCGGTTGCTGCTGCTCGATGAGCTGTTCACCGGCCTCGATGCGGATTTCCGCCAGCGGGTGAGTTCGTGGCTCGAAGGCACGGCGCGCTCGCGCCGGCCGTGGGTGCTCGCAGCGCACCGACGCTCGGACATCCCGCGCGCGGCCACGCATGCACTGGTGCTCGATCGCGGCCGGATCGTCTATCGAGGCAGGATCGCGCGCGCGCCGCTCGAGCAATGGTTCGGGTCGGGCGGCGCAAAGCGCCGTCGACAGCCGCAGCGGCGCGCCGGCCGCGCACTCGCTCGGCTCACGCAGGCCGATGTCTATCTCGACGGTGTGCAGGTGCTGCAGGACATCGACTTCGAGGTGCGCGCCGGGGAATGCTGGGTCGTGCATGGCGGCAATGGCTCCGGCAAGACGACCCTGCTGCGCACGCTGTATGGTGATTTTGGCGTCGCGAGCGGTGGCACGGTGTATCGCGACGGCATGGAGCCGGGGATTGCACTCGAGGCCTTCAAGATGCGCGCCGGCCTGGTTGCGCCGCACTTGCAGGCCGATCACCCCATGCACCTGACTGTCGCCGAGGTGGTGCAGTCGGGCCTGCGGGCGAGCATCGGACTCGACGGGCGCGCCACGGCGCGCGAGTGCGCGGCAGCCGACGCCGTGATGCGGGAATTCGGTCTCGCGAAGTTTGCCGCACGCCCGCTCGCCGAGTTGTCATACGGCCAGGCGCGGCGCGTGCTGTTTGCTCGCGCGGCAGTCGGGCGCGCGGACCTGCTGTTGCTCGATGAGCCCTTCTCGGGCCTCGATCCCCGCACCCGGGCAGATCTGCTGCGCCGGCTCGAGCGTCGCGCCGCGGCGGGTGCCGCGATCGTCATTGCGACCCATCATCGGGACGAATGGCCCGACATCGCGACGCAGGAACTTGAAATGGGCGGCGGCAGGATCCTCTACCAGGGGGCGAGGCGGACATGACGAGACGGGCAAGCGGGCGAGTCGCTGCGACAATTGTCGCCCTGGTGCTGGGCGCCTGCGCCCGACATGAGCCGCCACCCGTCGGGATTCCCGTCGCGGGCGGCAACATGCCGGCCTTGCCGCCCCTGGCGCCGCAGGATGCGAACATCGAGTCGGCTGCACTCGAGGCCGCGGCCATCCTCGCGCGCAACGCGGCCAGCGATGCGCTGCTGATCGCGCGCAACGGCCATTTGCTGTTGGAGCGTTATTGGCACGATACGGACTTCGCGACGCCACTCGCCGCCGGGGCGTGGCAAGGGGTCATCGACGACCTGCTGGCCGGCGCCCTCGTGAACGATCGCAGGCCGATCGATACCGCCAGCGTGCCTTCCCGCGAAGCGATCGAGCAGGCCGCGGGCACAAGCTTTGCCGCGTACCTGTCAAAGCGACTGTGGCGGCCGATCGGCGCGGCGGATGCCGTGCTTGCGCCGGAGCTGGTGGCGGCGCAGGGCGACTGGATCCGGATCGGCGAAACGCTGGCGAACGACGGCGTCTACCAGGGTGAGCAGATCGTCCCGCCCGGCTGGGTGCAGCCGCTGCTCTTGCGCCACGCCGTGGCGGAGGATGATGCGTCGGGCGCGGCGCCCCATCGCGGCGCCTGGCGTCTGCCGGGCGCGAATGGCGCGTGCCTGTGGGTCGTTCCGGCGCTGCGGCTCGTCGTGCTGCGGACAGGCGCACAGGCAGGCGGTGACGAGGCGTCGATCGATGCGACAATTCTCGACGCCGTGATGCGCGGTGCGATCGACCGACCTCGCGCGGTCGAGGCGGACGGGGACGCGCCCGATCCGTCCATTTTCGTGCCAGCACACTGACTGGAGTTCCAGCTTGAAGCCCCTGCTGACGTTGTTCATCGTCTGCGTGATCGATGTGCTCGGTTTCGGCGTGATCGTGCCGCTGATCCCGTACATGGGGACGCGCTTCGATGCCTCGCCCGCGCTGATCACCGCGATCCTCGGCACGCATGCGTTGTGCCAGCTGATTTCCGCGCCGCTGTGGGGCCGGCTCAGCGATCGCTTCGGTCGCCGGCCGATCCTGATGTACACGTTCGCCGGAGCCTGTGTCTCGTACCTGATCCTTGGCTTTGCGCCGAGCATCGAGTGGATTCTCGTCTCGCGCATCCTCGGCGGGTTCATGGCCGGGAACATTTCCGCGGCCATGGCGTACGCGTCCGATATCAGCACCGACAAGGATCGCGCCAAGGCGCTCGGCACCGTGGGCGCGGCCATTGGCATCGGCTTCATGCTGGGGCCCGCGATCGGTGGCGTGCTGGCCGGTGAGGATATCGCCACTGCGAGCTTCGTGCGCCCCGCCCTCGCCTCGATGGCGCTGAGCATGCTGGCGATCATGCTGGTCGCGTGGCTCCTGCCCGAAAGCCATACGGCGGAACATCGCGCACTGGCCGCGCGTGACGCGACGCCGCGCCGTGCGCCGCTCCAGTTGCTCACGCAGATTCCCGCGCTGCGCTATGTCACGCTTGCAGCGTTGCTGGTCGCGATTGCGCAGGCAATATTCGAGTCGATCTTCGCGCTCTGGGCGCTGGCGCGTTTCGGATACGGACCGCGCACGGTGGGGCTGCTGCTGCTCGCGCTGTCGTTCATCCCGGTGATCATGCAGGGCGGACTCGTGCGCGTGCTGGTGCCGCGCTTCGGCGAGTATCGGGTGGCCTATGCGGGCATCGGCGCATTCGTGGTCGGCATGCTGATCGCGGCG
>CADEFJ010000008.1:53920-57651 GCA_902826575.1 uncultured Pseudomonadota bacterium | reverse complement strand
ACTGCGCGCGTCATCGTCGAGGTGCCGGTCGACGTGGCGACCTACCTCGTGAACGAGAAGCGCGACTGGCTGCGCACGCTCGAGGACAAGAGCGACGTCGATCTCGTGCTGGTCCCGAACACCAACATCAAGACCCCCGAGTACACCATTCGCCGGCTGCGGCACGATGAAGTCGAGCAGGGGGAGTTCCGCAGGGCCTCCTACAAGATGCCGACACCGCCTGCCCTGCCCGATCCGACCACCGGTCAGCAGAAGGCGCAGGAACCCGCCGCCGTGCCGGCATTCCAGCCGGACACGGCGGCGCCAATCGTCGTGGCGCCGGTCGCTGCGGCAACGACGCAGGTTGCTGCGCCCGTGGCCGCCCAGGCGCCGGCCAGCGGATTCTGGGGACGCTTGCGCCAGTGGCTCAGTGGCGATGCCACTGCAGCGGCTCCGGCGCCCGAAGCGCCCGCGCGCGCGGCCCATGACCAGGCGCGGCGTGACGGCGGCCAGCGCGATCGCGGCGGTCGCGACCGGCATCGCCGCGGCGAGCGCGGCGACCGGGGCGATCATCCGCGGCACCAGCGCGGTGAGCGCGGTGGCCGTGATGGCTCGCCGCAGCGCGCCCGTTCCGGCGAAAGTGGCTCGCGCCGCGACGGACAGCGCCCGCCCCGCGACGGCCAGCGCAGCGGTGCGCGCGACGGCCAGCGTGATGGCCAGCGCGATGGACACCGTGAGGCGCAACGTGACCCGCAACGTGAAGCGCAACGCCAGCGTGACCGTGACGCGCAACGTGAACGCCAGCCCCGCCGGGAGCGCGAGGCAGCTGCGGCGGATGCGACCGCAGAGGTGATGGCCGCGGGCGCAGCCGCCGCAGTGGTCGCAAGCGAAGGCCAGACCGGCACGGAGCAAGCTCCGAACGGCGCTCCGCCCACCGATAACGAAGAGCGTGGCGAGCGTCGGCCACGACGTCGCGGGCGTCGCGGTCGCCGCGGCGGTCGCGATCGTGGTGATCGGGACGTCTCGGCCGCACCGGCCGGCGATGCCGGGTCGGGCGTGGAGTCGTCGCATGAAGCGGGCGGCAGCGAGCCTGGCAATGGCGAGGCGCCGAGCCCGGGCGAACGCAATCGCGAGTTCGATTTCGCGCCCGCGCCCGCGCGGACGGCCGACCCTTCACCACCGCCCCCGCCGCCCGCCGCCGCGCCGGGAGCGCCACAACTGGTCTGGTCTTCCCGCCCGGCGAGTTATTCGCCGGCAGATCCGGCGGGCCGCAGCGAACGCGATGATTGAGTTGCAAGTGCCCTGAGTAATCCACGCGCACCGCGCTCGACGAGATCCACGACGAGATCGAAGTCGGGCGCGGTGCCCTGGTAGGGATCGGGGACATCGAGCCGCCCGAGGTCCGGGGCAAACTCGAGGAACATCTTCAGCCGCGGCTGTGCGCTGCGCGGCGCCTGCGCACGCAGGTCCGCCAGATTGTCCTCGTCCATCGCGAGCAGCAGGTCGAAGCTGGTGAAATCGTCCGGCCGCACCCGGCGTGCGCGCAGCGCCGACAGGTCATAACCGCGCCGCTGTGCGGCGGCCATGGTGCGCGGGTCGGGCGGCGCACCGATGTGATAGCCGGACGTGCCTGCCGAATCGAACTGCAGCGCAAGCTGCGGCGCTTCGCGTTCGGCGAGCGTGCGGAGCACGCCCTCGGCGGTCGGTGAACGGCATATATTGCCGAGGCAGACGAGCAGGACTTTCATCCGCGCAACGATAGCGCAGTTCAGCCGCCGAGTGCCTGGCGCAAGGCGCTGATGTCCTCGCCCGATTCGACGATGATGTGTTCGAGCCGCGCGCGATCGAGCTGCAAGCGATCGATGGCGCTCACTCCCTGCAGGTTGAGCTCGAGCGACTCGGGCCACTCGTGGAACGACGCGAGCAGATCCGCCGTGATGAGGACATCGGTCAGATCGGCCGACGAGGTGTGCTCGCGATAGATCTGCTCGTATTCGTGCACGGCGCCGACGATTTCCTCGGCGATGTCCCAGTTCTCGAGGATCGCCTTGGCGACATTGGCGTGCCAGTCGCTGACGATCTGCCCGTAGGTCGATGCATCGGCGAACAACGACGGAAAGTTGCGCGAGCGAACCAGGATGTAGAGCCTGCCGATGCCGTGCAGCAAACCGGCCAGCATCGCGGTATCGGGATTGACTGTGCTGAAGCGCCGCGCAACCACGCTGCTCATCGAGGCGACCAGCGTACTGCGCCGCCACAGCAGCTTGAGCTCTTCCTCGAGCCCCTTGAGGTCTTCCGCGCGTGTCAGCTGCGACATCGCGAACGACACGGCCGCGCTGCGCACCACGTTGAATCCGAGGCGGGTGATGGCCGAACGCAGGTCGGTGATCTGTCGCCCGGAGGACATCGCCGCGGAGTTCGACATCCGCAGTACCCAGGCCGCGAGCGCGGGTTCCGACCCGACGATGCGCACGACCGATTCGGGCCGCACGTCTTCGTCGGCGAGCACGCGTTGCACGCGGATCGCCACGTCCGGAAAGCTGGGCAGCTCTATCCGCCCGCTCGACAGTTCACGCGCCAGATCCTGCACGAACTCGAATGCCCCGGCTCCTGCCGGGACCGTTTCCGTCACCTCGTTTGCGCTCTTCAAATCCCTCTCCTCGACTCTCGACGACTCAGCAGCCGAGCACGCTGCGCAGCGCAGCGACCTCGGCAGTGGATTCCCTGACCAGTGATTCATGTACCGCGGGCGTCAACCCGAGTTGGGCGCAGGCGTGGCTCGACGCGAGCGCCAACTGCAGTTCGTGCGGCGAGGACTGCAGCCCGGCAATCAGCACTCCGGCGCGCAATACTTCGCGCAGGCCGGCCGGGCCGGTCGTGGCGCGCTCCACGCGATACAGCGCACCGACCGCATCCACGATGTCGTCCGACACTTTCCAGCTTTCGAGCAGGGCGCGTGCGATATGCGCTTCCCAGGTGCGCTCGATCAGCGCATAGCTTTCGGGGCGGGCCCTGAGCTCGGGGTGATCGAGCGCGCGGGTCTGGATATACAGCGCGCCGATGCCGTGCAGCAGGCCCGCAAGGAAGGCCGCATCGGCACTGGCGCGCGCGAACCGGCGCGCGATGATGAAGCACAGGGTCGACACCGATACGCTGCGCAGCCACAGCGCATCGAGTTGCGGCGCGATGGCGCGCAGGGTCGGCGCGGACTTCAACTGGTTGACGGCGAACGAGATCGTCAGCGTACGCACGAAGTCGAGGCCCACGCGCGCAACCGCCGCGCGCAGGCCGGATACCGCCACTGCGCCCGGATTGAAAATCACCGAGTTCGCACACTGCAACACACGGCCTGCCAGCACCGGCTCGGCGCCGATCACCCGCACCACGCGCAGTGGCGTGACGTCCTCGTCGGCGAGTACACGTTGCACCTGGGCCGCGACATTCGGAAAGCCCGGCAGCTCGACCTTGCCCGACGCAAGCTCCTGCGCGAGCGACTGCGCGAGCGACATCGCGAGCGCGTCGTGTACCGCGCTGGTGCGGCTGGCCGGCAAGGCGATCGGGTTCGGCATGAAATGATCCTGTCAGGGGTGGGCATGCGCCTACCCTGTTATCGGCGCCGGCGGCGCAAGCTTTAGCCCGCGGCGCGGCGCCGGCTGTCCGCCAGGCGAGCGGGTTCAGTGCGCCGAATGACCTGGTCCGCGAGGCGGAACAGTGATGATGAAGCTCGAGCCCTTGCCCGGCTCGGACCTCAC